>JAUIHQ010000088.1 GCA_030432155.1 bacterium | reverse complement strand
CACGGCATTAGGACGTGATCCGGAGAAGGTGAAAGGGTCAGATCGTTCCGGATCAACAGGTTGTGTTTACAGGTCGTCGGCATTCCGGTGATCGATCACCCGGCCGTCGTCGAGCTCATTTCTCTCGGCTACGGCAAGCTGACGGAACAGCCGGCGCAAATCCCGCACCCCGCCCCAGGTGAACCACACACTGGTAATCGCACCCACCACCAGGGGGAAGATAATTCCCATGATCCAGAAGTAATCCGCCCACGCCCGGTCGCTCCATTTCAACGGAGGAATCAAATTAAGCACGGTGGCGACCAGCCAGATGCCGAACAGTCCCATGGTCCAGCCGAACACGGCGTAGGAAAGCCACTTATCGCCGCGGCTGAAATCCCTGTCGATGCCGAGGTAGGAATCGATCCACGAACGCCGGGTATCGGTCAACGGCGTCACCGGCACGGTATCATCGCGGCGGGCATAGGCCCCCCGGTGCAGCATGCGGTCCATGTTGAACGGAGTGCGGCAGGTCAGCAGCGAGACGATGATGTAGACGAGGATCGCACTGACGAAGGCATAGAACCACATCCACTGACCGTTGATCGGGAACCTCTCCCGGTTGTCGATGAGGAAGGTGCTGTCGGGCCAGACCGTGAGCAACCGGTCGGACATCCCGGGCCAGACCTGCTGCAGAATGAGCCCTCCCGCCCCCAGCACCGCGCCGGTGATCATCGCCGACCACGCCCCGGCGGTGGTTCCACGGTTCCAGTACAGTCCGCCGACAATCACCGAACCGGCCCCGCCGAGGTAGATCGCCCCGGTGATGGAAAAGAACATGAAGATGTAGTCGTTCTGCCGGAAGAACAGGCTGAACAGGAATGCGAAGAGGGCCACCCCGATGATGGAGATGCGGAGCCAGAAGATATGCTCCTTCGCCTCGAACGGCTTGTTGCGAAGCGGCAGCACAACATCCTGGATCAGGATGCTGCCCCATGAATGCAGGTACGTTGTGTCGGTCGAGATCATCAGAAACAGCATGACCGCGGCGAACGCCCCCATCAAACCCACCGGCAGGAAATGGGAGATGGCGACCGGAACGGTCACCTGGGTCCGGATCGTGGGTTCACCGATATGGGAAAGCTCCTCGGTCACCGCCGCCGCCCCCGCGATGAAGTCGGGATGGTGCATGTAGGTATAGGCGGCCGCGGCAATCAGGGACAGCACAACGTACAGCGCACCGGCGCGCCAGGTGCCGAGGATGCGGCCCATCTTCGCCTCATGGGGATTGGCGGCCGCGGCGTTGAAGCCCTGGTTCCCCTGCCAGGCCATGTAGGCGTACACGCTGCCGATGATGCTGATGATGACGTAGGCGAGGTTGAAATCCTGGAGCTTCCCGGTATCGAACGGATTCAACAACGACTCGCCCGGTGGACGGTCCAGCAGGGCTTCGGACATCTGGGTCCAACTGAAAAGGACCAGGATCGCGATCGCGATGGCGAGGTAGATCGCATAGCCGAACAGGGCCTGCACACAATCCGTGACCATGCTGGTCAGATGTCCGCCGGCAAGGGTAATCAACAGGGCGAGGCTGAGGAACAATACCATGAGCAATGCATACGTCGACAAGGCGAGTCCGCCGATCTCCACCGTGACCGGCAACCCGCAATAGTAAATGAAAAAGCGGGCTGCGACCGCGGGAAAAATGCCGTAGTTGATGATGCCCGACAGGTAGGCCAGCACCCCGGTGAAGATCCGGAAGCGCTTGCTGTATCGGATCTCGAAAAACTGGGCCATGGTCATGGCCCGGGTTTCCCGGAAACGATACACGATATAGCCGGTGAGGTTGATGAACAGCCACACCGGAATCGACAGGCTGAACCAGTGACTGACCGCGAAGCCGGATTTGTACACGAACTCAAATTGACCAACCACGGTGATCAGCCCCATCGCCGCCATGCCGTCGGACACCGCCACGAGATATCGCCCGGCGAGACGGCCGCCGGTCATGAAGTCGGCCACGCTCCGCATGTACTTCCGCGCATACGCCCCGATGATGATGACCCCGGTGAGGGGCACCACCATCATCATCCAGTCCCAGAACGCGAGTTTCACTGAACCTCCAGCTCCACCAGCCAGATCAGGTCAGGCCGCGCGGCCGCCCCCCCGGACGGAGGCTGCCTCCACTCCACCGCGCGAACCAAGACGGGATCGAATGCGATGGTTGAGGATGCATTATTTTCCCGGCCGGCCATAGCACCGAGTCGCGCCCAGGTTTCGTCGGGCAGGAGCCCCCAGGCCTCGCCCTGTTGTGATGCGTAGAGCACCCCGCCCTCCCGATTCCAGTGGGCAGTCACCTGATGAATCGTCTGCGGCACGGGAAAGGACATGCGGACCCAGTGGGGATCGGTTGACTCGGCAGTGGCGAACGCGGCTTCGTTCCACGCCATGCCCGATGTATCGACCACACCGTCGATCAGGGCATCGGTGGTATAACCGGAATAGGTGCTGTCGGCCGTCACCCGGACCCCCGGTAGCCGGCCCTTGTGATCCACCGGCGGCTTGAACACCACCACCGCGTTCGCGGTAAACACCGTGCGTCCATCCAGCGTTACCTCCACCGGAACCGTGCGGGAGGTTCCGTCACCGCGGGGGATGGAGACCGACTCCTCGGCCATACCACCGGGCGGGACGGTAACGGTGCGGGGCGCTGCGCCATCGATGGTCATCTCGAGTATGCGTGCAATCTTGCTTCTCGATGTGAATCGATAGTCAAGGGTCTGCGAATCCCCCTTCGCCTGGACCCGTCCGTCGGGACCGGACACCTGCACCGGTTCGACCGCGGCGGGGCGGGTGTATCGTTCGAACCGCCGGGCCTGTTCCCCGCTCTGCACCGACCATGTGACATGGATCCATCCATCGCCGGCATCGTCCGCCCGGGTCACCGGTAGGGCTACGCCGGTTCCCGGTGATAGCTCGACACGGGTATCGGCATCATCCGCCGGGACCATCACGGTGACGGCATCCGGTCCTGCGTTGGACACGGTGAGAAGATGTTCAATGGTCTCTCCCCGCACCCCCTGCTGCTCCTGACCGATACCTGCGATCAGACCGCTTTCGCGCTCGCGCATGAACGAATGAAGGTTGCGGGCGGCAAACCCGTACAGACGGGCCTTGGATGCCCAGCGCCGGATGATATCCACCTCGGCGGAAATCTGCTCGGGCCTGGTTACGAGGATGCAGGTCACAGCTTCCGGAGGAAGATGCAGGGTGATGCTGCCGTCCTCCCCTGCCATCCCCAGTGAACCGGAAAAAATATCGTAGGCGGTCCGATCCCGTTGGTCATCACCAAGCATCAAGCGGGCGGTTACGTCATCCGCTCCACGATTGCGGACGGTGAGAAACCACGAGGTATCCTCCCCACGGCCGAACTGTTCGAAAGCGATCGACGGATCCTCGCATGCAACCGCGGGTACCGGCTGCCAGCCGGCAGCGGACAGGCGGCGGATCAGCGGAACATAGGTCAGGAACAGAGGCCGGTCGCGGTTGTACAGGTCTGCATCCACCCAGTAGGGATCGTTGGCGCCGTCATGACTGAAGAAGCTCGGCATGAAGGCGTAGTACAGGCAGAGCTGAAAATACTTCTCCATGTCGCCCCGGGAGAGGGTGTCGAAGTGTGTGGCCTGGAGGAATCCGAAGGGTTTCTGACCGGACACCACGCGCCGGAAATTCAATTCCGCTTCATCCATCGGTACGAAGCGGTTCCCGCTGTACCACGTCGTTTCCTCCCCCGGCACATCGATGTATGGCATGAAGAACGGAAACTTCCAGCAGGGGAAGTTGGCCATCAGGTACTTGCCTTCCGACTTGAGCAGCCCGGACAAAGCGGCGGTGAATTCAACCGCCTGGATGGTCATGGCCACGCCCGGCCGCAGCACCCCGGGCTCGAATGTGCAGGGATAGTCGGCCACGCGGATGGCGTTGGTGTTGTAGTCCACAGTCTCCATCGCCGACATGGAGTCGAGGTAGATGCCGTGAACCCGGGGATCCGCGAGCACCGATTCGATGTACCGCCACTCCGCCATCGCACGGTTCACCGGGGCATCATCGGTAACCGGAAGCTCCGGATCGGTATTCACCTCCATACGGCCGCCGGTGCTCCATGGTGTGTTCATGAAACGGATGCGGGGTTCCTGGTCCGGGTTGCGCGAGGCGCCCAGCAGGCCGGCCGAGGCAAAGTCCCGGTCCTTCCCGAAACCGGCGCCGGCAAGTTCATGCATGCGCTCGATCGCCGCTTCGGCATTCCACTGCGAAGGATCGGGCAGGTTCAGCCAGTAGAGCCAAGGTTCGGTATAGGGAAAGGTCAGGACATCCTGCGCCATGGCCGCATCGACATCGGAACCGAGAGGCCCCACCTTCTCGAAAAAGGCGAAGCCGAAATCCTCCGCGTCCTCGATGGTGCCGATATCGGTGAAAGGCATCCACAGTCCGTGCGCAGGCACTCTCGCCGCCTTCCAGGCCGGATCGCGACGGTAGAAGTCCTGAACCGCGGCCCGGAATGGATGCCGGGTGTCCGCCGGTTCGGAACGAAAGCGGGCATGAAAGGTGGCGATACCGGGAAAGTGTTCAGTCAATGGTGTGACGGCCAGATCGTAGTGCACGGCCAGCCGGGAATGGACGGCATCGGCCTCGATGATGAACGGCCGCGGCTCCCGTCCATCGGTCTCGGCCACCAGTACGGCCGAAGGCGAAGCGATCACGCCGAACGGATAATAGGACCGCTGCTGGGTCATGCCGTACGGCGATGCGGCGGTGAAGGAAAAGGCGCTTCCCGGTTCGATCGGCTCGGATGTCGTCATATCCTGATGCCATGTCCAGTCAGCGCCGGGATAACGCAAACCGACCGTCACCCGGTAGCACGCCGGTGCATCGGCATGGATGGCGCCGACGACATCAAGACGGCCCGGGCCATCCCTTGTCACGTAAAGATGCCAGGTCGCGTCATCTTCGATCCCTCCGGTCCACCGGATCATGGAACCGTCGGTCCAGGCCGCGGAGGGGGTCAAGGCCGTGGTGCGGCCGGACGCCGGATCGGTCACGGCGAGGATGAGTTCCGCAGGTTGTTCCGCGCCCGGCACGGCAAGGCGGGGCAAAACCGGCGCTTCCTCGGTCGGCTGCCAGTTGCGTTCAAGGTAGTCCCGCTGATACCGGCGGGACAGGGACTCCGGCTGGTGTTCCTGCAAACGTGAGATGACCGGCGGCGGAGGTTCGAGAATCTCCGGTGATACGGCCAACCCGCCGCCCTTCGATGTCACCATCCCCTGTCCGGGATGACGATAGTGTACGACCCAGTCAGGAGCGAAGGTTTCAGCATACCAGGAGAAGGTATCGGGCACGTCCACAAACGGGAGGACGATGTAGACGCTGTTGGATACCACGGCATGGATAACACCACCCTGCCCGTCCCATCGCCAATCCGTCTCGCCCTCAGGATAGCGGAACCCGAGCAATCCTTCGACCATGACATCGATGCCTGCACCGGACCATCCCGTCGGTTGCCCGTCGGTATTCACCATGATACGGATACGGCCGGGGTCGGGTTGTCCGCGCAGGTCGATGCGGAATCCGAGTTTTCCGCCCGCGGTCCGAAACGGCGCCCCTCCGGTCATGACCAATGCATCATCGAGCTGTGCCGCGGCATAAGTCTGCCAGTTCGCACGCGGAACATCGTCCAGCTTCACCTCCAGCAACCCGTTTTCCGGGAAACGCTGACGGGTCTGCCATTGGTCATCGGTGATTTCCGCCACGGTGTTCATGGCAACCTCGGCGGGAACACCTTCGATCAGCATCCGGATGGTTTCCGGGGTAACGATAGCCGAAACCGCGTCCACTTCTTCCCAGGACCATGCACCCCGGCCGGCATCGCGAAACAGGTGAGGTCCCTCGATCATCCAGTCTGCGCCGATGCCCGCGCCTCCGGTGTCCGGACCGTCAACATCCATCAACACCCGGACCCGCTCCGCGGGAACCGGCTCGTTGACGTGTACAGCAACAATCCAGGCATCCCGGCTTTTGTCCCGTTCCCATTCAACTTTTTCAATGATGGCGCTGTGCGCGGCGTGTACCGTCAAAAAGACGGCGATCGCACAAAGAAAATATCGCGCCGGACGATCCATGTTTCCGGGATTCCGCCCGGTTGGGTGTTGGATGTTCGGTGTTGGATGTTCGATGTTCGCACCGCTACGTTTCGTCATCATCACTCTCCCTCAACCTCAAGTTCACGAATCCAAAGCAGGTCGGGCCGGGATTCCGGTCCGCCCCCCGCCTCCTGCCAGAGCCGGACACCATCGGTTTCCATCACCGGAAAGGTATGGGTGTGGATGCCCGGACGTTCGCTGCGCGTCACCCCGGACAGATCGACCCATTGCCCATCCCGCCTTACCTGGAGCCGGTAGTTCGTTGAGACAAACCAGCCTCCGCCGTCCTCCGCCCAGTGAATCACCATGCCCCTGATATTGCGGCTGTCCGGCCAGCGGATCTCCACCCAGTGCGGAACCGCCAGCTCGGCCGAAGCCCACGCGGCTTCCGACCAGTTCAAACCGGCGGTATCGACAATGCCGTCGTGAAGAGCCGACGGGCTGTAGCCGGCAAAGGTCGAATCCACCTTCACCTCCGCCTCGGGGGCTGCAGCCAGGCTGGCGAAGGCCGGGTAACGCAACCACGCGGCGGCGGCCTCCCCAATCAGCCGTGTATCCAGGAATGCTTGTATCGACAACTTGTAACGTTCCGGCTTCTCCGGCGGCGGATCCGCCACCTCGAGTGTGACGGTACGCGACCCGTGGGCCGGCACATTCACAGACTGGTGCCGCCACGATGGCTGCAGGGTTCGCGGTCCTTCAAGCCGCGAGGTCAACTCGATCGCGGCCGGCGTATCGAGGCGATTGTGAATCTCCATGCGCCACTCGCCCCTACCCTCCGTCGAAAGCACGCGCGACGGCGACACCGACAGGTCGAAACCCGTCATGACCCCGGCCCGCCGATTCAAGACGAGGGGAATCGACGTCCCGTTCATCTCCACAACCAGTTCGATCCGTAGAAGGCACTCCGCGCCCGGATCGATCCCGCCGGGCAGTGAATAAGGAAACGCGATCACGATTTCGTCGGTGCGGTCCGAAACGTTACCCGGTATATCCGTCGTGCTGCCCTGTCCGGCAATCGGCGCAGCAGGCCGAATGGAGTCGCCGGACAGAACGGCCCGTGAAATGGTTGCCGCGTCCGGTTCGCTTCGATGGAGGATGAGAGTTAACCTGCCGTCCGATGGTGAAACCAGCGATTCATCTCCCTGGAGGTCGGCCCGCCAACCGAGCCGAAGCAGCTCCGCGGTGGCAACAGCATTCTCGAGCGCATGGACCGCCTTGAGAAGGTCGGCATGACCATACACTGCAGCAAAAGACTGCAGGGCCGTCAACGGAGCTGAAGCTTTACCTCCTTTTCCCGAAGCAAAGGATGTGCGTATGGCATTGATCATTTCGATGATGCCGGCGGCTTTCTCTTCATCAATCTTGCCCTGTTCGAGATGCCGGGCCATTGTCGCCCGCACCGCATCGGCGCGAGCGTTCACGACATCCGCCGCCGCTTCCGGCGTCGTCGGCAGGACCTGAAGGATCCGGGTGCGGTACGAACCGAGCTGCACCACGGTTGACACCGTGCCACCTGTCCCAGCCTGCTCCACCGGACTGCCGTCGGCAAGGTCCAGCAGGCGGACATCACCATCGACCCCCATGCGGACAAGGTCCAGGGTGACCGTCCCCCGTGTTCGCCCTTCTCCGTCGTGATGAACCGCAACATACAACCCGCTCGCCGGATCCGAGCCGTATCGCTCGACGAGGATGTCCGGCTCATCGCAGGCGGCATGGGTGACCGGTTCCCATCCTGCCCGGGACAACGTCCGCACCATCGGGATCATGTCGAGAAACAGGTGCCGGTCACAGTTGTACTGGTCGGGATTTTCGAAGTAGGGGTTCGATGCCGCATCGTGGGAGAACATGCCGGGGTAGAATGCGTAGAACATCGACCGGTGGAAAAAACGCACCATCATCTCCGGGGTGAAATGCTCAAACCGGACATTCAGCAGGAGGGGATAAGGTTTGGTTCCGCTCATCGCCCGGCGGTACAGCATGACCGCGTCGGGATCGGGCGAAAAAACATGCTCGGAATTCAACCAGTGAACCTCTTTGCCCGGCACGTCGAGCAACGCGCCAAGAAAGGGATAATCGATCAGCACCCAGTTCCCCATCAGCAAGCGGTCATGCGCATGCAGGTAGTCGGCCATGGCTTGCGTGAACTCAAAGTTCGAGAACAGGTTGAAAATGGCGGTCCGGCCGGTTCCGGTTTCATAGACCAGCGGCACATCAACCGAGGCGAAATGTTCGCGGCGGAAATTCAGCCGGTTCGCCCAGCCTTCCATGGAATCGAGATACATCCCGTCGGAACGGATGTCCGACACATCGCCGGTGAATGCACCATCACGAATCCGGTTGGGCAAAGCCGCCAGCTCATCCTCATGCCCGGCCGAACCGGTTCGCTCAAACCCTTCATCCTGGATATACGCCTGTCCGGTTTCGGCATCCGCAACCGACACCGCATCAAACCACACCGTTCCGGTGTAGGGCCCCTGCATCAGCAGATGAAGGTTTATGGAACGGACCGGTTTGCCCGGCTGGTAGCGAAAAGCGGATGGCGACCAGGCCGCACCGGGCGTCGCGGGCACGGAGACCCCATAGTCCGCTGAGCCGTCGGTAAAGTAGATATCCGCAACCAATCCGAGATCGGCATCGCCCGTCTGGGCCGATACGCCTTCCGTCCGGCTCAGGAAGTGAATCAACAGGTCAGAGGCTTTTTCCTGGTTGGGATGTATGCGTATCAGTGCTCCACCCGGGCCTTCGGCGGAACCGCGATCGATGCGGGCCGAATAGCGGCCCTCGTAAGGGCGACCCTCATCACGCGAAAAGCCGCGCAGATACGGCTCCCATAAACCGGGAAGAACCGCGGAGCCCAGTTCGGTCGGCAGTTCCTTCAGTTCCACATTGTCAAACCATGCGGTTCCATGCCGTTCACCGCGCAGCAGGAGGTGTACCTTCACCGACTCGATCGGAGCCTCGGGAAGGATCACCACCTCCCGTGCCTGCCAGTTGTGGGTGCCGCTGTCGAAGCCCACGGCATGACCCCATGAATTGGATCCATTGCGGTAGGTGACATCGGCATAGAGGGAATAGTTGACCGCGGCGCCTTCCGCAACCGCATCCGCACGGCTCCATGCGCGGATCCACACCGGGCGGGGTTGGTCCTGCCGGAGCGTGACGACCTGCACCGCTCCCCGGTCGCCGCTCTCCGGGGTACGATCCAGGCGGATACTGCCGGATGGCCCGTCATGGGAAACGTTGCGATCCACGTTGTATCCGTCGGCAAATGCATCCCATCCCTCGATCACCAGGCTGCTTCGCTCCACAACCCCCTTGCGTGCCGTTTCCATATTGAGCTGGCCCATGTTCAAACCCTCATAACCGGGCAGGTCGATATCGGGATCGGCATTGTTGAAAAACAGGGTTCCGCTGCACCAGGGTTGATCCACGAACTGGTGGGAGGGTTTGCCGTCCGGATTGTAGACCGCGCTCTGGAGCGTGGCCCTTGCCATGTTGCGGTTCCACGCATCACCGCCCGAGGCAAGATCCCGCAGTTGCTGCATGGCAGTGGCGGTCTCGCGCGGTACGTCCGGGGCCATCGCCATCCAGTAGGTCCAGGGCTCCACGTACAAAAACGAATAGATGCCGTGGGCCTGGTTGTAGGCAAAATCCACCGCCCCGTATTCGTGGAAACCGAAATGAAAATCCTGCGCATCCTGCACATCGTTGATCCGGGTGAACGGCATCCAGACCCCTTCGCGTTCCGCCCGTTTGACGAAGCCTTCAGGATAGATCGTCATATATTTCGCCAGCGCGCCCCGGAAACCCAGCGAGGGGTCGGTGGGATACAAGCTGAAGAAGAACGAGGCTTCGGAAGGGAATTTGTCGGTTGATGGTGAAACAGCGAGGTCCACCGACAAGCCCAAGGAATGTTCACTGCCGTCGTATCTGAGTTGAAACACCCGGGGACGCATCAGGGGGACGGCCATGACCAGGCCCTCTCCGGGGCGGGTAAGGCATGCGAGCGGATAGCGGGACATGGTGCCGTCGAGGCCCGCGAGCACACGGGTGGTGTTGGCAAACACACCGTCGCCCGCGGCATCCTGCGACCGGCGGGGATCCTCCCACCACCGCCATGCCTGATCTCCGGCAACGAGCCATGCCTCGATCCTCAGAGGGAGATCTTCACCGCTCGCAGTGCGCAACCGCACCGCCCCTTCCATCCAACCATTGCGGGGAATAAGTACGGTATCCACCTTCAATCCCCATGCCGGGATGGCGCCGCTCATACGGACCTGCCGGTCGCGCCGGTGGAACGTCGGGTTCAGGATCTTTGCATTGGCGGCCGTTTCGGTATCGGCCCGGCGAAGCTGAAGGTGGAAACGACGTTCCTGCATGGAATCACCAACCGGCCACTGCAGATACAATCCATCATCGCGAACAGCCCAGCCGATGGAGTCACCGCCGGAACGAGGTGAGACGGTCCCGACCGGGGCGCTCGCCCATTCACCGTCGAGCAATGCCGCAGCATAGTCCGGGTCGGAAAGGCGAACCGCACGGGCCGACATCGGGACGACGAGACAGACAGCCAGAAACCATCCAGCCCACCTGTTGCCGTTTGTGATGAAATGGCGGCTTTTTGACATGTTGCGAGTCAAGGTTTCGGGTTTCGGGTTTCGGGTTTCGAAACTTGGATGTTCGATGTTGAGTGTTGGTTGTTGTCAAACGCATTCGGACGCGGAGGCCCGCGTCCCTCCCGCCCGGTTGATCCTGTGCGTCGCGGGAGGACGCTGCATGTTCGGTTCTCAGTCGGTGTTGGTGAAACGATCAGGCGACCGGTTTGCGGCGGCGCAGGGAGAGCAGGGCTTCGCCGACGAACAGGAGACCTGCGGTCACCGGCTCCGGCACCGCGGTGTATTTGAAATAATCGCCGCCGGAACCCGTGTTGCCGTCATCAGGGTAGTAATCCGGCGTGTTGCCGTTCAGGCCGTTGTCCCCGAGTGCGACAAAGTCGAAGGTGTCGGCATTGCCAATGGATGAGGCGGCCATGGAGAAAGTGATGTCGAGACTGCTGAAGCTGTTGTCCGACGTCAGGGCGGTCACGAACCCCCAACTAAATGCCGTCTGGCTTGCTCCGCCGGTGAACGCATACAACGTTGCGCCCTGCAACAGGTACTCCGCACCGATCGGAAGCTGGCTGCCGCCGCCGATATATCCGGTGCCCCGGTCTTCATCGGTATCGATGAACAGATTGTAGAACGCGGGGAAACTGCCGAAGTCCGCCGCGTTGTTCAACTGGTAGCGGATGTAGAACGTGGAGAGGTCGGATGAATTGGCAAGGGTGATGGTGTCCCAATCCACGTCGAACGCGCCGATGCCGGGTTCACCGGCGGAATCGTCGGGGTACGCGGTGAGACCGGCCCAATCGCTGCGGTCGGAATCGATGGTGATGCCGTCGGTGGTATTGTTCAGGGTTGAGATCAGATCCGCATCCGCCGTCGTTGCCCATCCGGCGCAGACGATGGCAATCAGGCATCCGGTTATCACTCGTTTCATGGCAGCTCCCGTTTGGTTAAGGTTCCCGTCGTCATCCCATTCGCAAAATGTTTTTCCGTTACAGTTCTTCCGGCGTCGAGGCCGGGCGATACTCGAACGCCTCCCCGCCCTCCCCCTGGTCTGCTTCGTCCGGATAATAGTCGGGGGTATTTCCATTGAGTACATTGTCGCCATAGAGCAGGAAATGAATGCCCTCGGGTTCCCCGAGCAACGTCAAGGGAACGGACACGACGAAATCCTTGTTTTGAAAGCTGTTGTCGAACGGCAGTGTCTCGACCGGATTCCAGCCGAACACCAGCGGATTCGATCCGGTAAACGCAAACAAGGTCGCCCCCTGGATGAGGTAATCCGCACCGATCGGGAACTGGTCGCCGCT
>JAUIHQ010000087.1 GCA_030432155.1 bacterium | reverse complement strand
GTTCGTCGTACAGGGCGCGCCGCTCGTGAATGGTCGCATCAAGATCGATCAGGGTGATGTTGTCGTCCGATTCCGCGACCTCGCGGATGATGTCCTTGTACAGGTTATGAATGTAGTTCCAGCAAGCGACCGGCTCCTCGACCTTATCCTTGTACAGGGCATACAGGTCTGATTCCCAGTCCCACCGTTCCTTGTCGAGACGGAACCGTTTGCGGATCGCCGAATCCGGCACGCCGTCCGGCGTGGTGCACAGATACATCGGGATGTTCATGTCGCGGGCTCGCTTGGCGAACGCGCGGAGGTTGGCCTCGAAATCCTTCGGGGGGACGCGCTGGGATTTCTCATCCCCCCGCATCCGGTCGGCGAAATAGACGAGGGCCTGGAACAGTTTTGATTTCATCAGTACCGCGCGGATTTTCTCCTGGGTCGGCGAGGGGAGGACATGCTCCTTGTCCGGCCGGCCGTCGTGCACCCACCGGTCATTCCATCCGGGAAACACAAGGAGGGCATCCGGTTTCATCGGCGCCACATACTGGTCGAACAACTGAAGCATCTGATGGGTGCTGCTGGATCCAACCCCGGCGTTGAGGACTTCGTACTTGCGGGTTCCGAGGGCTTCGTGGAGGAGGCGGTCAAGGCGTTCCGAGTAGGACTCCTGCCCGCCGAGGGTGCAGGAGTCGCCCATCGATGCGATGCGTATCACGCCCTCCGGCTTGGTTTCGTACCAGTCGGGGCCCCGGAATCCCTTATTATTCGTGATCCGCGTATTCGGTTCCGGTACCCAGTGATAGGGGGGGCGGACTTCGTACCGGATGTATAGTTTTTCGGTACCGAAGTACTCTTCATGTCCCCCGGCTACGTAGAAATAGCGGTCGGACTTGAAGTCACGGCCCGAGAAACGCGCCACGGTTTCGCCAATCGCGAGCAGAAGGGCGAGCGGGACAAGCGAGAATGCAAGTTTTTTCAGCATCGGGTGAATCTAGTCGACCGGGTATGCAGATTCAAGGCGGGAATCCCCGGCTGCCATTGAAGGTTGATTGCTCAAGGCTTCGGCCTATAGGATGCGGGGGACATCGGTTTGTACCTACAGGAGTTTGATTGTGACGGCTGCGATTCTGGACGGAAAAAAGATCTCCGCGGACATGCGGGAAGAGCTGAGGGCGGAAACCGCTCTGCTGCGCGAAAAAGGGATCATCCCGGGGCTGGGCGTGGTGCTGGTCGGGGACGACCCGGCATCCCGCTCCTACGTAACGGCCAAAGAGAAAGCCTGTGAGGAAACCGGGCTGTATTCGGATGAGGTCAAGCTGCCGGCCGATGCCTCCCGGGAACGCATTCTTGAGGCGGTGGATGCTTTCAACCGTGATGATCGGATTCACGGAATCCTGGTTCAGCTCCCGCTTCCCGACTCCTCGATCGAGCATGAGGTGATCGACCGAATCGATCCGGCGAAGGATGTCGACGGATTCCACCCCTACAACGCCGGCTGCATGATGCTGGGCCGGGAAACCTTTCTGCCCTGCACCCCCCACGGGGTCCTCCACCTGCTCAAGCGCTCGGGGGCCCGGGTCGCGGGGAGTCATGTGGTGATCGTCGGCCGCAGCAACATCGTGGGCCGCCCGCTGGCCAACCTGCTGTCGCTGAAAAACGAGCTGGGCAATGCCACGGTCACGATCTGTCACACCGGAACCCCGGACATTGGCGTCCATACCCGCCAGGCCGACATCATCATCGCCGCGGCCGGCCGCCCCGGCACCGTCACCGCCGATATGGTCAAAGACGGTGCCGTGGTCATCGATGTCGGGGTCAACCGCGTGCCCGATGCCTCGAAGAAGAAGGGATATCGACTGGCCGGGGATGTGGATTTTGATGCGGTGGCGGAAAAAGCCTCGGCGATTACCCCGGTTCCCGGAGGGGTGGGGCCGATGACCATCACCATGCTCCTCTTGAACACCGTCCAATCCGCGAAGCGTAAACTCGGACCGTCCTGATTCGGAATCCTCGTGAGAATTCTCAACCGCTACCTGACGAATGACTTCCTCGTGATCTTCGCGATGACGGTGCTGATCCTCACCTTCGTCATGTGTATCGGGGTGATTGTCCGCGCCATCGATTTCGCAGCCCGGGGAATTTCCGGAGTCTTTATCCTCAAGATCTTCATCTACAACATTCCCTACATGCTCACCTTCACGATCCCCATGGGGATCCTCACCGCGGTTCTGCTGCTGTTCGGGCGCCTGTCGTTTGACGGGGAACTGACCGCAATGCGGGCCTGCGGGCTCAACCTGTGGCAGATCCTCGCCCCGATTCTCGTCGTCTCCGTCCTCGCCTCCGGCCTCTGTATGTACATCAACGCCACCGTGGCCCCGACCTGTAAGCACTTGTTCCGGCAACTCGTGTCGGACATCGGGATTGATGAGCCGGCCAATCTACTCGAGCCCGGCCGCTTCGTCCGCGAATTCCCCAACCTGATGATCTATGTCGGAGACCGGGACGGAAATACGGTGGAGGACATCGTTGTCTACGAGATGGACGAAAGCGGGCCGGTGCGGAATGTAAGAGCGGAACGCGGCGAGATCCGGACCGAGCAGGAGGAGCGGGCGATGTATGTCGACCTCTACAATGTCCGCATCGACCAGCGGGATGCCGGGGCCGATGCGGCCGACCTGACCAAGTCCCACTACATCAACGCCGAATATTACCCGGTGAAGCTCGACTTCTCACGAATGGCCCGGCGGTCAACCAGCCGCAAGACGTCCGACATGACGATGCGCGAGTTGATCACCAACATCCGGGACGTGCGAAGCGCCTATCCCGAACTTGAGGAAGCGGACCTTCGCAAGCAGCGCATGAAGCAGGTGGTGGAGCTGAACAAGCGGCTGGCTCTCTCGATCTCCTGTTTTGCCTTTACCCTGTTGGGGGTTCCGCTGGGGATGCGGTCGAAGCGAAAGGAATCCTCGGTGGGCTTCGGGGTCGCGCTTATGCTGGTCTTTCTCTTCTACCTTTTTATCATCATCGCCAATTCCCTGGTCGACAAACCGCAGTTACGTCCGGACCTGATTGTCTGGATACCGGTTTTCGCCGCGGAAATCGCCGGAATCTGGATGATCTGGCGTATGAATTGAGCGGGGAACGGTGCATTGATCTGTTCCCGGCGAAAAGGGTATAGTGTTCCGCCATGTCGATCTGGTCCCTGATATACAGGATATCCGCAGTGATCCTGGTCATGCTGGTCATCATTGTCCTCGGGGCGGTGTTTTATCCGCCGCTGCGGCAGATGAAGGATTTGACCGTCCGGCAGTATGAGCTGGAAGAGGAAATCCGCCAGGATGAAGAAATGCTCCGCCACCTCCGCAAGAAGCAGGAGCGACTGCTCAACGACCCCCGGTTTGTCGAAAAAATCGCCCGGGAAGAGCTGGGCCTGGCCAAGCCGGGCGAGACCGTCTTCCGGTTCGTCGACGACCCCGCACCCTACGACGGGATGCGGGCGAGGCAATGAGGTTCAGCGAGCCTGAGGGCACACGGGAGCATGCTCCTCGGGATTGGATAACGGCATCTCCGGGTCTTTTGCCGGCACCCTACCCGAAACCTCAAACATGGCATCAGACGGTTTCTTCGGATTCGCCTTCTTCCAGGTCCTGCTGGTCCTGGTCCATGGCCTTGCGTTTCTGGTCTCGGGCGGCCTGCTGATCCCGGGGGTTGCCGGACAGTTCGGCGGGGACGAGGCTGATGATGGTTGATCCCGGCTTGGGGTTCAGGGGGGCGGAGCCGGCGGCCAGAATCTGGGTGTTGCGGTTTTCCATCACCAGCACCAGTGGCTTGGCCATGTCGCCATACGCGGCCTGAAAATCCTTGTAGGTGAATTCCTTGTTCAGCTTGGTCTTCTTGATCACAAACCCCTGGTTCAGGAGACTGGAGAAGGCCTTGTAGGTCATATCTTTCCCGAACAGATACCGGCCGTGAAGGTGGTGCGGGATCTCCTTGCTCTTTTCCTTGCCGGCATTACCGGTCGGTGCGAGCTGGAAGATGAACTGACGCTCGAACAGTTCCATGCACTCAATGGCCGCGAGGGAGTTGGCTCCGTCGTTGGGTGTCAGAGCCATCATTTTACCGATACCGCCGAGGTCGATATCTTCACGCACATCGGGCATCAATATATTGCCGTGATAGGCGGGAAGTCCGTCCATCCGTGCGGCCTGGATGTTGGTGCGGTTGGTATCGACAAGCAGCACCGGCACATTCTCCGCCTTTAATGTCTGCCCGAGCGTACGGGCCCAGTCGTGAGCCCCGAGAATCAGGATCCCCTGGGGGTTGGGCAACGCCAGCTTGAGGTAACGGGCGAGGGGGGAGGCGATGATGCCGTAGATGAATACCGTGCCGATGATGACAAGGAATGTCATGGGAACGAGCATATCCGCGCCGGGATAGCCGGCCTTATCGAGTTTCAGTGCAAAAACCGATGCGACCGCGGCGGCGACGATACCGCGGGGAGCAATAAAGCTCAGGTAGGTCTTTTCGGCGCGGCTGAGCTTGGATCCGCGGGTACACAGCCAGACCGATGCAGGACGGATCAGGACAATGAGGACGGCGAGAAACAGGATGCTGCCCGCGCCGAACAACTTCAGATCGGCGACGTTCAGCCGGGCGGCGAGTATCACAAACAGGAACGAAATCAGAAGAACCCGGAGATCCTCTTTGAAACGGGTGATGTGCTTGACCGACACAAACGTCTGATTGGTCAACAGGGTGCCCATCAGCGTTACCGTGAACAGGCCCGATTCTTCCTGGAATACATTGGAAATGGAAAAGGCGGCAATGACAAGGATCAACGCAGCGGGATTGTCGAGAAATTCGGGAATCCAATTGCGGCGAAGGAACAGCACCAGCAGCGCCGCGGCGATACCGCCGACCACCACCCCGACGACAATGGTCCGAAGAATTCCAGATACCACGATGATACCGGCGTGCTGGAGGCTTCCGGCCAGCAGGGCTTCGAACACCAACACCGCGAGAAGGGCGCCGATGGGGTCGATATAGATGCCTTCCCATTTCAATGTCGGGCCGACCTGCCCGCGGGGACGGACATGGCGCAGCAAGGGGCCGATGACGGTGGGCCCGGTCACCACCAGCACCGCGCCCAGCAGAGAGGCGAGCCCGATATCCAGACCAATGATCAACCACGCAGCCAGCGAAATGAGGACCCAGCTTGCAATGACACCGATGGTCACAAGGTTGCGGACGACCTTGCCCACCGTCTTGAGCTCCCGGAGTTTGAGGCTCATGCCCCCTTCGAAGAGGATCAGGGCCACCGACAGGGAAACCACCGGTACCAGCATCGGTCCCATCAACTCATCGGGATGAAGCAATCCGATTCCCGGGCCGGCGACCAGCCCGAACACCAGCAGGAGAAGGATTGCGGGAAGATGAAAACGCCAGGCAATCCACTGCGCAGCGAGGCCAAGCAGCAGGACGATCGAAAAATCAATGATCAGAGATTCGGGCATGATGTCGGGTCATACCCTAGACCGCAACCTACGGAAGCGGCAAGACTGATCATGGGCAGGTTCGAGCGGCGTTGTATCGACCTTGCGGTGCATGCAGCAAACGATGCATCGATATTCTGCACATCCCCCGCGATGAGGCGCCGCCGCGCCGGCCGTCGTTACCGGGTGAGCATCACACCGGTACCGAGAGCGAGGAAGAACAGCAGATAGATGCCGATACCGATCAGGAACCACAGCAACAGGGCTTTGGCCCAGTTTGCTTTGCTGATCGACGTGTTGCTGCCGAACGCCCAGACGAAAATCAGGACGATGTTGACGATGGGGATCGCCAACAGAAGGTAGGTGATCATCCATTCGCCCACGGTGACGGGACGGTAACGCGCATCGACAGAATCTTGCATCTTATCCTCCATTCATGCTTACCATGCGCCGTATTGTAGGTTATGAGCAACCGGTTTGCCTATCTCCAAAGTTGCATCGTTACGGGAGGCATGCGTCAGTGAAGCGCAGGCTCCTGATCGCATCGTTCACCGCCTTGCAGGCCCTCTGCCTGGCCCTGATGGTCATGACCTGGTGGTCAGCCAGGGAAAACACGCTGTTTGCCAACAATCGGTGGACAGCCGGCAAGGACACCGGGAAGTACCTTTTCTACACCCTCGACTTCCTTTTCCAGCCGTTGGAACAAGGGGTGGTAAACCTCACGAGCGCCATGGGGTTTCAGGAGATTCTCTATCGCCGGGCTTCCCGGCCGGATCGAACCCTCACGGGTCTCGCGGTAGATGCACGGATCCAGTCAGGCGGATATCTGTGGATTCTGCTGGATAAGGAGGCACAGAGGCTGACCGGTATTCGTCTCTCCCGGAACCCGGATTATCCTTCCGGTCTCTTCCGGTATGATGAAAAGGGGGATTGTACGGTGGTGGAGCGTCTCCCCTTTGAGCCACCCCGTCCCGGCGACTGGATACGGGTCAATGTGACCCGAAACGATGAGCGTCTCCTGGTTCGGGTGGACGGTGAGACGTGGTTGACTGCGGACAGAGGACATCACCCGCAAGCGGGTGGACAATTCGGCTTCCGGGGGTCGGGCTGGGGCCGGAAGCCGGTGGAGATCCGTGATGTGGAGATTACGTTTACGAATCCCGCCACCAACCGTACCTGGATCGAGGTTGATCGATTTGAGCATGTGCGTCTTCCGGTGAGAATGCAGGTCTGGATGGCCGCCGCGGCCCTGGCCGCCATCCTCCTGAGGTCTTGGCGGAGCCGAGTCCTTGGACGATATTCCGACATGACCCAAGGCCCGGGGTTTCAGGTTCTTGATGCAATAGGCGCCGGCCTCATCCTTGCCGCGAGCCTGGTGTGGATGTTGATTCGCGGGCCGACCGCCGGAGGTTTGATGATCCCGGCCTCCCTGGCCGCCGGTGAACTCCTTTCCGTTCTGTTGCTTGTTTTCTCGCAACGGCCAACCGCACCGATATCCCATTCGTCCCAAACCGCATGGTTGTTCGGTATAGCCCTCGCAGCCTCCCTTACGGCCATGCTCTGGATGCCGTTCCGGCACGATACGGAAACCGCTCCGAAGTCCCGCGCCTTCCGGCATGCCCGTGCTCTTCAGGCGGTGGATGTGATACCCGGACGGGATCTGGCCCGATCGAACCTTGAGCTGCCGTGGGAGCACGATGTTGTTCCCGGCCGGCCGTTATTCGCCGAAGGCGCTTCCTTCCGTGATCAGCGCATCACGTTCCGTGTACAGTGCGAGGAGAATACGGTTCTCGATCTGGTCTTCCAGCAGCAGTCCTATCAGACCCGCGGGGATGTTGGAGGCGAGGCGCTGCCGCTGCATCGGAGACTGATCCGATACACAACCGATCCGGATATTCTGAGCGGATTTGCCTCCGGATCCGGCCTGCATGTTCACCCCATGGATCATGCAGACGTTTGCCGTCTCGTGGCGGGAGACACGTACACGATCACCGTGACGGCGAACCGCGACAACATTCGCCTGGCCATGAATGGCCGATCGATTGATTTCGAGTCCGGAGGCCGTCTCGGTTTCGGCGAGACGGGTTTGCTTGTTCACCAGGGCCGGGCGAAGGTAAGCGATGTCGGCATTCAATCCCTTGATACCGGCCTCGCATCCCCCGAGGCTCTTGGAAAGCTATGGCCTCTCGGGGTAGGGCTGGTTGTGATCCTTTTGTATGTTCTTCCACGCCATGAAGCGAGGCGGGTGGAACGTGCGGAAGCTGCGGCATCCGCCTTGTGGCCCCTCGCCGTATGGAGCTTGGTCGTTTCGGTTATTCCCTTTCGTGAAATGGCTTTCCTGGGCGCCACGACGCCGATTTGGAAGGGGATGATGATAGCCGCGCTGGGCGTCTCGATGTTTCATCCGCTGGTTCTGCTGCGGGGCAGGATCAGTGGAGCGGCATTCTACGGAAATATTCATTTCGTGACGATCCTCGCAGGTCTGGTGTGGACGGTCTGGCACCGGTTGCCGGACGAGCATCCATTCAAGATGCGGTTTGCGGATGAGGTGGTTACGCCGGGCGAAGTGAATACCGACATGATCATGACCGGGCCCTGGATCAACCACGACCGGCTTGTCGGCGCCCACACCTATCCCTGGCATCACCGCTTCGGAGGGGAGGACTTTGATTTCAATCACGAAGGGCCGAATGTGTTTGTCATGGGGGGGAGCCAGGCCTGGGGTTCCGGTGCGGCGGATTCCCGTCACACGTTCGCCGAGCTTATCGAGGACCGGTTGCGGAACATGGGCGCGGACGTCCGAGTCTATAATGCCGCGGCCAACGGGGGCGGGTTTCAACAGATGGAGGCCGTGTATCGCGATGTCTTGCGACGTTTTCGGCCTTCGGTTCTGGTGGTGGATGCAGGATTGAATGAGTGTACGGGCCTGGCCCGGATACGGTCGCCGGAGGATCAGGCGTTTGTTGCGGGCAAGGTGGATGAGCTGTTCCGGTCGCTGCTCGAGATGTGCGCCAGGGACGGGGTTCGGGTGGTGTATGTGCCGGAACCGATGTGCGGGGAGACGCCCCTGCGGCCGGTGCCAGCGTTGTATGATCGCATCCGGGCAAGTGCGGAGGAGGCGGGGGCGGAGATCGTGGATGTCGCCCCGGTGCTTCGCGCGAAAGAGACCTATCATTTCGTCTGGTGGGATACAGCGCATTTCGCCCCCTACGGTCACCAGATCATGGCCGAACAGATCACTCCGGCAGTACAGAACGCACTTGGGTTGTAGGAGGCGTGCGGCGTGTATGATTACTCAAGCCGGCTTCCGCACCAGCATCCTCACCAGACTGCCGGTTCCCCGATGCAGCCGGCCTTCCGAGAGATCGATATCTTCACGGCGGAATTCAACGATCTTGCCTTCGGAAAAATCACCTCGCAATCGCTCTTCCGTAAATAACATCTCGGGATCCTTGGGCCCGCCGGACGCCTTGCCGAGTTGATCCGTGTGAAACCCTTCAAGCAGGATATGACCGCCCGGCTTCAGCGAGGCGTACATCGAGCGATGAACGTTCGCGCGGTCGCCGGGTTTGAGATGGAAGTAAACGGATACCACGAGATCGTATGCATGCTTTGGCCATGTCCACAGGCTGACGTCCGCCTGCAGGGTTTTGAGCGGCAGATTTTCACGGTTCGCGGTTTCGGCGATATGGGAAAGACCGACGGAAGAAAGGTCGATCGAGAGCACATGGACACCGCGGCGGGCCAGCCATAAACCGTTTCGCCCTTGTCCATCCGCCGGAACCAGTGCATCCCGTCCCGCCCCGGCCAGCTCCGCTTTCTCGACCAGGTACAGGCTGGGTTCGTTGCCGTATGCGGCCATGTCATGCCGATATCGCTCATCCCAGATCGTTGGGTCATACACATCCATACCGACATCCTATCCCGGACTCTGCCGCACGCAAGATCCAACACATGAATCAACGTGCAAATATCTCTCGGAAGCGTAATCATTGACAGTATGCAAAGATGGGTTCTATTCGCAGGGATCTGGGCCGCCGCATGCCTGAATCTTCTGTATGCGGACAGTGCCCGGATATCTCCGGTTGTTCCCGGTCCATACCTTGAGGTGACCTTCGATACTGGCGCCCGCGGCCTGTATGCTGTACCGCAGTCGGGTTGGAACGGGGACCTGATTCTGTATGCCCACGGGTATGCGGCGGTAACCGAGCCGTTGGATTTCTACAACCTTCAGTTTGGCGATGTCTACGCACCCGATCTTCTGCAGCAGGCGGGTTTCGCCTTCGCCGCGACGACCTTCCGGTCCAACGGGCTTTCGGTTCTCGATGGGGTGGAGGACATGATGGATCTGCTGCGGAACTTTCGCGACGTTACCGGCCAACGACCCCGGCGGGTATTTCTTAACGGCGCATCCCAGGGAGCGCTGGTGGTGCTCAAGACGCTCGAGCGATATCCTCGGTATTTTGCCGGCGGCATGGCGTTGTGCGGTCCCATCGGAAGTTTCGAAGGCCAGCTCAACTACATTCACGATGTACGGATGTTGTTCGACCTCTATTTCCCGGGTGTGCTGCCGGGCAGCACGATCTCTGTGCCGACGTCGATGCCCGGCAACTGGTTGGACATTCACCTTCCGGGCATCATGCATGCCATCGACGCCGATCCGGCCCGTGCGATGGAGCTTCTGGATGTGGCCGGGGTCGCCTACGACCCGGAGTCCTTCGACACCGTTCGCGAAGCGTACCGGGTCATTCTCTGGTATCACACATTCGGTACCGAAGACGCGGTTCAGCGGATCGGCGGGCAGGTTTACGAAAACCGGTTCCGGCGCTATCGGGGCTCCGTTGATGATCGCGCACTCAACGTATCGGCGCCCCGGTACCGGGGAGACCCGGGCATCCGTCGTGCTCTGCTTCCGTATGAAACTTCCGGTCGTATCGCAAAACCCCTGGTCCTGATGCACACCACCGGGGATGAACTGGTTCCCTTCCGGCATCTGATCCGTTACTACGCAAAATCCCGACAGGCGGGAACCACTCCGGTGTTCCTGCCGGTACGCGGATACGGTCATTGCGAGTTCGCCCCCGAGGATCTTGTCTACGGTCTGACCTGGCTGCTCTACCTCGCCCGGTGAACGGCCGCCCATGATTGGGGGATTGGATGATTGGGGGATTGGGGAATGGATGATCGGGGGATTGGGGATTGGTTTATTGGGGGGTGTTGTTTGATCGGTGATGACTATTCGCTGATTTCGACTGGATACGCTTTCTGGATTGCTTCCACCCTCCGCCGATTGACCCCCAGGTCCGAGTATCCGACTCGCGAGGCGGAGCGGATATGTAGAACCTTTTCTGAATCGTCCGCCAGCACCTCGACGTCATCCCGGAAACGGAACAGCTTGGAAACGGCGACCGCGTGGATATAGACATCGTTTCGGGTGATGATGCGGGTCCTCGGCATGTTGGTCAGTACATGTGCCATGCGGTCCATGGATGCGTCACGGGTGCCAATATAAGGTAGGGGGTCTATCCGATGGCTCTGATCCTTTGCCTGGGACGATACGCAATTCGGCGATGAGGGGCAGGGCTGGAGAATCCCGTCGACCAGGCCCGCATTATTCGATGGTCCGGCGCAACCACTCATCATCCATCCTCCGGCGATACTAACGCCGATGTTGATGATCCTTCGGCGCATCGGTTGGGTCTGCTTCTTTAGCATGCCTTTATCATCCTTCGAAAATGCCGAAATGCAATACAGGTTCTGTTTTCGAGGACACATTCTCTGCGATTGCGTGCATCATGTCCTGTGGCTACTATTCTCCCATGCGCTCATCAGTTCGAACCAGGAAGCCCGTTTCTGCGACAAGCCTTGTTTTGTTCACCATCGTATCGGCTGTCATCCTGATGGTGCTGAACGTTGCCAGCCAGGCGTTTGAGGATTCCATCGGGTTGGTGGCTCCCGCGGTTGTGTATTACCAGAGCTGGCTATGGTATGCGGATGATATTATTGCCCCGGCTCTTTACCTTGCCGCCGGCATCGCGCTCCTTCTCCAGTCCGGTCTTTCGTTCCGGTCCATGCTGAAAAACTGGCCGGTCACCGGGCTGGGGCTGGCATTCATCGCGATGGCGCTGGGGGATACCCTGGATGCCCACTGGGTGGTGGCCAAGGGAGCGGAAGCCGAGGATCTGGTCGTGTCGTTCACGAGCTGGATGAGCAAGATCGGGGTGGTCATCGTCACCGGGTTTCTCACCATCACCGCCCGGCACCGGTTTGAGCGGCGTGCCGCCGATGCCCTGATCTTTGTCTTTCTTCTCATCTGGATCGACCAGATCCAGATGTCCATCGCCCTCGATTTTGCCGGCTACGCCTTCCATGTCTTCGAAGAACTCCTCGAAGTCGCCACCGCCGCCATCGCCTGCTTCGCCGTTGGGGGAGGAGGGGTTGTCGAAGGATGAAGGCGGAAGTATGAAGGATGAACGGCATGTCTCCGGACGAGAATGAGCCAACCGTCGCACCGTGCGTGATAAGTGCAAAAATCAATTTCGGTAGTTGCTGCTTAGAAGAATACGTGCGAAGCATACGAACCGTTCATCCTTCATACTTCCGCCTTCATCCTTCTAACCCGGATATTGCACGAGCATCGTGCAATATCCGCCCTTTGGGCTTCGACGCGCCCCGCATTTGCGGGTCTTGCTCAGGATTTGCCTTTCGTCGCGTCGAAGGGTTAGCCTTGAGCAAGGTG
>JAUIHQ010000086.1 GCA_030432155.1 bacterium | reverse complement strand
GCGGGGGTTTTCATACTCGAACGACCCATTCGAACGTATGTTTGTGAACAGGAACAACGATATGAACACCGATCTCTATCCGATACGATTCCAGCCGGTGTACCAGAACTACCTCTGGGGCGGCGACCGGATCCCCGCGCGATACCATCGCAACCTGCCCCCCGGTATCTATGCCGAATCATGGGAGGTTTCAGACCGTGACGACGGCATGGGGGTGGTTGCCAACGGCCCCCTTGCCGGGCGGACGTTCCGGGACCTGCTCGAAGCGCACGGGGAATCGGTGCTCGGAAGCCGTGTGACCGGAAACCGGTTTCCTCTCCTCATCAAGATCATCGACGCCCGGCAAACGTTGAGCGTGCAGGTTCATCCCGATGACGATGCCGCGGCGGCCTACGGGGGAGAGGCCAAGACCGAAATGTGGTACATCCTCGAAGGCGGGGAGGATGCCGCAGTGTATTGCGGCTTCAAGGATGGTGTCGATGAAGACCAATACCGGCAGGCCGTGGAGGCCGGGAACGTCCAGGATCTTCTGGTGCGGAAGGACGTGGAGAAGGGGGATGTTATCTTCATTCGCGGAGGAACCGTTCATGCGGTCGGCGCGGGGTGCATGCTCCTGGAGGTCCAGCAGAACTCCAACACCACCTATCGTATCTTTGACTGGAACCGGGTCGGCGCCGACGGCAAGCCGAGGGAGCTTCATCTCGACCAGGCTCTGCAGGTGATGAAGTGGAGGCTCGGGTATGAACCGATATCCAGGCCCGAACCGGCAGGCGCCGTCGATGGCGCCGCCGTAGAACATATCATCCGTAACGAATACTTTGAGATCACGCGCCTTGATGTTGCCGACCGGGTGGAACTGGCATCGATTCCCGGCAGTTTTCAGGTTCTGTTCGTCGAAGAAGGTGAGATTGATCTGACCGGCGGCGGACGAAAAGAAGCCGCGCCGGCCGGCACCACATGGCTGATCCCGGCAGCCCTGGAGAGCGTGAGGATGGAGCCTGAAGGCCCCGCGAAGGTAATCCGGATTCATCTGCCGGTCTAACAACTGATCACCCGTTATGTACGTGGGATATCGCCCGGCGGCGAATCCGTGCGCAAATTTCGGTTGCAATGCTTTCATTGTCAAGTAAATACGTATATTTTCAAGTGTTTACTTGACCGTTTCATTAAAACGTTTTAACTTGTGCTCATGCTTACGTGAGAGGTGTAACATGGAAACAAGAGCCCATATGCATCAACGAATCAACTGGAGAGTCATGGCTGCCCGTATGGTGGCCGGCGATATCCAGCTTGCGGACCGGGAACTTCGGTACATGGCTCTGGCCCGCCAATTCCGCTCCCGGGGTTTTCCGCCGGGCGCTGATTGCTCGAAACGTGGTCGCTGATCCCTTCCTGAATGGATTTCCGGATGATGATGCCATTGCATCCTGGATCATCGTATAGTGCACGTCGTATGGATGACTTATCCATCGACATTTGAGCACCATGCAGACATTGGATGAATTGAGGACTGCGGCCTGGATCGGAGATGGCTGCATCGAAGGATCGGTACGCGGGGTTGTCTTGTCTTTTCATGGACTTGGCGGGGGGCCCAAGGATTCCTTGAATATCATGGAATCCGCCTGGGCCAAATCCGGCGCGCTGGTGGTCCAGCCTTATTACGGTCGCTGGGCCTGGATGAACCCGTCGGCCCGGGCACTTGTGGACGATGTCGTTGATGCTGTTTACGCATGGTTTGCCATCCGCGATGACGTGCCGTTGATTGCCACCGGTATCAGCATGGGCGGTCAGGCAAGTTTACTGTATCCGCGATATGCAAGACGACAGGTACACGGATGTCTAGCCTATTCCCCGGTGTGCGACCTTCATTACCACCTGCATGAACGCGACGATGTTCCGGAAACGATTCGCCATGCCATGCGGGGCCATGAAGGGGATGAAGACGCATGGCTCACGGCGCACTCGCCTCTCTGCCAGGTTCCTTGCCTGCCGGACATTCCGTATCGATTGGTTCACGGTGACCGGGATGACCAGGTCTCCAAGGTGCATCACAGCGATGCCATGGCAGCCGCCATGCGGGCACGTGGATTGGACACGGCATACGCGGAGGTACCAGGGATGGGGCACGTGGGACCGCTTCCTTCCGATGTACTGGAGGCAGACGCGGCATTTATCGCCGGACTTTTTCAAACGTGAGCTGATTCCCGGCTAGACACATCCGGCAATTCCTTCAACTATGACAGTATGAAGCGGCGTGTCATCCGTTGTCCTTGGGGTTTTATCGCGGCAGGCTGGTTTGCCGCCCTGATGCCGGTTGCCGCCGACCTTGCGCTCTACCGGGTTGTGGAGCTGGATGGATACTCGGAAGAACCGGAATCCCCGATGGCACGCTGGGTGTTGAAATCCCGGCCGGCCGACGAATGGAAAGTCGCGGAAAGCGATCATTTCATCAGCTATGCAGCGACCGTTCACCGGGCAGGCGAAATCCTTGAGGAAGCGGAGTTTGCGTATGACCGAATCTCGGCGATGCTCGGTGTTCCCGACTCCGGCCGCCGCAGCCATTTGTTTGTGGTGGATGATCCGGCGGTGTGGACGCGCATGATGAAGCGGTACCGGCTGCGGCCCGACAGTCTGGCCATGCACTGGCGATCCGAAATGTTCTTCAAGGATGATCCCGAGCAGAACGAGCGCCCGGACCGGGTGGCGCATGAAATCGTGCACCATGTGTTGATGCGCATCTGCGGCGAGTCCATCCCCCTGTGGCTGGATGAGGGACTGGCCAACCATTTTGGCTGGGAGTACGCCCGAGCTTTTCATGCCCTCGCCGGGAACAAGCTTGTGCGCACAATGCCTCCGGTGCCGCCGGATGACCTGATGACCCTTCCGCAGGTGCTGGACTGTTCCCGCTACCCGGATCATCCGGCTGCCGTCGCTGCTTTTTACCGCCAATCGGAGGAATTGGTCTTTGCGCTCACGGAACGAATCGGGGCCCTGGAGTGGCCCGGCTTCATAGAGTCCCTCTGTCGGAACGAGGAGCCGTTGGGGGATCTGTTGACAGGGCGGTTCGGTCTCCCCCAGGATGCTACATCAGAATTGGAAAAGGATATGCGCGCCCGTTCAGCCCGCATCCGGATCCAGGGAGACCCGTAGGTGGCGGACAAAGGAAAACAAATCCAGCTTATCCATGGCACGGATGAATACCAGGTGGCGAACGAGGCCAGGAAACGCGTGGCCGCCTGCTGTCCGGAGGCGGACCAGGCGCTGAAGCTGGAGACCATCGATGGGGCCGTCGATACGGTCGATGAAGCGATCGAAGCGGTCCGGAACACGCTGGAAGCCCTGCGGACGGTCGGTTTTTTCGACGCATCCAAGACGGTCTGGCTGAGAAGTGCTTCGTTTCTATCCGATGCCGAACCCGGACGGTATGAGGATGTGAAGAAGGCGGTCACCGACCTGACCGAAGAGATCAAGGGCGGGATCATGGACGGGGTCACCCTGATTGTCAGTGCATCCAAGGTCGATAAACGGTCGGCTTTTTTCAAAACCATGCAGGCCGGGGGGGATGTTGCCGAGTTCAGCGGAGCCGACAAGCCATGGAACCAGGAAAAGGTCACCGCTTCATTTGCCCGGGACGCATTCAAGGATGCCGGACTGACGATTTCCGGCCGGGAACTCGATGCTTTCCTGCAACGTACCGGCACGAACTCCCGCCAGATCATACAGGAAATCGCCAAGCTTCAGGCCTACCTGGGTACTCGCAACGGGGTCCGGCTCGAAGACATTGCCGCCGTGGTCAGCTTCTCGAAGGAATCTGCGGGGTGGGACCTGGCCGATGCGATCGCCTATCGTCAGCTCGACCGGGCCCTGGCGCTGATTCCCCAGCTTCTGTTTCAGGGATTTCATGCCGTGGCCATGATGTATGTCCTTGAACCGCGGCTTCAGGAATTGCTGATCATTCGAGACTGCCTGGACCGGCACTGGGTGAAGGCAACCGGGGATGAAGGGTGGCCGCAGGCTGTCTGGACGAGTCATCCCGATCAGGATGGGGTGTTTGAGGCGTTGGGTTGGGATCCCCGCACCCTCAACAAGTTCCGCGTGGGGCATCTGTGCCGGCAGGCGATGAAGTATACCCAGGCGGAGTTGAAGGAGGCGATCACCCTCGCCCTGGAAACCCACCGCCGTCTTGTCACCACATCCATCGACCCGGCGATTATCATGG
Organism: bacterium; assembly: GCA_030432155.1. Lineage (GTDB taxonomy): Bacteria > Verrucomicrobiota > Kiritimatiellia > CAIVKH01 > CAIVKH01 > JAUIHQ01. Next base: position 8,001 of record JAUIHQ010000086.1, on the reverse strand, counting down.
AGTTGTTTGCGATTCGCGTCATCGCCGGAAAGGCCGCACATGCTGCGTAAAACGGCGATCCTATGGCTCCTGGCCTGTCTGCCCCCGGTCTTTGGCGGATTCGATCCCGGGTATGACCCGACGGTTGACCGGGGCCTCAACGTATTTCCGGTTGGAGAAGAAATCATCTACGACATTTACTGGGGGATCTTTCATGTCGGCACCACCCATGTGACGACGGAATGGGTGGAGGAGGAAGGCGTTCCGCCCCGCATCCTGATCCGGTACCGGACCAAGACCAATAAGTTCATTGAGAACTTTTATCCGGTCGATGACACGCTCGAAAGCCTGATCGACGCCCGCTCGTTTCTGCCGGTGTATTTCATGAAGAACATGAGCGAGGGTAGCTACCGCGCTCACGAGTGGACTTTCTTCGACCGGGACAATCTCACGATGCGCTGGGAGTCGAAGTTGAACGGCAACAAGAAGACCCTCGATATCGAGGACACCACGCGCGACATCATTACCACGATGTATTACTTCCGTGCGCTTGCCATGAATATCGGCGATGAGATCAACCTGCGGGTGATGGCCGATGAGAAGCTCTATGATCTGGAAGCGAGCGTGACCGAGCGGGAAACCATCAAACTCGAGCGGTATGGTGCGGTGAAGTGCCTCAAGATCGAACCCAAGGCGGCCTTTCAGGGACTGTTTGTCCGAAAGGGGAAGGTCACCTTCTGGGTGTCCGATGATGATCGCCGCGTCTGCACTTTCCTCAAGGCCTCGGTGCCCGTGGCCAGCATCCAGCTCCGGCTGAACCGGGTGATGGGTCCGGGCGAGGATGTCTGGATTCGCAAGGGGAAGTAGGCAGGTGGGGCGGACGGTCCCTCGGTCACCGTCGTGTTCACCCCGCAGCATACCGTCACGGTCCGGTAACGACTCGATACATGGCGGCATCTACGGGAGAGCTTCCCGCATTCCACTGTGTCTGAGTGGCTCCATAGATGAGGGTTCCTCCGGCGTTCGTCCAGCTCCCGCCCGGCTTCATCGCGTATTCCACCCGGTACGGTTGGCGGTTGGACGCGTTGGGCGGGGACGGCCAGGCGAGGGTGGGTGCACCGGTTGCCGGCGAGTTGATTCGTGTTTCCGCTGTCGCCATGACCAGGGCGCTGTAGGCGTTGAGGCGGCCCCATCCGTGGTAGTTGTCGAATCCGGGCAGGTCTTCGGCGGGATGGCCCACTTCATCGTCCGCGCTGGCGGCGAGGATGGCTTCCATTTCGTACTGATCGATATCGGGACGGAGTCCCCGGATCATGGCCGCCACCCCTGCAACCATCGGGCAGGAGAATGACGTTCCGTACCAGTTCTGGAGCTGCCCCCCGGTGCGCGAGGTCGTGTAGATTCCGCGGCCCGGTGCGACGAGGTCAATCTCCGGTCCCCGGTTGCTGAACGAGGAATGGTGATCGTTGGAGTCCGTGGCGCCGACTGTGATGCAGGGCGCCATACGGCCGGGAAACCGTACACTGGCTGAGCTCTGATTGTGGGTGATGGTGACGAAGATCACATGGTTGGTGATGGCGTTCATGATCGCGTTGCTGAGGATGGTGCTGTGACTGGTGCCGCCGATGGAAAAATTGATGACATCCGCCCCCTTGGCCACGGCCCAATCCACCCCGTCAGCAAAATCAGAATAGGAACCGGCGTTGGAGGCATTAAGGACCTTCACCGGCATGATTCTGCAGTGCCAATCCATGCCCGCAAACAGGGATCCATTTCCGGCGTTGGCCCCCAACACCCCGCTGACCCCGGTCCCGTGGTTATGATCATCCGCGGGGTCGTCGTCGTTGTTCACAAAGTCATACCCGGGGACGGTCCGGCCGATGAATTCAACGAGACCGGTGTTGAGCCCGGTATCGAGAACCGCCACGGTAACATTGGTGCTTCCGGTTGTGATGGTCCACGCGTTGGAGGAACGGATATCCGCGGGAATGGAGCCATTGGTGTAGAGTGTATTTACATGCCACCACTCCCGATAAAAAACAGGATCGTTGGGCAGGGTAGCTCCGCCGGTGCCGATGCCGTCGACTTCCGCATGGGCGACACCCGGCCGTCGGCCCATCTCTCCGGCAAATGCCTCCGCGGACCAGCCGGGCGGAACATCCACCAGGAGAAAGCGGTCGACGTCGATCCCGGCCCCGGTTGCCTTCCGCCCTTCCTGCTGCCGCCGGAGCAGGTTGTATGTCGGTTCACGTACCGCCCCGGGATCGGCCAGCCCCAGTTGAGCTGCCACCGCGGCCCGGCTCACGCCCCGGGCCGATCCGAATCTTTTCCCGGTCTCTACCGGATCAAGCCGGACGAGAATATGCGTGCTGACAAAGCCGGTATCGTCGGTTTGCCCTGCGGCCGGTGGGGATACCGTCAGGCCGGCTGTCGTCGCCACGAGCAGGACAAGGAAAGGGCGTATCTTTTCCACCCGCTTACTATAGTCCCTTTGCGCTGTACCGTTTAGCCGGACCTGGCGGTTGCGGCGACTACTTCCTCCTTCATCCTTCGCGCTATGTATGTTATACGGGGCGGCTTTTGAACCGGAAGGGAGATATCATTTCATGAGAATCAAATCGTTCAATGCCTGGCGCCCCCCGGCGGAACTGGCCCGGGACGTGGCCAGTCTTCCGTATGATGTCGGCGACCTGGAAGATGCGAAGGCCCTGGCATCCGACAATCCCCGGAGCTTTCTGCATATCGAGCGGCCCGAGGTGGACCTGCCGGAGGATGTCGATCCGAACAGCGGTCTTGATCATCGTTCCGCCGCCGATCAATTCCGCCTGTTCCGCGAGAAGGGATGGCTGGTGAAGGACCAGGATGACGCCTTTTACGTGTATGCCATCCGTCTCAACGATCACGAACAGGTCGGCATCATCGCCTGTTGTCATGTTGAGGATTACGAGAAGGATCTGATCAAGAAGCATGAGAAAACCAAGAAGCCGGTCGAGGACCAGCGGACCGAGCATGTGCTGACCGTCGGCGCTCAGACCGGGCCGATCTTTCTCGTCTATCGCGATGCACCGGAGGTTAACGGCCTGGTCGACGATATCATGAAAGGGGAGCCGCTCTACGATTTCACGGCATCGGATGGTATCCGGCACCGGGTCTGGAAGGTTCTTGCCGGCGATACCATCTCCGGTGCGTTTGCTTCCGTACCCGTGTGCTATGTCGCGGATGGCCATCACCGGACCGCCGCCGCCGCCCGGGCCGGTCAGAAACGAAGGGCTGCAAATCCCGATCATACCGGCAACGAGGAATACAACTGGTTCCTGTCGGTCCTTTTCCCGGCCAGCCACCTCAAGGTGCTCGCCTACAACCGCCTTGTGGCCGATCTGAACGGACGGTCGGCAAGCGCCTTTCTTGACGCGGTTCGGGAACGGGCCGAGGTGAAGGAAACGACCGCCGTTCGCCCCGCGAGCCCCGGTTCGGTCTGTATGTACCTCGAAGGCCGCTGGTACGAGCTGACCTGGTTGGAGCCGACGGGGGACGACCCGGTGGCTTCGCTGGATGTCAGCATCCTCCAGGAACGGGTGCTGGCGCCTCTGCTCGGGATCGACGATCCGCGCAACAACAGCCGCATCGCCTATGCCGGCGGGTTTGACAGTGTGGAACGGATGGTCAAAAAAGTCGACGCAGGCCGGGCCGCGGTGGCATTCTCCGTACATCCGACCACGGTCGACCAGTTGATGGCCATTGCCGATGCCGGCCGGATCATGCCGCCCAAAAGCACATGGTTCGAGCCGAAGCTGCGGTCGGGTCTGTTTGTGCATACACTCGAATAAAGCGGCATCTCCGCGTTGATGTGGAAGGAAACGACGACAATGAGCGATAAAGCCCCCTGGCTTACCTACCGGCCTGAACTGAAGGTATTGGACTGCACGATCCGCGACGGCGGACTGGTGAATGATTCCCATTTCACCGACGAAGAAGTAACGGCGGTGTACCGGACCTGTATCGAAGCCGGGATCGACTACATGGAAATCGGCTACAAGAACTCGGCCAAGGCATTCCCCCTCGATAAATACGGCCCATGGCGCCACAGCCGGGAAGAGGACCTGCGCCGGGTCGTGGGGGACCACGATGCCGAGGCTACCGGTCTGAAATTGGCGGTCATGATGGATGCAGGCGGCAAGTCGGAGTGGAAAACCGAGCTGCTACCGGCCAGGGAAAGCGTCCTCGATATGATCCGGGTTGCCTGTTATGCCCACCAGATCAGTGAAGCGGTCGAGATGCTGCATCATGCGGACTCGCTTGGATACGAGACCTGCCTCAACATCATGGCCATCTCAACGGTAAAAGAGGAGGAAATCGATAAAGTACTCGAAATCGCGCGGGAAACCCCGGCCCAGGTCGTCGTCGTGGTCGACAGCAACGGAGCCTTGTACCGCGAACAGGTTGATCACCTCGTCCGAAAATACATGAAAGCTCTCGAAGGGACGGGGAAAGAAGTGGGGATGCATGCCCATAACAATCTGCAGCTCGCATTCGCCAATACCATTGAAGCCATCATTCTCGGCTGCAACCGGGTGGATTCTACCATGATGGGACTCGGTCGCGGGGCGGGGAATTGCAACACGGAAATCCTTCTCGGGTTTCTTCGCAATCCCAAGTTCAATCTCCGCCCGGTGATGAAGCTCCTTCGCGATACGATTCTGCCGATGAAGAAGCGGTATGACTGGGGGCCGTCCGTTCCCTACAACATTACCGGCCAGTTGAACATGCATCCCCGATCCGCGATGGGCTTCCGGGAGGGGGATACACCGGATGACTACCTTGCGTTCTACGATGAAATCGTGACCGAAGGCTGAGCCCGGTCTGTTTTCGTTCGATGGCATGGCGCCTCTCATGAGTATGAATCGATGATCTGGTGGTTCTACAATCTGTTGTTCGTGGTCGCGTTTATCGTGTTGATGCCGCGATTTTTGTGGAGAATGCGCCGCCGGGGCGGCTATGCGCGGGATTTCATGAACCGGATCGGGCGGTATCGGCCCGAGGTGGAAGCCCAGCTCGGTGAAGGCGGCCGGGTCTGGCTGCATGCGGTGAGTGTCGGCGAGGTGTTTGTGGCCCTCGACATCATGAAGCGATGGCGGGAGCGTGACCCGTCGGTGCGGTTTGTACTCTCGGTGACCACATCGACCGGCCATGCCATCGCCGAGCGTGAGCTCCCCCCGGCAGACGCCTTGATCTATTTTCCGGTGGATTTCCCCCCGGTCATCAACCGGGTTCTCGACCTGGTCCGGCCGGCCGCCATCATCCTGGTGGAAATCGAAATCTGGCCGAACCTGATTCGGTCCGCTCATCGCAGGGGCATTCCGGTGATGATGGTGAACGGAAGAATGTCGGAGCGGTCGCATCGCGGTTACCGGAAGCTGCGGGCATTCACATCCCGGGTTCTCCCGCTGATGAGTCCGTTGTGCATGCAGTCGGACGAGGATGCGGCCCGCATTCTCGATCTTGGGGCCCGCCCTGACGCGGTGACGGTGACCGGAAGCGCCAAGTATGATATCGCCCCTGATGCCGGGGCCGCGGACGACGCACGAGTTCGGGGTATTCTCCGGCGTGCAGGGGTCGGCGATCAGCACATGATCATGCTCGGCGGCTCGACATGGCCCGGCGAGGAAGATGCGCTGATCGATGTGTATAAAGGTCTGAAGTCCAGGTACCGCCGATTGGTCCTGGTGCTGGTGCCGCGGCATGTCGAGCGGCGGGACGAGGTGGTCGGCGTTATCCGGGACCATGCCCGGACCTGTGTGCTTCGCTCTTCGATTACCGAAACATCCCCGGTCCGCCCGGAGCCCCCCGATGTCCTGCTGGTGGATACCACCGGGGAACTGAAGGAGTTTTATGCCTGTGCCGACGTGATTTTCGTGGGCAAAAGCCTGACCCGCCATGGCGGGCAGAACATTATCGAACCGGCGGTCTACGGAAAGCCCATCGTTGTCGGGCCTCACATGGAAAATTTCCGGGCCATCGTCCGCGATTTTGAAGCCGCGGGCGCCTTGATCCGGGTGGAAACGCTGCAACAGATGCGGCGGGCGATTGATGATCTGCTCGACGATCCGGACAAACGGCATGAAGTCGGGACCGCCGCCTCCGGCGTGGTGCAGGCGGGGAAGGGCGCCATCGACCGGATGCTGGACCTTGTGATACCATCGGTGGCGGATTCACGAGAGTAACAGATTTTATGGCGAATACCTACAGTGTGACGACACGCACCGGCGACCGGGGTACGACCCGGCTTTTTTCCGGCGAAGAGATTTCCAAGGACTCCCTGCGGACCGAGGCCTACGGGGATATCGATGAATTGGTCAGCATCCTCGGTGTTGTTCGGTCCATGACGTTGAACCCGGATGTGAAGCAACGGGTGTTGGAGATCCAGCATCGCCTGTTTGACGCGGCCGCCGAACTTGCGACGTCGCTGGGTCAGGTGCATCTGTTGAAACGCCGGATTGATGAAGCGGTGCTCGCCGCGTTCGAGCGGGAACGGGATGAACTGGAAAGCAGGATTGTCATGCCCGGTGATTTCATCATGCCCGGCGGGACAACCGCCGGCGCCCACCTTGATGTTGCCCGCGCGGTCTCGCGGCGTTGTGAACGCAAGGCGGTGCGGCTGGTGGAGAACGGTTTTGTCCAGAACCAGCACCTGATCATCTGGCTCAACCGGCTGTCGGACTATTTATGGCTGCTCGCCCGCCTGGAGGAGGGCCCGGCCACCCAGGAGCGGAAACAGACGCGTGAATCCAAGCGCTGAAAAGGTCAACAATCGCGGATTACCATGGTGGTGGGCGGTCCTGGCCGTGGCGGTCGTGATTCGTATTGCGTACCTGGTCGACCTGAAGGTTCATGATCAGGCGGGTCTCCTGTTTCTTGAAAGCCGCTATGCCCATACCCTTGCGATCGCCGCGGCGTCATCGGTGATTCCGGTGGACGGAAAGGATCAGGCCCTCCCGGTGGATCGGTTCGGGCCCGCGCCCGGTACCCTCGCCGTTCCTGCGATCGTCTATCGTCTCGGCGGCGGAAAATTCACCATCATGCTCTTCCAGATCGCTGTGGGTCTGGCCGGTATCATCTTTCTTCAGGTAGCCGCTCGCGGCATACTCGGCCCGCAGCGGGCCTGGCTTGCCGCCCTGCTGGCCGCCCTCAGTTGGAATCTCGTAGTCTACGAAGCGCATTCCGCATCTTCAGCGTATCTGTTCACCCTGTCCTCGTTCGTATTGATGGTGCTGCTCGGATTGCCGGCGTGGGGTTCCTATATCAAGGCGGCGGCCGCCGGGCTCGCCCTCGGGTGGCTCAGCCTGTTTGACGCCGGGCTGATTCTGCTCGCACCGCTGGCCGCCGGCTGGGTCTACGTCCGGGGCCGGAAAAGCTACAGCGGTTTCCCGTTCGGCCGACTCAGCGCCCTGATCCTCGTCACCGCCTTGCTGGTCTTCCTTCCGTTTACCATTCGCTACATGAAAGCGGGAGGCAATGCAGGGCGCATCAGCTCGCACGCCGTCATGGATGTCTACCTCGCCAACAATGCGCTGGCCGACGGGGTCCATCCCCGAAGCGACCTTCTCCCGGTGCATGGTACGGATCCCTACCGCGCGCTTTACGGGATCATGGTCCGGCAGTCCGATGCCTCCATCCAATCCCCGGAAGCCGCAGCGGAACTGCTTCAACGTTCCCGGGCCTGGTGGAGAGCACAACCCTGGAAGGCGGCGGTTCTCATGGGGAAGCGGGCCGTTCTGTTCTGGTCGGCGAAGGAATGGACCTCAAGGTTGATCGGGCCAAGCTGGTCTCCGGCGGCATGGCATTCGTCCTGCCGCTAGCGGTCATGATCTGGCTGCTGATTACAGGCGTTACCCCGAGCTATGCCGCATCCTGGGCGATTGCAGCCCTGGTGATTGTTTCCTGGGGTACCACGCTCCTGTCGAAGCTGCTGCCCAATTCGCTGTTTACACCTGTCCACATGGGGCCACAAAAAATTTCGGAAGC
>JAUIHQ010000427.1 GCA_030432155.1 bacterium | reverse complement strand
CCTTCATACTGTTATCGGCTGCGGGGAGGAACACAACGAGGCGGCATGGGCGGCACGCTTGCCCGGTGCGCTTCATTTCCTGTTGCCGCTTGTGGACGAACCGAATCTGCTGGCGATGGAAGCTTACCCTCCCGCCATCCGGTCGATGACGGCACAGCCGGATGGCTTCCATATATCATTCAGCAGTCTCGGCGGTTTCGCCTATCAGATCGAAGCGTCCGGTGATGGTCAGCTCGCGACTTGGCCGCTGCAGGCCCCGATCACTTCGGAAACGAGACCCTGGGGCGAGATCACGGCCGTGATCCATCCGCTATCTCTGAACCTTGATCAAGCCGGTTTGAGAATTTTGGCGGAATAATCGACCGGGCGAGGAATCCGGTAACCCGTTGGAAATAATGACAATACACGCAAAGCAAAATATTGTACCGCGAATTTAATCGCTTAAGTCCTTTACAAGTCAGCCTGGATGCGTATGTTTCCCCGCCGTTTCCCAGGGGTGTGATTTCCCGAATGGGCTGAATGGCCGCTATGAAAATTGTTGCCAAAACAGAGTGGAAAATATGGTCGATCAGCATGGCTGTTGCCATGGGGGTGTTCGCCATTGAACTCCTGATCTCCGGCGTGTCGGCACGCGCCGACCGCATCCAGGCCGGTCTCGACCGTTCCTTTGAATTTCCGGTTGCGGAATCCGAGTTGCCGGACGATGGCAACGATGTCCTCATTGCCAATCTTCTCGTCGATTCTGTGGTGATGGTGGAATCCGGCGGCAATCCATCGATGGTTGGCCGTCACGGGGAGCGAGGCCTGATGCAGATCAAGTCCGGGACCTGGCGGGACATGACAAAAAGCATGTTCGGTTCGCCCATCGCATTCAACCGGGCGTTCGAGAGCGAATTGAATCGCAGGGTGGGGAAGGCGTACCTCCATTACCTCCAGCGTTTTCTTGATCAGCACCGTGCGGAGTGGCAGGCCGATGAGCGCTCTTTGCTGCTTGCCTGCTACAATGCCGGACCCGCCCGCGTTGCCCAGGCCGGTTTCCGGCTGGACCGCATTCCCCGGGACGCCCGGGACTATGTACAGCGGGTAAGCGCGTTGCATGATGATCTCCTTGCCGAGCACCGGATTCAGCTCGTTCCGGCCGACGGCAACCGCCTGGTCGTGGCTTCCGGCGCCCGTCTTCAAGCCGATTCCTGAACACCGCTCGGTCGGTCTGTTCCTATCCGATCCCCACTCCCGGGAGGGGTGCCCGCAGGGCGGGGTGGGTTTCAGGTTGGCGGCAAGGTGCCCGCTATGCGAAACAAGCACAATCCACCCCGTCTCCGCTACCGCGGATCCACTCCGCCGGCGGAAGTGATCTCCCATCCGGCAATTCTCAGGCTTACCGCTTGTTTACCTGCCGTGATTTCGCTACCAATAGGCGGTTTCGGGAGGAAAGGATCTGATCATGCAAATCGAAATCAAGTTCGGAGACTGGATCCAGGAAGGGTTCGATCTTTACAAAGCCAATCTGACCCTGTTGATTCTGGCATCGCTCGTGGCGGTGGCGTTGAGCACGGCTTCACTCGGCATTCTCGCCGGCCCCATGGGGGCGGGCATGGCCCTGATTGTCCTCGCCCTCATCGACCGGGTTGAGCCCAAGCCGGACATTGCCGACGTCTTCAAGGGCTTCAATGTCTTCCTGCCGTCGCTTCTGCTGGTCATCGGGGTGACGGCGGTCAGCGCCATCGGTTACTTCATACTTCAGTTCATTCCCTGCATCGGTTCGATCGCAAGCCTTCTGTTCGGCTACGCGATTTCCACCCTTACGATGTTTGCCATTTTCGAGATTGTGGACCGAGGGCGCGATGTCTTTACCGCCGTGCAGGCAAGCATCGAGACGGTCAAACTGAACTTCTGGCCGCTTCTGGGGCTTGCAGTGGTTGCCGGCGTGATCGGTGCGATCGGTGCGCTGGCCTGTTGGATCGGCTTGGCGGTGACGCTGCCTTTGTACTTCACCATCCTCGGCATCGCTTACCGTGACATCCAGATCCAGATGCGTCGTATCTGACGGTCCGCTGGTCCGGGTCGAACGCCCGCGCAATGCAGGGGAGCTGGTGGGATTTCACGCCGTTCCGGGCATGATCGCCGGGGTCTGGGTGTTCGCCGCATGGCTGATCCCGCCGGACTTGTGGCCGATACCTTCCTGTACGTTGCTGACGTGGTCGGGTATACCCTGCATGTTCTGCGGCGGTCTTCGAGCCTGGCATGCTATGGCGACCGGACAGTGGGGGGAGGC
>JAUIHQ010000085.1 GCA_030432155.1 bacterium | reverse complement strand
CGGTCCTGCTGGGATCCGGCGCCGCAGCCATTTCGTCACCCATCAACCAGGAATGGATGATCGACGGCCGGGACCGGATCTGGTGGCGGCTGAAAAAGCAACCTGCCCTTGTACAGCTTCAGGATGCCGCCCGGACCCTTCGCGAGCTGCCCCATGACGGACAGCTCCTGACCCAGGACATCTATCTCGCGGTCGAGGCGGGGCTCAACGTTCCCGAAGGCATGGAGATGGGTCCGTTTTCGTATTACCCCGATGCGGATGATGCAACCGCCGAAACCCTCCACGTTATGAACCGCGCCATGACCCGCGAACTGCTTTCAACTACCGACATCCCGGTGGCCGCCGTCAGCGGGTATACGTTCGGCATTGATTCGCCGGCGGTGGACAAGGTGCCGGAGGAGGAGCGTGATGCATGGCTGGGACTGATTGAATCCCGATACGATCTGGTCCGGGAGATCCCACGATTCGGACAGGCCGCGACCACGCTGCGAATCTACCGCTTGCGGGAGACCGTGAATCCGTGAAGCTTTCCATTGTCATTCCCGCCTATAATGAAGAGTCGCGGATCCGCCCGATGCTCGATGCCTACACCGGATTCTTCACCGAGCGGTACGGCCGGGACGTGGAGTTCATCATCGTGGTCAATGGTTCCCGCGACCGCACCGCGGAGATCGCCCGCACATACGGCGCCCGTATTCCCCAGATCAGTGTCATTGAGGAAGCGGATGCCATCGGAAAGGGCGGGGCGGTGATCATGGGGTTCAAGCACGCATCCGGCGATTGCGTGGGCTTCGCCGATGCCGACGGCTCAACGCCCCCGGAGGCGTTCGACGACCTGGTGGTCCACATCGGCGACGCCGGGGCGATCATCGCCTCCCGCTGGTTCCCGGAATCGGTGGTGGAACCGCGTCAGACGGTGCGGCGGCAGATCTTTTCACGCGTGTTCAACTTCACCATCAATCTGCTTTTCCGGTTGGGGCTTTCCGACACCCAATGCGGAGCCAAGGTTCTCCGCCGCGAAGCGCTGGAGGAGGTTTTGCCCGATCTCGGGCTGACCCGGTGGGCGTTCGATGTCGATCTCCTCTTTCACATTCACCGCCGAGGCTATCGGATCATCGAGTGGCCGACGACATGGCATGATATCGGCGGCTCGCAGTTGCGGCTCGTTCGGGCGTCCTTCGAGATGTTTATCGCCATCATTCGCCTGCGGTTGCTGTATTCACCGTTCCGCTGGGTGGTGACCCTGTATGACCGGACGTTGGGAAGGATTACCCATGGCGACGGATGACGTGAACGGCGTCGAAGCCCGTCCCGGCATGCTCCGCCACGGTATCTTTCTCGTGGTGGCCAGCCAGTTCGCCAACCTGGCCAACATGATGTTCCAGGTGGTGACCGGGCGACGCCTGTCCGAGGAGGAGTACGGGGTTCTCGCGGTGATGATGAGCCTGATCCTGATCACCGCCACGCCTCTCGAGGCGCTCCGCACCGCCATCGCCCATTACGCGGCCCGGTCGGCGAGGCTGGGTCAGCTCGGCGCAGTGCGTATGATCGTCGGGATCTGGAGCCGCCGCCTGCTGCTGCTGGCGATCCCTATTGTCTGCATGGGATATTTTGCCGGCGACTGGGCGGTCGGATTTTTTCAGCTCGATTCACCCGCGCCGTTTCGCCTGACCTGCGTATTTGTCGCCGCAACCCTGTTCCTCCCCCTGATGACCGGGACCTTTCAGGGCATCGAGCATTTCTACTGGATGTCGGCTTCGATGCATGTCTGGACGGTGTTCCGTCTCGGCATTGTCATCCTGATGATCCAGTTCATCGGCGCCACCGCCGCGGTCGGCCTCGCCGCCCACGGGCTGGCCATTGCCCTCGGGCTGATCATCAGCGTGATCGGGATGCACCGGATGACCCGGGACTATCCCGACGTCGAATTGTCCGAAGGGATGGGCGACTACCTGATGAAGTCGCTGGTCATGCTCGGCGCCTTCGCGATCCTCATGAACGCCGACCTGATTTTCGTGAAACACTACTTCCATCCCGAGGATGCAGGGCTGTTCGCCCGTGCCGCCACCATCGGCCGCTCGGTGGTCTTCCTCCCGATGCCGATCGCGCTCGTGATGTTCCCCAAGATCATCGCCTCCCAGGGTACGGACGGGGCGGGGCGGGCCACGCTGATCAAGGCCATGGTGCTGGTGGTGCTGATGATCAGCGCGGCGGTGCTGGCGGTATCGATGCTGCCTTGGCTGCCGCTGTGGATCATGTACGACGACCGGTATCCGACCCGGGACATGGTGCGGCTCCTGATCTCCGTGGTCTGGGCGATGGCCCCCCTCGGCGCGACCTTCCTGCTGATGAATTACGAGATGGCCTGCCACCGTTTCCGCGGCATGGCCCTGCTTATTGGCTGCGCCCTGCTGTATATCGTCGGCGTCATCCTGTTCCACGATACCATCGGCCAGGTCGTGATCATGCTCGCCGTCGTCAGCACCATCTCCTTCCTCGGCTTCGCCACCCTCCTCCTGATACGCCCCCGGGGCCGGTAGGAGGGTCTCCGCTTTTCCTGTCTTGAACCGCTCTTATTGCCGGCGTAAGGTGAATCCGCATTTGACCCTTCGCTGTTTTGGCGTAGGGGTAAAGACGGGGCAACGGCGCAACCCGCCGCCGGCCCCGGCCGCGTCCGGCGGATGCCGGAACGCAGAATTTTCAACACAACCCCGGTATGGAGAAGACGATGGAAGACAAGAAGTCTGTGAACAAGGGCGGCTGCCCGGTCATGCATGAAACCAATCCCAATGTAACGTTCAGCGGTCGATCGAATCGCGACTGGTGGCCGAACCAGCTCAACCTCAAAATCCTTCACCAGCACGACACGAAGTCGAATCCCATGGGCGACGAATTCGATTATGCGGAGGCATTCAAGAAACTTGATCTGGCCGCCGTGAAGCAGGATCTCTATGCGCTGATGACCGACTCGCAGGCGTGGTGGCCCGCCGACTTCGGTCACTATGGCCCGCTGTTCATTCGCATGGCCTGGCACAGCGCCGGCACCTACCGGATCGGCGACGGCCGGGGCGGGGCGGGGACCGGCACCCAGCGGTTTGCCCCGCTGAACAGTTGGCCCGATAATGCCAACCTCGACAAGGCCCGGCGTCTGCTGTGGCCGATCAAACAGAAGTATGGCGACAGCCTTTCATGGGCCGACCTCATGGTTCTCGCCGGCAACTGCGCCCTGGAATCGATGGGACTCAAGACGTTTGGTTTCGGCGGGGGACGCGAGGATGTCTGGGAGCCGGAGGAGGATATCTACTGGGGCAGCGAAGATACCTGGCTCGGTGACAAGCGCTACAGCGGCGACCGCGATCTCGAAAACCCGTTGGCCGCCGTTCAGATGGGGCTGATCTATGTCAACCCCGAAGGCCCGAACGGCGAACCCGACCCGGTGGCCGCGGGCCGCGACATCCGTGAAACCTTTGCCCGCATGGCCATGAACGACGAGGAAACCGTCGCCCTCACCGCCGGCGGTCATACGTTCGGCAAGTGCCACGGGGCCGGTGATGCCGCGCTGGTCGGGCCCGAACCCGAAGGCGCTCCGATCGAAGAACAGGGACTGGGGTGGAAGAGCTCCCATGGCAGCGGCAAGGGATCGGACAGCATTACCAGCGGTATTGAAGGGGCATGGACGCCCAATCCGACGAAATGGGATTCCGGATATTTTGATGTTCTCTTCGGGTACGAGTGGGAGCTGATCAAGAGTCCGGCCGGAGCGTTTCAATGGACCCCCAGGGACCTGAAGGAAGAGGACAAAGCCCCCGACGCCGAGGATGCCTCGAAAAAAGTTCCGATCATCATGACCACCGCCGACATGGCAATGCGGATGGATCCGATCTACGAACCGATCTCCCGCCGCTTCCACAAGGATCCCGCGGCCTTTGCCGACGCGTTTGCCCGGGCCTGGTTCAAGCTGACCCATCGCGACATGGGTCCGCGCTCGCGCTACCTCGGACCCGAAGTGCCGGAAGAAGAGCTGATCTGGCAGGATCCGATTCCTGCCGTTGATCATGCATTGATCGACGATAAGGACATCAAGGACCTCAAGGCGAAGATCCTCGCAACCGGCCTGTCGGTCCGCGATCTCGTCTTCACTGCCTGGGCCTCCGCATCCACCTTCCGCGGGTCGGACAAACGCGGCGGGGCCAACGGCGCCCGCATCCGTCTTGCCCCCCAGAAGGATTGGGAAGCCAACGAGCCGGAAACCCTGGCCAGGGTGCTGAAGGCCCTCGAGGGCGTGCAGGCATCGTTCAACGAAAGCGCCAAGGGCGGGAAGAAGGTCTCCCTCGCCGACCTGATCGTCCTCGGCGGCAGCGCCGCGGGTGAGAAGGCCGCCGGGGATGCCGGCCACGATGTCGAGGTCCCGTTCAGCCCCGGTCGCACCGATGCCGCCGCAGAACAGACCGATGTCGAGGCGTTCGAAGTGCTCGAACCTTTCGCCGACGGATTCCGGAATTACCAGCGGGCTCGTTTCGCGGTAAGCGGGGAGGAGATGCTGATTGACCGGGCCCAGCTCATGACTCTGACCGCGCCCGAGATGACGGTGCTGATCGGCGGCATGAGAGCCCTCGGGGCCAACGCCGGCGGAACGAAGCACGGCGTGTTCACCGACCGTGAAGGCGTCCTCACCAACGATTTCTTTCTCAACCTGCTCGATGCAGGTAACGAGTGGAAAAAGAAAGATGAGCATGGCGAACTGTTCGAAATCCGCGACCGCAAGACCGGCAAGGTCAAGTGGACTGCAACCCGGGTCGATCTCGTCTTCGGCGCCAACTCCCAGCTTCGGGCCCTTGCCGAAGTCTACGGCAGCAAAGGGAACGAGAAGAAGTT
The DNA here is from genome assembly GCA_030432155.1 of bacterium. Lineage (GTDB taxonomy): Bacteria > Verrucomicrobiota > Kiritimatiellia > CAIVKH01 > CAIVKH01 > JAUIHQ01. The sequence goes on along the minus strand of JAUIHQ010000085.1, from coordinate 7,419 downwards.
CATCAACGACTTCATCGCCGCCTGGACCAAAGTCATGAACGCTGACCGGTTCGACCTTGCGTAACGATTGCGAAAGGGTTGAGCGGTGAGTCCGTGGGTTGGGCTGGAACCGGGCATTCGTTCCGGATCAACCCAAACCGGCTCGCGGGCCGCTCGCCCTCCCGCTTGATGAATGAAAAGGCGGGAGATGGAGGCGCGGTGCCCCCGCCGCGCCCTTCACGGACTAGGCATCCACACGGATCAGCGCCCCGATGCCAACGAGCTCGTTGAGGACGTTCTCGACATCCTGTCCGGCTTCGTCACCCGACACGTCGAATGCTTCGGAAAGGGCATGGATGATATCGTCAGCATCTTTGCCGCTGCAGGCTTCTTCAAATACAAAGGCCGCGGTTTCGTTCAGGTTGTAAATGCTGTCCATCGCATCCAGCGATGACATGATCGGTACCAGCACCCGCTCGCCGCGGATCGTCCGGTCCACCATCTCCGGGTTCTTTCGGTATGTGGTCATGCGGGTAAGTGTCCGGAAATACGCCGGTCCGTCAATCCCCATCAGGTAATTGCCCATTCAACATCAATGTATAAATGATGTATAGTGTGAGAAGATCTTTGGTTTCAGGTGTCAGGTTTCCCTCCTTCGCCCTTTGGGCTTCGGCGGGCGGGCAGGTTTCAGCCCGACCTCGAGCAGTGTCGAGGGTTGGAATCCGATTGTTGGATGTTCGATGTTCGGTGTTGGATGTTGGTTGTTGTTTGCTCGAGGTTCATGCACAAATTTCATTTCATATCCGTAGTTGCCCTGTTTCTGCTGACCGCCGTTTGTTCCCCGGCGCAGACCATCGATCCGGCTCCCCGGATCATGCATCCTTCCTCAAGCTGGGCGTTTACGTCGGTTGTCAGCACGGGGGATCAGGTTGTGTTGACGGTTGAGCCGGGGGAGCCGGTTTTCCTCCCGGAGGACGCCGGGCATGTCGTGCGTTTGCGTGGCCCAATTTCGACCGGAAAAATGGGTCTGCCGGATCTTCCCCATTTGGTGTACGTTTTTACGACAAAGGAAAATCATGGGTTCCGTCTGTGCGGTGTCGATACCGAGCCCGGGTGGACGACGAACATGCTGGTGCAGCCGGTTCTGTCCGAGGGTATGGAGACGTCACCGGAGGGCAATCCGTTGCGGTTTCGTGCCTACCGGCAGGATCCGGAGGGGTATGGATTGGGTTGGTGGCCCGCAGCCCCGGTAACGCTGGAAGATGCATGGCTCAGGGAGGAACGATTGATCCGGATCGTCGTACAGCCGGTTCGCTATCGACACGCGGACCAGGCACTGGAAGGATACGCCCGGCTGGTCATCCGCCTGTGCAGCGAAGGACCGGCCGAACGTTAATGACAAAGTCTTTTACATGGTGGAGCGTAGCGGCGCTGATCCTGTTCGCGGGATGGAGTGCCTGGTCCTGTACGCCCTGCCTGGAGCAGGCGGAGCTGGAGGTGCTCGATGAGGTCGATGGCGATCCCGGCGACTTCGCCGCCCGTCGCGCCGTTCCCGATGCGGAGATCGCCTGGCGAATTCCCATTGCGTCCAACGGCATCTACCGCCTGACCCAGCCGCAACTCTTGTCCGCCGGTATCCCCGCCGGGGACCTGATCGGCAGCCAGGTCCGACTCTTCCAGCGGGATCAGGAGGTGGCCCGGTACGTTTCAACCACGAACCTGATGCAGTCCTCGGACTACATCCAATTCTATGGCATCAAGCACGGCGGCGCCTATACAGATACCAATGTGTACTGGCTGAGCATCGGCGGCTATGGCATCGACATGACGGCTCGGTCCGGGGCGACGAATGCAGGCGGCGTGGTGTTCACCGATCATTGCCGCTCCATTACCTATGCCCCGAACCGGAAGTCGAATTTGTCTCATAAACCCCTGGATGATGACTGGGATCACATGTACGCCCAGATTTTGCAGAGCTCCAGCAACACGGCCATTACCATGGATGTGAAAGACCTCTATACCAGCGGAGAAGCCAAGATTGATTATTCCTTTTATGGTCTCACATCGGGCAGTCATGCCACCCGGGTCTTTGCGACAACGTATGAATTGCCGACCCAGAATTACAGCGGGCCCAATGCCGCTACCGGCCGCGTTCCCTTCGCCTACTTCGCCCTGACCAACAACCCTAAGCAGATCCGGTTTCAACAGGGGGCAAGCGGGGATATCTCCTACCTTCTGGAATTCACCCTCCATTACCCCCGGTTCCCCCGAGCGCTGGGTAATGCCCTGTATTTCTGCGGCCGGAACAACCAGCGCATTTACCCGATCTCGGGATTCCAGGCAAACACCGGTTTCACGGTTCTCGATGTGGATGATCCCTATCGTCCGGTACGACTCACCGGAGGATCGGTAACCGGTTCATCGGGGAATTACACGCTGCACTTTCGCGACAGCACGACTGTGTCAAAGAAGTATTTTGTCGCCGCGGATGCGGCAATCGTGAACCTGCCGCCTCCGGAAAAGGTGGAGTTCCGATTCCTCGACAACACCAACCGCCAGGCTGATTACATCATTATCACGCCCTACGAGTTCCGGCGCGAAGCATTCCGGCTGGCCAAACAGAAGCTGACCAACGGCCTGACCGTGGCCGTGGCCCCGATTACCGATGTTTACAATGAATTCGGATACGGCCTGCGCGATCCCAAGTCCATCAAGCAGTTCATCGGGTACGCCTACCACCACTGGCAATCCCCCAAACCCCAATTCGCGGTGCTGATCGGGGAGGGGAGCTATGATCATAAAAACGAAATGGGTTTGAATCCCTCCCTGACCATTCCGGTGAAGATGGGTCGTACCGGATTCAAGTATGCATCGTATGAAAACTGGTACGGGACGGTGAGCGGGAGTGATACCCTCGCGGATGTGATTGTCGGACGAATCCCGGTCTCCACGCAAAGTCAATTGAGCAATGTCGTGGCCAAAATTATGGCTTTCGAGGGCTCTTTGGGATTACCGGAAAATGCCACGATCGTTGCGGATAATCCCGAAGGTTCCAACCAATTCTGGAATTCCTCGGATTCGACGATCCGATCATGGATGGATGAAGGTCTCGTCAATTATGACCGCATTTATTACTTGAATAACTTCTTTTCGCCTTTGGATGTGCGAACAACGATGACCGGGAATTTGAATAATGGGAAAAAGTATGTCACCTATGTCGGACATGGGGCATCCGGCTTGTGGGCTGCGGAACAGTTGTGGAGAAATAGTGATATCACGTCTCTATCGAATTCCCGATATCCGGTTGTTGCTATATTTTCCTGCGAGAACGGGGAATATTATGATCCCACCGGAGAATCGATGGGTGAGGTTTGGATAGAGACGGCGGGTAAGGGAGCTGTTGCATGCTTCGCTCCCACTGCTCTATCAGTACAAATGTTTGCCGATCATGTTGCGTGGCGCTATTCACGCGAACTCTATTGGACCAAGCAGCCCCGCCTAGGTACCTGTATTCAACTTGGTTTACAAAATTTGTGGGCTAATCCTGCCGGGCCGGAAGCCTCCGAGCTCATGACGTATCAGATTCTCGGCGATCCGGGGCTCAAGGTGAATCCGTGACGATGGTTCGTTTCATCCTCGCGCTGCTGATGTTCGCCCTCGCTGCCCGGGCCGACGATCATGCGGATGATCCGTCGTTCGCCACGTTGATTCCGCCCGCCTCGACCGGCGTCGCGGGGAACCTGGAGCGGGATCTGGATGTGGATTGGTTCCGATTCACCGCCGCCCCGACCATCGTCTATACCGTGACCGTGACCGCCCTGACGTTGTGGGATCAGGACATTGGATACCGGGCCTTCGCGGCCGGCGATACCCTGTACCAGACCAATTCCGCGTTCATGCCGGGGGGCGTAAGCCGGGTGGTATGGACCAACGAGGGCGGGGAGCGTCCCTACTTCATCGGCGTGGAAGGCCTGTTCCAATTCACCACCGGAACCTATGCTGTGGCGGTCAGCACCAACGATGCCGATGGCGACGACGACGGGATGGCCGATGCCTGGGAAAACGCGGTGTTCGGTACCACCGCCCGTGACGGAACCGGCGATGATGACGGCGACGGCGTGGCCGACATCGATGAATACCGTTCCGGCACCCAGGCCACCAATGCCGCCTCCCGGCTGGTGATTATCTCACTCTCCGGCGACCATGAAGTGGAATGGCCCGCCGTGACCTACGGCTCGTACCGTGTCGAAGCCACCAGCAACCTGCTCAACGAATCCTCCTGGCAGCTTCGCGGCACCTACGAACAAGGCCCCGCCCCCGGCCCCGCCGCCTTCATCGACCCCCAGACCAATCTCCCCGCCCGCATGTGGCGGGTCAGGTACGAGTGATTTGAGATTGCCGATTGCCGATTGGCGATTGCCGATTGTGTTGATCCTGTGCGCAACCCAATCATCTTCATAAACCCAAACCACCGCGACCCCAAGCTCACAACACTCAGGTTTCAGGTTTCAGGTCTCAGGTTTCTATAAGCTTTTCACCGCTTCGATCAATGCATCGGCGGTAATGCCGAAATGCTCCCACACTTCCATGTGGCCTTCGGACGGTGCGATGCGCGGATCCTCGATGCCGACATGGGCGGCAGGTATGCCGTTGCGGGCGGCGGCGGTGGCTACGATGCCCGCGAAGCCGCAGGTGCCGGTCGCTTCGGTTCCGATGATGCCGTCCTCGATCGTCACAACACCTTCCGGATACTTCGCGAGAAGCGCGTCCAGTTCCCCGTCGCCGAACGGCAGACCGTTCACGATCTGTACATCCACCGGCGTACCGCCTTCGTTCAGACAGTCCGCGGCCTGGGCGCCGAGGAACGCCGGGGCGCCGAACGCGAGGATCGCTTTCTTTGCGCCGTCCACCGTCCGCAGGGCGGTGATGGTTTCCCAGTCGTCACCGGCGTTCCACAGCGCGGCGCTGCCGTCCTGTTTCGCCAGCACCGGCAGGTTGTCGCGGGGGATGCCGATGATATGACCGCCGCTGTGCGCGGCCAGGTCCTTGATTGCCAGGAATGCCGCCCGGGCATCAGCCGGAGCGTAGAAGCGGTGAAGGTAGGGGAGGTATCCGATTCCGAGATTGATCCAGTCCAGGGCCCAGCCGGAAAAATGGTCACGGCCGGTGCAGGCCCCGACATGCGACATGTGGATCGTGGCGTTCAGGCCCTCGTTGATGCCGTTGAGATTGCGCTGATACCGCCACATCTCCATGCCTTCGCGGGCGATTCCCTCGAAGAACGCGGCAAAAGTCGCGAACACCACGAGCTGAGGCTCGCGGGTGCTCATGGCGATGCCGTTGGCCATGATCGTGGCGATCTGCTCTTCGATGCTGAGCTCGAACACGTGATCGGCGGCGAGGGCCGCCTTGGCCTTGTCGGTCTTGGTCGACGGGGCGAGATCGCAGTCGATGACAAACACATCCTCCGGGTAGGCCTTGGCCACCGCCTCATAACCGGCCTGAACGCCGGCGCGGGGCGACGTCGATTTGCCCGCCTCCGGGAGCTTCACCGCGTTGCAGGCATCGGCGGAGAGAATCAGGTTCTTCGAGCCGGGGGCGGGACGGGCCCTGGTTACGACCGTCCGCTTGTCGGCATTCTCCAATCCATTCAGCGCCGCCGCTTCATCCTTGGAAAGTTGAAGCATGGCGCCATTCAGGATCGCCGGGACATCGCGGCCTTTCATGTGGCCGTCATGGTGACCCTTGCCGCCGGGGAGATTGTTGACCAGCAGGATGCATTCAAGCATGGCCTCGGCATCGCGAAAACTCATCATCGCCCCCGGCACCCAGATCTCCGTCGCGGGATCGATTCCATTCTTCTCGCAGATCGCCTTCACATCGTCTTCGATGTTCCAGGTTGAACCGAGCCAGTTGAGATCCACTTTGGTTTCCGCGGTGGAGCGATACCCGGTGGGGTAGATCATCGAGGGCTTACCCTCGCGGGCCAGAGCCCGGGCCTTGCGGTACGCCTGGTAGAGGGTCACAGGGTCATGGAGGCTGGGGGTTTCGATGATGGTCACGCCGAGCGATTCGATGATCGGTCGGGGATCCTTATCCATGATCTGCTGATTCGAGCCGGAGAGCTGAATGCCGTTACGGTGCATGATAAAGGTCACCGGGGCCTTGTGCAGGTCGGCCGCGTTGAAACCGTTCAGGGCGTGGCCGGCGATCCATCCCGCATCGCCGCAGTGACAGATCACCCACGCATCGGCCCCGTGCCGGGCTTTCCGTCCCAGCGCCTGTCCGACCGCGGTCGGGATCATCACTCCGAGCCGCCCGCCGTTGAGCTGGGTGCCGCCGGGTACCCACGATACGTGACCCGGGATGTCCAGTCCCTGGCGGAATGTCTTGATGACATCCTCGCGATCCAGAAAACCGAGCGCGGCGAGGGCGCTGTAGTACCCGATGCTGGCGTGAGCGTTTTCGAGGGTGAAGTCCACTTTCTCATAATCCGTCATGGCCAGGGTCATGGTCAGTGCGCCGATCATGTCCAGACCGCCGCCGAGGTGATCAACCTCGCCGATTTTGGCCAGCTCGCCGACCGACTCAATGGCGGTGCGAGAAGCGGCAATCTCCAGGGCCCGGAGTTGATGAAGCGCGTCGTCGGAAAGGGATTCATCCTTATCGATCTGAAGGCGCAGGTTCAGGACTTGGGATGTCACTTCATCCCGCATATAGGTTGTGGATGCCAGGAGGGCCTTGTTGCGTTCTTCCTGTCCATTGGTCCGGCTGTCGGGTAACCACGTCATGATGTATCGTCTTTCCGTGCTTGATGGTTGATACCGCCCAGTGCGGCAAAAATGAAGCTCCAGTCATAGAAACAGAAACAGGCAAAATCAATCAGAAACAGGCATAAAACCTCGTGATGTTGCAGGATAGTGCCGTCGAAAGCTTTTACTTATCCGGCTGTTTTATAACGGGGGAAAGTAACACCAGATGTCCGCTTGAAAGGGATCAAACGGGGACGAGATAGGTAATGTCCCGGTAATGGTTTGTATCCGGCGAAACATCACCGGCCAAACGGGCATTCGATGTGGAATTTTTCCGTCCGCGTTCTATGTGTGAGCATACCCGGCTGGATAACGCGGTTGAACCCGCAGCATGTGAATTCACGTTCTGAACGACCGATGATCCGCTTTCTTCAGTTCACTGCGTTCTGCGGCGACAGGCAGAACATGGCGATACCGGCGGCGACGGATGCGTTCAGGGAGTTGATTTTCCCGTGCTGGTCGATCCGGGCCACGTCGTCGGCCTCGTTCAGGATGAACTGACTGACCGAGGTTGCCTCACCGCCGATGACCAGCAGGATACGGCTGTCGGGGGTGATCCCCTTGAGGTTGCCGATGTGAACCGTGCCCTTGGCATCGAGGGCGACCACCCGGTACCCGGCTTCGCGGG
>JAUIHQ010000084.1 GCA_030432155.1 bacterium | reverse complement strand
GTCTGGCATTTCATTCAGACCCGCCGCATCGACTTCAAATACATGGTCAGCACCGGCGGCATGCCCAGCGCACATTCCGCGATGGCCACCGCCCTCGCGACCTCGGTGGGTATTGTTGAAGGTGCCCGGAGCCCGATTTTTGCCATCGCGGTGGCCTTCGCGGGTGTAGTGATGTTCGATGCCCAGAGCGTGCGAAGGGCGGCGGGGATGCAGGCCCGCCTGCTGAACCAGATTGTCGAGGAACTGTTCCAGGAACATCACCTCTCCCGGCATAAACTCGCCGAACTGCTGGGCCACACCCGGGTCGAAGTCTTCGCCGGCCTCGCCCTCGGCATCGGCGTCGCCTTCGGCGTGCATCATTGGTTGGGTTGAAGGGGAACGTTCAACGTTCAACGCCAAACGCTCAACGTTCAACGCTCAACGGACCGAGGGGCCGGGCCATGTCGGACCTGTTTCTTTTCTGACGCCGCTGGAGGCCGACCGCTCTACCTGCAGACAACATCTTCACCGACCTCCAATCCCCTCCCCCGGAGGGGTGGATCCGCGGTAGCGGAGACGGGGTGGGTCGTTCGTTCCGCATATCGGGCATCTTACCACCAACCCAAAACCCACCCCGCCCTACGGGCACCCCTCCGGTGGAGGGGATCATCATCATATTGGATTCGACCCGCGAACATCACGAAGCTGGTTCTTCATCCCTCCGAAGGCCGCAGCGGAAACGCCAAATGTCCCTCTTTCTTTTTCGAGCAACGCGAGAAAAAGCGGACATGCGGCTCGCGGCCAACCGCGCAGCCCCCCCCGTCCCGCTGTCGCGGGTCGGAACGTTCAACGTTCAACGCAATCAACGTCCAACGTTCAAAGGACCGGGGGCCGGGCCATGTCGGACCTGTTTCATCTCTGACGCCGCTGCAGGCCGACCGCCCTCACCCCTGAGGCGCGAAGCGTACCGACCTTTCATCCTTCAGCCCTCCTCCTTCATACTTCCAGCCGGCTCTTCCACCTTCCTCCCCCACATTTTCGGGTCCGGCCCATTATGTACTTGGCCTGAACGCGGGTCTCGGTATGCTCCATGGATTCTTACACTTTGGAACGTATAGGCTCTGGATCATGGCGAAATACATTTTCATAACCGGCGGCGTGGTTTCCTCCCTCGGGAAAGGCATCACCGCGGCATCCATCGGACGGCTGCTCATCAACCGCGGCCTTTCCATCCGCATGCTGAAAATGGACCCGTATCTGAACGTCGATCCGGGCACGATGAGCCCCTACCAGCACGGTGAGGTATACGTGACCGACGACGGGTCGGAGACCGATCTCGACCTCGGCCACTACGAGCGGTTCACCGGCCAGCCGACCAGCCGCAAATCGAACTTCACCGCGGGCCGGATCTACTGGGATGTACTGAAGCGGGAGCGCCATGGCGATTACCTCGGCCATACCATCCAGATGATTCCCCACATCACCGACGCGATCATCGCCTCGATCCGGGCTGTGGACGACCCGGACGTGGACGTGGTGGTCGCGGAAATCGGCGGAACGGTCGGCGATATCGAGGGCCTGACCTTCCTCGAGGCGATCCGCCAGATCGGCCTGGAGGAAGGCCGGGAAAACGTCATGTATGTCCACATGACCTATGTGCCGTACATCAAGGCCGCCGGTGAGGTGAAAACCAAACCCAGCCAGCAGAGCGCGGCCAAGCTTCGCGAGATCGGCATCATCCCCGACGCCCTGATCTGCCGGTCGGAAGTACCGCTGGCCGAGGATGTCCGGCGCAAACTTTCCCTGTTCTGCAACGTTCCCTACGAGGCGGTGATCGAGGAGCTCGATGTCGAACACACGATTTATGAAGTGCCGCTGGTGCTTTGCGAACAGGGTCTCGACGAGATCATCATGGTCCACTTCCGGCTGGTCAAGCCGCCGCCGAAACTTCAGCCGTGGCGCGATATGGTCGAGAGCATCAAACATCCCCGCGGCAAGGTGCGGATCGGCGTGGTCGGGAAATATTCCGAACTCCAGGATGCCTACAAATCCCTCTACGAAGCGATGAGCCACGGCGGGATCGCCCATCGGGTGGATGTGGAAATCGTGAAGATCGCAGCCGAGGATATCGAGTCCGGCCGGGCTGACGGAGAATTGAATGACGTCGCAGGCATCCTCATTCCCGGCGGTTTCGGCACCCGGGGGGTGGAAGGCAAAATCAAGGCCATCCAATTTGCCCGGGAAAACAACATCCCCTTTCTCGGCATCTGCCTGGGGCTGCAGTGTGCGGTCATCGAGTTCGCCCGTCATGTCTGCGACCTCGAGAACGCCCACTCCACGGAAATCGACGGCAAGACGAAGCATCCGGTGGTCTGCCTCATGGAAGAACAGGAAACCGTGGTCGATCTCGGGGCGACGATGCGGCTGGGAGCCTGGCCCTGCCGGCTGAAGAAAGATACGAAAGCTCTCGCCGCATACGGCTCGGAGATGATCAGCGAGCGGCACCGGCACCGGTATGAGGTCAACAACGGATATCGGGAACAGCTTGAAGCCAAAGGCCTTGTACTTTCGGGCCTCTCGCCGGACGGCAATCTCGTGGAAATGGTCGAACTGCCGGACCACCCGTGGTTCGTGGCCGCTCAGTTCCATCCCGAGCTGAAGTCCCAACCCCTTGACCCGCACCCTCTTTTCCGCGAGTTTATCGGGGCGGCGGCACGCCAGGGTGGCGTGATCTGATTTTTGGAGGCGCTTCCCGGCACGCCCGTTTGATGGGTATCTCGCACAGCGGGAGGGCGTTCACACCACGCTGGTGGAATATGAGGAACAGTAGAGTTATGAAAGCATGTATCGCATTGGAAGACGGCAAGGTGTTCGAAGGTGAGTCGTTCACCGACGAAGGAGAAACCACCGGGGAACTGGTGTTCAACACCGCGATGACCGGCTACCAGGAGATCCTGACCGATCCCTCGTACCACGGCCAGATCGTCACCATGACCTATCCGCTGATCGGCAACTACGGCATCAATGCAGCCGATGCCGAATCCTACAAGCCCCACGCCGCGGGCCTGGTGATCGGTGAATGCAGCCGGATCGCCAGCAATTACCGCAGCGAGATCTCCCTGCCCGAGTACATGAAACAGAACGGCATGTTCGGCGTTCATCATGTCGATACCCGGGCCATCACCTTCCACATCCGTTCGAAGGGAGCGATGAAGTGCGTGATGTCGTCGATCGACCTCGATCCCGACAGCCTGGTCGCCAAAGCGAAGGCGTCGGCGGGACTTGTCGGCCGGGACCTCGCCACCGAGGTCAGCGTCCCGGAAGCGAAAGAATGGCCGGCCGAGGGAGAGGCGCGGTTCAAGGTCGCCGCGATCGACTGCGGCATCAAGATCAACCAGCTTCGCATTCTCAATGCCATGGGGTGCACGGTGCGGGTGTTCCCGGCCAACGCGGTTGCCGGTGACGTACTGGCCGCCAGGCCCGACGGTTTTTTCATCTCCAACGGCCCCGGCGATCCGGAAGGTGCAAAGGATTCAATCGCCCTCGTCAAAGCGATTCTCGATCAGAACGTCCCGACCTTCGGCATCTGTTTCGGTCACCAGCTCATCGGCCTGGCCCTGGGCGGCAAAACCTACAAGATGAAGTTCGGCCACCGCGGCGCGAACCATCCGATCAAAAACCTGTTGACCGGCCGGATCGAAATCACATCGCAGAACCACGGGTTCTGTGTCGATCCCGACTCCCTTCCTGAAGAGGTCGAAATGACGCACCGCAACCTGAACGATAACACCTGCGCCGGTCTGCGGCACAAAACCAAGCCGGTGTTCTCCGTCCAGTACCATCCTGAGGCGGCGCCCGGTCCTCATGATTCCCGATACCTGTTCCAGCAGTTCCTCGATTTGATGGCGGGAGTGCACGCCTGACATGAGTACCCACGACTGGATTGCCATTCTCGATTTCGGTTCGCAGTACAGCCAGCTCATCGCCCGGCGGATCCGCGAACAGCAGGTCTATTGCGAGCTGTTGCGATTCGACACCCCGGCTTCGGTTCTCGCCGAACGCAACCCGAAAGGCATCGTTCTTTCCGGAGGCCCGGCCAGCGTGTATGGCGACAAGGCCCCGAAACCCGATCCGGCGATCCTCGATCTCGACATCCCCATCCTCGGCATCTGCTATGGCATGCAGCTCATGACCCAGCATTACGGCGGGGTCGTGGATCCCGGCGATTACCGGGAATACGGGTATGCCGAAATCAACGTGCTTGATGATGCAAGCCTGTTCAAGAACCTGGGCCGAACCCTGCAGGTCTGGATGAGCCATGGCGACAGCGTGAAAAAACTGCCCGACGGGTTCACCGCCCTCGCCAGCACCCCTTCCTGCCCGGTGGCGGCGATGGCCGGCGGGAACGGAAAACGGTTCGGCCTGCAATTCCATCCCGAGGTGGTCCACACCCCCCAGGGCGTCACGGTTCTTCGCCATTTTCTGTTTGATGCCTGCGGATGTACCGCGGACTGGAAAATGTCCAGCTTCATCGACGAAAGCTGCCGGGCCATCCGCGAAAAGGTCGGGAACCGCCATGTGCTGTGCGGCCTCAGCGGCGGCGTCGATTCCTCGGTCGTCGCGGCACTGCTCCACGAAGCCATCGGGGATCAGCTCCATTGTGTGTTCGTGGACAACGGCCTGTTGAGGGCCGGTGAATCCGACCAAGTGCGGGATGTGTTTGGTGATGCTTTCGGTATCGATCTTCACATCGCCGATGCCGGCGACCTCTTTCTTGAACGGCTTGCCGGGGTCATTGATCCCGAGGCCAAACGCAAGATCATCGGCAAGACCTTCATCGATGTCTTTGCCGAAAAGGCCCGGGAGATCGGCAATGACATCGCCTTTCTCGCCCAGGGAACCCTGTATCCCGACGTGATCGAAAGCGTGTCACCGATCGGCGGTCCATCGGCCACGATCAAGAGTCATCACAACGTGGGCGGCCTCCCTCCCGACCTTCAGTTCGACCTGATCGAGCCCTTGCGCGAACTGTTCAAGGACGAAGTAAGGGTGCTCGGACGTGAACTGGGGTTGCCGGAAACGATTGTCGACCGCCAGCCCTTCCCCGGTCCCGGCCTGGCCGTCCGGATCATCGGCGAAGTAACCGCCGAGCGGGTCACCCAGCTTCAGCAGGCCGACATCCGGGTCCAGGAAGAAGTCATGAAATTGCCGAATTACCGCGAGATCTGGCAGTCCTTCGCGGTGCTTCTTCCCGTCCAGAGCGTCGGGGTCATGGGAGACGACCGGACCTACGAGCATGTCATCGCCGTCCGCGCCGTGCGCAGTCTCGACGGCATGACCGCCGACTGGTACCGCCTCCCCTACGAAACCCTCGACCGCATCGCCGGCCGCATCATCAACGAAGTCCGAGGCATCAACCGGGTCGTCTACGACATCAGCTCCAAACCCCCGGCCACGATCGAGTGGGAGTGATGAAGGAAGGCTGAAGTATGATGTATGAAGGATGAAAAGCCGGAATGGAATGAGTGCATTGAAAAACAGTGAATTCAGGGAACGCACGAAGCAGTATGCTCTGCGGCTGGTTAAGATGTACCGACAGCTTCCTTCGGAGCCGGATGTCCAAATCATCGCGAGGCAGCTATTTCGTTCCGGAACATCTATTGCAGCCCATTATCGAGAGGCAACTCGAGCACGGAGTAAGGCTGAGTACATCTCGAAAATAGAAACCGCCATTCAGGAAGCTGATGAAACCATGCTCTGGATGGAGCTTCTTGATGAAGGATATCCTTCGATTCAACAGGATTTCGGCCCCATACTTCAGGAAACAAACGAACTGATCTCCATCATGGTCGCCATGGTCAAAACTTCAAAATCTACCTGACAATCAGCCCTTTCATCCTTCATACATCATACTTCATCCTTCAAAGATTATGCCAAAACGTACTGACATCCATACCATCCTCATCATCGGGTCGGGTCCGATTGTTATCGGGCAGGCCTGCGAGTTTGACTATTCCGGCACCCAGGCCTGCAAGGCCCTTCGGGAAGAGGGGTACAAGGTCATTCTTGTGAACAGCAACCCGGCGACGATCATGACCGATCCCGAAACCGCGGACCGGACATACATCGAACCGATCACCCCCGGCGTGATCGAGAAGATCATCGCCAAGGAACGGCCGGACGCCCTCCTCCCCACCCTCGGCGGGCAGACCGCGCTCAACACCGCGCTCACCGTTTCGGAACGGGGTATTCTCGACAAATACGGCGTCGAGCTGATCGGCGCCCGGGCCGACGTCATCCAGCGCGCTGAAGACCGGATTCTTTTCAAGGAGACGATGGAAAAGCATGGGATCCCCTGCCTGAAGAGCCAGCTCGTACACAATCTCGACGAAGCGATCGCCGCGGCCGAGGAGATCGGCTTCCCCGTCATCGTCCGCCCCAGCTACACCCTGGGCGGCACCGGCGGCGGAACCGCCTATGATATGGAGGAGTTGAAAGACATCGCCGCCGGCGGACTCAAGGCCAGCCTCAACACCACCTGCCTGCTCGAAGAATCCGTCCTCGGCTGGAAGGAGTTCGAGTTGGAGGTCATGCGGGACAAGAACGACAACTGCGTGATCATCTGTTCGATCGAGAATGTGGATCCCATGGGCATTCACACCGGCGACAGCATCACCGTGGCCCCCGTTCAGACCCTGACCGACCGTGAATACCAGGACATGCGGGATGCCGCGATCACCGTGCTCCGGGCCATCGGGGTGGAGACCGGGGGATCCAACGTGCAGTTCGCCCTGAACCCGGCGGACGGGCGCATGGTTGTCATCGAGATGAATCCGCGGGTGTCCCGTTCCTCCGCCCTCGCCAGCAAGGCCACCGGCTTCCCCATCGCCAAAATCGCGGCCAAACTTGCCGTCGGGTATACCCTCGACGAACTGCCCAACGACATCACCCGCGAAACCCCGGCCTGCTTCGAGCCGACCCTCGATTACTGCGTGGTCAAGATTCCCCGCTTTGCCTTCGAGAAATTTCCCGGAGCCCGGCCCTTGCTTGGCGTCAGCATGAAGTCGGTCGGCGAAACCATGGCCATCGGCACAAACTTCAAGGAAGCCTATCAGAAAGCCCTTCGCGGCCTGGAAATCGGCGTCGACGGATACGACCTGAAGTATGAATCAACCGCCGCATCCATTTCCGATCTCGCCGTGGAGCTGCAGAAACATCGGGCCGACCGGCACCGGTTGATCAAGTATGCCCTGAAGAACGGTTTTTCCGCCGCAAAGGTCTGTGAACTCACCAAAATGGACCCGTGGTTCATCGATAATTTTCAGCAGATCATCGAAATCGAAGCGGAGATCCAGCAGGCGAAAGAACTCGATGCCGACCTGTTGCGCAAAGCCAAGAGCAATGGTTTTTCCGACCGCCAGATCGCGGAACTGCGGAAGAAGGACGGCCTTGATGAGCACAAGGTGCGCGCGCTTCGCAAACAGCACGGCATCCTTCCCACATACCGGCTGGTTGATACCTGCGCCGCGGAATTCGAGGCCTACACCCCGTATTTTTATTCCAGCTACCAGACCATGGACCAATCGAGGGTAACGGATAAAAAGAAGATCATGGTTCTCGGCAGCGGACCCAACCGGATCGGCCAGGGCATCGAGTTCGACTATTGCTGCGTCCACACCGTCTTCGCTCTGCGCGAGATGGGATACGAGACAATCATGGTCAACAGCAACCCCGAAACCGTCAGTACCGACTACGATACCTCGGACAAGCTCTACTTCGAGCCGTTGACCTTCGAGGATGTCATGAACATTTATGAAAACGAGAAACCTGAGGGTGTGGTGGTGCAGATGGGCGGCCAGACCCCGTTGAATCTCGCCGTGCCCCTGATGAATGCGGGCGTTCCGATCATGGGTACATCCTCCGACAGCATCGACATCGCCGAGGACCGCAAGCGTTGCCGCGAACTGCTCGAACGGCTGAATATCAAGCAGGCGGAGAGCGGAACCGCCACGACCCTCGAGGAGGCCAAGGTGATCGCCGAACGAATCGGGTTCCCGGTGATGATCCGCCCGTCCTACGTACTCGGCGGCCGGGCCATGATGGTGGCGTCAAACGAATCCGAGCTGGAGCCGTTCGTACAAGCCGCATTCGAGGCCAGCCCCGGTCATCCGGTGCTGCTCGACGACTACCTGGACCGGGCGATTGAGGTGGATGTCGATGTTCTCTGTGACGGCGAAAATGTCCATGTCGGCGGGGTTATGCAGCATGTCGAACAAGCGGGCATTCATTCCGGCGACAGCGCCTGCGCCACCCCGCCCCACTCCCTGCCCGACGACGTGGTGGAGGAGATCAAGGATGCATGCATCCGCCTGGCCAAAGACCTGAAAGTCAAAGGCCTGATGAACATTCAGATGGCGGTGAAGGATAAGGAGATTTACGTCCTCGAACTGAACCCGCGGGCCTCGCGAACCATTCCCTACATCAGCAAAGCCACCGGCGTGCCCCTGGCCAAGATGGCGGCCAAAGTTTCCGCCGGCCAGACCCTCGACCAGCTTGATCTCCGGGTCCGGCAGAAATTTGAATCCTGGTGCGCGGTCAAGGAGGCGGTATTCCCCTTCAACCGGTTCCCCGGCGTCGATCCGATCCTCGGGCCGGAGATGAAATCGACCGGCGAAGTCATGGGTATCGACACCTGCTTCGAGCTCGCCTACTGGAAGAGCCAGATTGCGGCCGGCCAGGTCCTCCCCTCATCCGGCAATGTCTTCATCAGCGCACGCGATGCCGACAAGGACTGGATGGTGGACATCGCCCGCAAGCTGCACGTCGTGGGGTATGGGTTGATCGCCACCGAGGGAACCCTGCACGCGCTGGAAGAAGCGGGCCTCAAGGCCGACATGGTGCACAAGCTCTCCGAGAAGACCAGCCCCACCGTGCTGGACCGGATGAAGAAAGGGGAGGTGGATCTTGTGATCAACACCCCCAGCGGACCCATCGCCCGGGCCGACGAAGTCGTCATCCGCTCCGAAGCCATCCTCCGATCCATCCCCATCATTACGACCCGGGACGGAGCCGAAGCGACCCTCGATGCGGTGCGTCACATGATCAACCGCGACTGGGAAGTCCACGCCCTCCAGGATTTTTACGCCTGAGCAGATCCATACGGCGCGAGAAACCGCCCCCCTACCTTGATTCCTGAAATGGGCTTGGACGATGGATGGCAGGGAACAAGGGTTCAATGGGGGAAATGGCTCAGGCTGGGTGATTTGTTTTACGAGTGCCCACGAATCACACGAATCTTCACGAATGGTCACGAGACAGCATAAGGATCCGTGCCGATTCGTGACATTCGTGGGCCGTATTCGGCATCAAGAAATTCCCCTCCCCCGGAGGGGTACCCGGAGGGCGGGGTGGGTCCGCCGGTCTGCCCCCAAGCATCAAATCCCCAACCAACCAATTTACCCCCTCCCCCGGGAGGGCGAGCGGCTCGCGAGCCGGAACAACGGGCTCGTTTCATAACAACCATGCAGAAGGAACCACGGATGGCACGGATTTCACGGATGGGGAACGCCAATTAAAACCACATAGGGGCCATACCTTAACGGCGTGTTGCCCAAAGCATCTTCTCAGCCATTTAAGCAGGTCGGTGAAGTGTGTCCGGGTAAGGGTGGCGGTTATGTGTGGAAATCGCGTCCATGCAGAAACCCAAACACTTGAACGAACACTTCATCGCCACACATCCAATCACCATCCCGCCCCCGGGAGGGCGAGCGGCCCCGCGAGCCGGGAACCAGGCCGGGACAAAGAACCGAACCCCGTCCCAATGCACACAAATCACAATCAACAAGTCATCCACTTCCCAATCCCCCCAAAACAAAACCACAGATCACACGGATGCCACGGATGGGGATGGCGACATGGTTAATATGAAGCCCTGACCTCGCCTGAGGTAATTTAATTTTAAGGTACGGCCCCTTCGGCCCTCTGCCCCATATTAGGATGCCCACTTCATTGAGGGTTTCTTGTGTTGTACGACACAGTCACGAAGATAAGAGTTGATGAGATTCTGGTAGGGTATTCCTGTTTCCTTTGACAGGGCTTTGAAGTAGTCGAGAATATCGACGCCCATTCGAATCGTAATCTGCTTTTTCAGCTTCTTCGCGTAGGGGTTCCTGCGCCATTTCATTTTCTCTAAGTCATATTCTTTTTTCATTTCTTGTTCCTCAGGTACATGGTTCGTTCCTTGGGCGTTGCTTTTCGGGCCGATATAAGCCTGATTGTTTCGTCTTTATCTCTGTAGCAATGGCAAACCATGAGGGTTCGCATACTGAAACTCTGTCCCAGCATCAAGAATCTATCTTCAGACTGTGAATGTTCAGAATCGAAGAATTCCATGGCAGATTCGTCAAAGAAGACTGTTTGCGCCTCCTCAAAACCGACTCCATGCTTTTTCTTGTTCGCTTCATTCTTTGAATCGTCCCACGAAAAATGAATCTCACTCATAACTACAATGTAATTATACCATGGACTTGTTTCAAGCTCTTTTCGTGTATTATTGAATTTGCAGAACGTCGTGCCTGACCATCCTTGGAACGTCGTGCGAAGCGCGGCTTTTCAAGGTATGTGTCGAGGCATCTTGTGTGCGACCAGCATGGGATCGTTGCAAATGGGGTGCAAGTCCCCTGGCGGAAGGACCGCACATGAACATGTGAACAACGACCACGCGAGGCCAACGCCGGAAGGGTAACCGACCGGCTTCTCAGCCATTTAAGCAGGTCGGTGAAGTGTGTCCGGGTAAGGGTGGCGGTTATGTGTGGAAATCGCGTCCATGCAGAAACCCAAACACTTGAACGAACACTTCATCGCCACACATACCCGGACACACTTCACCGACCCGCTTCCCTGCCCCACCCCAATCACCCAATCACCATCCCGCCCCCGGGAGGGCGAGCGGCCCCGCGAGCCGGGAACCAGGTCGGGACAAAGAACCGAACCCCGTCCCAATGCACACAAATCACAATCAACAAGTCATCCACTTCCCAATCCCTCCAAAACAAAACCACAGATCACACGGATGCCACGGATGGGGATGGCGACATGGTTAATATGAAGCCCTGACCTCGCCTGAGGTAATTTAATTTTAAGGTACGGCCCCTTCGGCCCTTGGCCCTTCGGCCCCTTTGGCCCTTCCCGAACGGGAGTTCATTTCAAAACACTATTTTGGACAGGTATGCGGTCATTGGTCCTACTAATCCGGGACCAGGCGTAGACGGAAGATGCTTGTTTGCATGTCGACCGTATCGTTCAAGTAGTGAGCCGCGGTTCCGTTACCCGACAGGTTTGTCAACGTAACCCAGTCTGCAAAGTTCGTACTGAAATCAAGCAGGTAGGTGATGTCCGTCGCAGTGGGCCAACTGGCCACCGCTCCGCTGGGTGTAAGCTCAATCGCCATGCTCCGGTCGATGCGCAACGAGAAAAAACCCAGTTCACGCCAAAGCTGTTCCGCCATCTTAACGTAACAGGCATTGTTCGGATGCACGTTATCATCCAGATACCCGTTCGCTTCCATTTGCTCATACGAAACAAATGGCGTCATACAGTCTATATACGCACGTCCGTGACGTATTGCCGCATCCCGTACAATCGCGTTCTGATGTTCAGTGTAGTTGGTAACTGCATCGCGTGACTCGTAGGGCGTTCCAATATAGACCACAGCGACATCCGGAATGGCGTTGCTCCACACCGACTCCAGCTCATCTAGGCGGTTACTCAGCGCAACGGCGCCGATATCACCTAATTCCTTCATGTGCCAGATGATCAGGTCCGGGTGAAGGTTCGCTAGAACCGGGCCGAAAACGTTGGTATCGACCGCCATGATCTGGTTCATGTTCACGCCCCCACGATAAAGGTAGGCCGTTCGAATACCAATGGATAACCGCATGGTCAGTTCCGGGCCCAGCACACGATTGATACCATTCAGTGAATCAACGCGAAGCCTGTAGTGATCTTTAGCGACCGGTATTCGAATGCAGCGGCCCTCTGGAGACGGGGCATATCCGTTTCCTATCGCCTCCACTTCCCAAGGCCCTCCATTGGTCGAAAGGCTCAACGTGAAAGCGCCTCCTTCAGGTCCTGCAATGTAGTGAAGGGCTACCTCGTCGGCAGGCAGTGAGCCTGTGCTATGTGTGGTATTTGACCACTGGACATGGCTAGTCGTCGGAAGCGCGTAGTAGCCGGCCCACCAATACTCATCGGGCGATGGGAAGTATACATCCTCACTCATCTCCGCGATCGCCAGATTTGGAGTCTGCGCGGCAAGAACTATGCCCGCGAAACCGAGCCGATTCGCCAACGGCTCAAAGAGATGCCTGCCCACGGAC
>JAUIHQ010000083.1 GCA_030432155.1 bacterium | reverse complement strand
AAAACAGTTCTGGCGCCGTGGTCCTACCTCGCCAGCGTGGCGTATCATGATTCCTACTGGTACCCGACTCATCAGAAATACATCCGGCAGATTCTTCAGAGCGAGTGGGGGAGACTGTTCCACAACTGGGACGATGTCGCCCTTGATCCCGCGGATCTTTCGCTGAAAGGGTGGGAGAATGTTGGCGACGTGCCGGCTGAGCTGAAGACCGAGAGCATGAAATACTTCCTCGAGTCCCTCCGCATCCTCGGCCTCTGCGTCAAAGAAGCCCCCGAATTCGCCGCCCGCAAGCGGAGGAAGAGCGGCGGGCGGAGCGCGGAGAGCTGAAATAGGAAGGCGGAAGGATGAAGGATGAAAGGCCGGTGCGCTTCGCGCCTCGAGGGTTGCCTGTTTCAGTCCTTTGAACGTTGAGCGTTCCCCGTTCCCCGTTGAACGTTCCGCCCCGCGCCCGCGGGGCGGCGGCTTCCTTTACCGCGGGCTTGCCTGTTTCCCCGTCTCCCTCCATCATGGACGCTGTGAATCTGAAGTCGTTGATAGAGAGCGGAGTGGTTATACCGGCGCCATCGCTGGTGATGATTGCGGATGATGTCGATCCGAGCCGGATTGAACCCGGCGCGGTCCTCCATCCCGGCGCCCGTATCTCCGGCCCCGACACCTTCATCGGCGCGGGGTCCGTCCTGGGCCGCGAGGGGCCGGTGACCGTTGATAACTGCCGGCTTGGCCGGGATGTCGATCTTGCCGGTGGATACCATCAGGGCGCGGTTTACTGGCATGGCGCTTCCATGGGATCCGGCGCCCACGTCCGGTCCGGCACGATCCTCGAGGAACAGGCCAACGGCGCTCACACCGTGGGTTTCAAGCAGACGATTCTCCTCCCGTTCGTGACCACCGGCAGCCTGATCAATTTCTGCGACTGTCTGATGGCCGGCGGCACCAGCCGCAAGAACCACAGCGAAGTCGGATCCTCCTACATTCATTTCAATTTCACCCCGCACCAGGACAAGGCGACCCCCTCGCTGATCGGGGATGTGCCGCGCGGGGTTATGATGCGCGAGGCCCCGATCTTTCTCGGCGGGCAGGGGGGCATGGTCGGTCCGGTCCGGGTCGAATACGGAACCGTCATTCCCGCCGGCACCATCCTGCGTTCGGACGTGAAGGAAGCGGGCCGCCTCGCCGCCGATCCCGCCCGGGTCGAGAAGCTCGACCAGCCCTACGACACCACAGTCTACCGCCGGGCTCGCCGTATCTTTACGAATAACCTCATCTACATCGGCAACCTGTATGCACTCCATGCCTGGTACCGGGTTGTCCGCAACCGGTTTGCCTCCACACCTTCAGACCAGGCCTGCCTGGATGGCGGACTCGCCTGTCTCGACCTTCTCCTTGAGGAACGGATCAAGCGAATCGGGGCGGTGGCGGACAAGCTGCCGGCATCCATCGAGGCGCTCCGGCACAAGGATGATACCGGCGGGGCGGAGCTGTCCGCACAGCAGGACATCACGAATGCATGGCCGGCCATCGCCGAGTCCCTGCCACAGACACCGGCCTCCGTCAATCACCCGCCGGCGGACACGATCGACCGGCTGCAGGGGGAACGGTATCTTGATGCCATACGAACGCTTTCAGAAGATGACGGAAGGCAGCTCACCACGTGGCTGCAATCGATTGTGAATGATGTTACCGGCCGCCTGGATGCGGCCTTCAACAAGGAATCCTGATCATGGCTCGACTGTTTGGAACGGATGGCGTGCGCGGGGTCGCCAACAAGCCCCCGATGACCGCGGAAATGGTGCTGGAAATCGGCCGGGCCACCGCCTATGTGTGCAAGCGCCACGCGAAGCATCGCCCCACGATCGTCATCGGCAAGGACACCCGGATCAGCGGCTACATGCTGGAAAACGCCCTGACCGCCGGCATCTGTTCGATGGGGGTGGATGTGCTGGTCGTCGGTCCCATGCCGACCCCCGGCATCGCCTTCATCACCCACAGCATGCGGGCCGACGCCGGCCTCGTGATCTCCGCCTCCCACAATCCGTACCAGGACAACGGTATCAAGATCTTCTCCCGCACCGGCTACAAGCTGCCCGACCAGGAAGAAGATGAAATCGAAGAGCTGATCACCTCCGGCCGTATCCGTGATATCCGTCCCACCGCGGACGAGATTGGGAAAGCCCGCCGCATCGACGACGCGTCAGGCCGGTACATCGTCTTTTGCAAGAACACCTTTCCCGACGAACTGAGCCTTGAGGGAATGAAGATCGTCCTCGATTGCTCCAACGGCGCCACCTACAAGGTCGCGCCGACGGTATTCTCCGAGCTCGGGGCCGAGGTGATCGCCATTCACAACAAGCCCAACGGAACGAACATCAACGCGGAGTGCGGCTCCCAGCATACCGAAGATCTCATCCGAACCGTGCAGGCGGAACATGCCGATGTCGGTCTCGCGTTTGACGGCGACGGGGATCGGGTGATCGCGGTGGACGATCGGGGACGGGAACTGACCGGCGACCACGTCCTTGCAATCTGCGGCAAAGACCTCAAGGAGCGCGATGCCCTGCGGAACAACATGATCGTCACCACCGTCATGGCCAATTTCGGTCTCTACAAGGCCCTGCGGGAACTCGAGATCGAACATGCGGTCTCCGCGGTCGGCGACCGGTATGTGCTCGAGATGATGAAGGACAAGGATGCCATGCTCGGCGGGGAGGCCTCGGGCCATCTCATTTTCGCCGAACATCACACCACCGGCGACGGCATCATCTCCGCCCTTCAGCTCCTCGCGGTCATGAAACGCACCGGCCGCAACCTTTCCGACCTCGCCGGCGTGATGACCATGACCCCCCAGCACATGATCAATGTGCAGGTAAACGAAAAGCCGCCGATCGAGGACATCCCGGCCATCGTGGATGCGGTCAGGGCTGCGGAGGGCGAGCTCATGGACCAGGGCCGCGTCCTCATCCGGTATTCCGGAACCCAGTCCATGTGCCGGGTCATGGTGGAAGGCCCGACCGAAGAAATGACGAAACGCCTGACCGAGCATCTGGCTGAAACGGTCGCCAGGGCCCTCGGCGAATGAGATTCTGAATGCCCCGGCTTTCTTCCATGACGCGGCTCGCGCTGCCGCATGCCCTGATCCTGCTGCTTCCCGCCGCGGGCTACGGAACCTTTACCCGTACCGATACCTGGGACTTCGGTTTCATCGCCAGCCGCCATGAGGATGTGCGCGGCAACCTTCACGACAAAGCCGTCGGACCTTTTTATGAACGGGTGCCGGGTGACGATCATCCCCACGGCTGGGCGGTGCGACCGGTCGCTTCCACATTTGAGAATCCGGATCTCGGTACTTCCGGCTACGATATCTTCTGGCCGCTGGCGATCTCCCGGGATGTCCGGGAAGAAGAATATCGCCGGGCCCTGATTTTCTATTCGTATGATCACGGCGATGACAATCCGCCGCGGGACCGGCTTTGGCTGTTCCCGTTTTACTTTCAGGGTTCGGATCGCCAGGGCGAGGACTACCGGGCCCTCTTCCCCCTCTACGGTTCGATCCATGAATTTCTCGGCCGGGACGAAATATCGTTCGTTCTCTGGCCCCTCTATTCAACCAGCAAGCTGAACGACCTGGAGACGGTGAACGTTCTCTGGCCTCTCATCTCGCGAACCACCGGCGAGGACAAGTACCGGGCCCGCTTTTTCCCCTTCTACGGCATCTCCCGCGATGAGGGGAAGTTCGACAAACGCTTCATCCTCTGGCCGTTCTGGAATGATGTGACCTACCACTATCCCCAATCCCACGGCAGCGGGTTTGTGCTGTTTCCGTTGTTCGGCCGTCTGAACCTCAGCACGGAAAAAACCACCTGGGTGCTTCCGCCGTTCTTCCGGTTTACCAGCGGCGAGGAACGGGACATCATTCATTGTCCCTGGCCGTTCTTCCAGTGGAGCAGCGGCGACAAGGAGATGCTCTACCTCTGGCCTCTCTGGGGGAACAAAAAGCTCGGTGGCCTCGACCGGACCTTCGTGCTGTGGCCGATCTTCTGGCACGAAACCGACACGCATCCCGAGGGTGAAACCTTCCGGTTCCGGGTCTGGCCGATCTATACCTACTACTCCCTCCTCTCCGATCCCGCGGAGAGCGGGGAGCGGGAAAAGCTCGCCCAGCGGACAAAAGTGTGGCCGTTGTTCTCCTACCGCAGGTACGGGGAGGACAGTTTGTTCCGGTTTCTGGAATTGTGGCCGTTTCGCCATGCCGACGCGGTCGATCGCAACATCGCCCCGCTATGGACCCTCTACGCCCGGGAGCGGAGCGGGGAGAATGTGGACCACGAGATCCTCTGGGGCCTGTTTCGCAATCAAAAGCGGGGGGATGACTACCGGTACTGGTCGCTGTTTCCCCTGTTTGATTACGAGCGGGATGCGCGGAAAGAGGAGGTCCAGGGCGGGTGGTCGATCCTCAAGGGTTTGATCGGATGGGAACGGGATGGCGAACGCGCCGGTTTGCGGTTATTGTATTTCCTCAAGTTCGGCGGCGAACAGAAGGATGATGAACCATAATCTCGCATGAACCAGAATTTCTGCCCGAGCCGGCCAACCGGATCCAGGCCCTCGGCCGTCAGGTCCTGCTGACCCTGCGCAACAGCGGCATTGCCCTGATCATGCTCGGGGAGGCTATGACCCATTTCCGGTCGGCGCTGAAACGCCGGGCGCGGCATGACATTGTGGAGCAAATGTATGTGGCCGGGATCAAGAGCCTCGGCGTGATCACCGTGGTTGCGCTGTTCACCGGCATGATCCTCGCGCTGCAGACCGGCCTCGAGCTGCGGCGCTTCGGCCTTCAGGCGAATATCGGAACCGCGGTAACCGTGGTCATGCTTCGCGAGATGGGGCCGTTCATGACCGCGCTGATCATCGCGGCCAGCGTGGGGTCGGCCATCGCCGCCCACATTGGAACGATGGTGGTGTCGGAAGAGGTCGCGGCACTGGAGATCATGTCGATCAACCCCGTCCGTTTTCTGGTCATGCCCCGGCTTGTGTCCCTGATGATCATGATGCCGCTGCTGACCCTCTTCACGAACATCATCGGGGTGATCGGCGGGGCCATCGTCGGCGCCACCCAGCTCGAGGTTACCATGACCGCCTATTTCGACAACGCCCGGTTGTTCGCCCAGAACAAGGATCTGTATGTCGGTCTGTTGAAGTCGGTGGTGTTCGGGATGGTCATCGCCACCGTGGCCTGCCACCAGGGCTTCTCCACCACCGAAGGCGCGGTTGGGGTCGGCCGGGCCACCCGCCGCACCGTCATCATCTCCTTCCTCACCATTCTCGTGCTCGGCTACATGATCACCCGGCTTTTCTACAAGTTATGATCCGCTTCGAACAGGTGACCAAGCGCTTCGGGGCCAAGGCGGTGCTCGATGGCGTGGATTTTGAAATTAAGAAGGGTGAAGTGTTCATCATCGTCGGCCTGTCCGGCGCGGGCAAGAGCGTGACCCTCAAGCACATGGTCCGGCTGCTCACCCCGGACGAGGGGAGGGTCCTGGTGGACGGCGAGTGCATCAGCGACGCCGGGTCCAAGGACCTTGAACGGATGCGCAACAAGTTCGGATACCTGTTCCAGAGCGGCGCCCTGCTGCAGTGGATGACCGCGGGGGAGAACGTGGGCCTGCCCCTGCGGGAGCACTCGAAGAAACCGGATGAGGAGATCAACAAGATCGCCCGCGAGAAGCTGAAGCTCGTGGGGCTGGAGGAAGCGTTCGACAAGTATCCCGCCAACCTGTCGGGGGGGATGCGGAAGCGGGCCGCCCTTGCCCGGGCGATCATCCGTGAGCCGGACATCATTCTCTATGACGAACCGACCTCCGGTCTCGACCCCGCGACATCGCGGACCATCGACCGCCTGATCGCCGACACCAGCCGAAAACTCGGGGTTACCAGCATTGTGGTCACCCACGATCTTCACAGCGCCCTGTCGATCGGCGACCGCATCGGCATGCTGGACGGGGGCAAGATCGTCGAGCTCGCCGATCCCGCCGGGTTTATCGCTTCCAAACAGGAAAGAGTTAAGCTTTTCCTTGAGTCTCAGTATATTACGAGGAAAGGTAGTTGGGAGGAATCCACAGCATCATGAGTTCATCACGCAAGCGCCTTATCGGCATCGAGCTGATCGTCGGAAGCTTCATGTTTCTGATTCTCTGCGCCCTCGGTTTCGTCACCATCATTCTCAGCTACGACAACGTCTTCACCAAGAGCTACGAAATGACCGTGCTCTTCCAGGACGTGACCGGTCTGATCCGCGGCGATAAAGTCTATGTCCAGGGTGTGGATGTCGGCCGGGTCAAGGATATGCTGATCACCAAGGACGGGGTGGAGGTGGATCTGACCCTCAAGTACGAAGTACGGCTTCGCGAGGACTACTCAATCCGGGTGGAGCCTTCGTCGGTGCTCGGCGGTCGGTTCGTGGCGATCAAGGAAGGGTCGGACGATGCCCCGCTTCTGCCGTCCGAGGCCACGATTGTCGGCGACCCGCCCATCGATATCATCGCCGAGGCGTCGGCCGCGATTAAGGAGATCCGCAGCGCGCTTGAAGAAGGAGGGATCCTCGGAAACCTCGAGGCCACGATGGCCAATGTACGCGAGCTTTCGGACAAGCTGAAGAACGGCGAAGGCACGCTCGGGAAGCTGCTGACCGACGACACGCTGTACGAGGATGTGGAGAAGATGGCCTCGAACCTTCGGTCGATCTCCGACCGGCTGGAAAAGGGCGAGGGCAGTCTCGGCAAGCTGATGAACGACGACGAGGTATACGACAACATCGCCGCGATTTCCGCCGACCTCAAGGAGGTCAGCGGACGGCTTGCCCGCGGCGAAGGTACGATCGGGAAGCTCTTTGCTCCGGACGACACCCTGTATAAGGATCTTTCCGAGGCGGTGGCGTCGATGAACAAGGTCATGGGCAGTATCAGCAGCGGCGAGGGCACCCTCGGCAAACTGGTCAACGATGACGAGCTCTACGAGGAGTTGAAGAATGCACTGGTCGAGGTTCGGGCGATGCTCGACGACCTGCGGGAAACCTCGCCGTTCACCTCGCTGACCTCAATCTTCTTTGGAGCGTTTTGAGGTGGCGGAAATCGACATGAGGAATGCAACCGGCTGACGGATGGAAGTATGTCCTTGCGGCTTGCCAGTTTCGGCATGAGGGGATTGGTCGGGGACTCCCTGACCCCGCGGGCGGTCATGGACTTCTCGTCTGCGTTCGGAACCTTTCTTGAAGGCGGCCGGATCCTGGTCGGACGGGACACCCGGTACTCGAGCCCGATGCTTCATTCCGCGGTTCTTTCGAGTCTCACCGCCTGCGGGTGCGAGGTGCTGGATCTCGGCATCTGCCCCACACCGATGATCCAATACTGCGTCGGCCACTTTGAGGCTGCCGGAGCGGTGTCGATTTCCGGCGGGCATCATGGGATGGGCTGGAACGCCCTGACCCTGATCGGCTCCGACGGGGCGCTGCTGGACCCGGTAGGCGGGGAGACGGTGCTGGATATCTATCACGGCAACGCCTTTGACTTCCGCGAAGCCTACGACATGGGGAGCGCCCGGGACGCGGTGGATTTTGCCGATGTCTACTTTGCCGGCCTGCGCGAAGCGGTTGCCGCGGATGCCATCCGAGCCAAGAATTTCACCGTGCTGATCGACCCCCTCTGCGGGGCGGGCTGCCCGTATCTCGATATGTTTGCCCGGGAGTTGGGGTTCCGGTTGATCGGGATCAATGACCAGCCCAGCGGCTATCTCCCGCGGGAAGCTGAACCACGGCCCCGCAGCGCCCTCCAGATGGCCTCATTCATCAAGCATATGCAGGGCGACGCCGGGTTCGTGTTGAGTTCGGACATGGGACGTCTCTCCCTGGTGACCGAGCAGGGGGAACCGGTCAGCGAGGAAATCACCTTCGCCCTGGTGGCCCGGCACATTCTGAACAAGAAACCGGGCCTGGTCGTGACCAACTGCTGTTCATCGCGGCGGATCGACGACATCGCCCGGGAGCGGGAATGCCCGGTCATCAAGACCCAGGTCGGTCAGGCCTACGTGGTTTCGGCGGTGGAGGACGAGGGGGCGGTGGTCGGAGGCGAGGGGAGTGGAAGTGCGGTGGTGCCTTCGTTCAGCCGGGCGTTTGACGGGTTCCTGATGATGGGGTTGGTGTTGGAAGCAATGACGAAGCAGGGGAAGACCCTTTCCGGCCTGATTCGCGAGCTGCCCCGGTATCACATCGTGAAGCGGCGGCTCTCAAGCGAGGCCAAACGCGCGTACCAGGTGCTTGATGATGTGAAGGATCAGATCGAACGGCTTCGCGACGGCGGGACCGTGGATGAAACCGACGGCATCCGGATCGATTGGGAAAACGGCTGGCTGCACATCCGTGCGTCGCATACCGAGCAGATCATCCGCATCATTTCCGAGGACCGGGATAAAACGACCGCGGAAGCGCGGGCCGAGAAAGCGATCCGCATGATCGGCCAGAGGGTGGGTGCATGAAGCGCGAAGCCCTGAAGGTCAGCGTGTCCGGCGTTCGAGGGGTGGTCGGCGATTCCTTTACCCCCCAGCTTGCCGCATCGTTCGCCCAGGCATTCGGCGCGTTTGTCGGAAGAGGGCCAGTGCTGGTCGGCCGGGATACCCGGCCCTCCGGTGCGATGATTGAGTATGCAGTGGTGGCGGGGCTGCAGAGTGTCGGGTGCAAGCCGATCCTGTGCGGCATTACCCCCACGCCGACCATGTTGATCCAGGCCCGGCTCAAAGGGGTGCGGGGCGGGATCGTGATCACCGCCAGCCACAATGCTGCGCCGTGGAATGCGTTGAAGTTCATCGGGCCCGACGGCCTGTTTCTATCCGAAACCCGGTCCCAGGAACTGTTTGACCTGTATCACCAGCAGGATTTCCCCCTCGCCGAGGAGCCGGACCTGTTGACCCGGGCCGATGAGAAGTATCCGGCCGAGGCTCACTTCAAAAAGATCGCGCAATACGTCGATACCCAGGCCATCCAGAAGCGGAAGCTTAGGGTCGCGGTCGATGGCTGCAACGGGGTGGGAGCCTTGTTCTCTCCTTTCCTGCTCCAGACGGTGCTCGGGTGCGAGCTGGTGCCGATTCACGATACGCCGTCGGGGCGTTTTGAACGCGAGCCGGAGCCGCTGCCCCGGAATCTCGGTGCGCTTTGCGAGGCGGTGGTGGAGCGGCAATGCGATATCGGCTTTGCCCAGGATCCTGACGGCGACCGGCTGGCCGTGGTCGACGAAAAGGGAACGCCGATCGGCGAGGATCTGACCCTCGGTCTTGCCGTCCGGCAGGTCCTCGACGCTCATGACAAGGGGCCGGTAGCGGTGAATCTCTCCACGTCCAAGGCCGTGGAATGGATCGCCCGGGAGCGGGGAGTACCGGTGGTGAAGACCAAGATCGGCGAGATCCATGTGGCCCGCGCGATGATCGATGAAGAGTGCGTGGTCGGGGGCGAGAACAACGGTGGGATCATGATTGCCCGGATTCATCCCTGCCGCGACAGCTTCGCGGGGATGGCGGTCATCCTCGAGCTTCTCGCTCAAAGCGGGAAGACCGTGTCACAGCTCCGCGAAGAGATACCCGCCTACTACGGCGAGAAAGACAAGATCCGCATCCGGAGCGACCAGGCCTCGGTCATCCTCCGCGAAATTCGCCGGGCCTACAAACCGGGCAAACTTCACCTGCTCGACGGGGTATACATCGACCTCGACAACGCCTGGGTCCATGTACGCCGCTCCAACACCGAGCCCGTCATCCGCATCACCGCCGAAGCCGATTCCCCCGAAAAAGCCAAAGAACTCGCGGTGGATATGCGGGAACGCATCGAAGGCCTGCTGGCCACGATGTAGGGGGATGTTCTTGACATGACGTACAATATATGTATAGTTGTACGTCATGCAGACCAAGCTGACACTTCGGTTGGATGACCGCGTGATTAGCCGGGCCAAACGGGAGGCCCGGAAACGAGGGAAGTCCGTATCGCAGATGGTCTCTGAATTTTTTGATTCCCTGGATGGGGGCGTAACCTCCCCCGATGCCTATCCCCCCGTCACCCGCTCCCTGCTGGGTGCTCTGCATGGGAAGCAGGTGTCGGTGGATGATTATCGTCGGCATTTGCGGGATAAACACCTGTGAAGGTGTTGCTCGATACCAACATCATCCTCGACGTCCTTCTGGACAGGAAGCCCCATTCGCCGTCGGCAGCAGCGATCTTCAGCCTCGCGGAGACAGGCGTGATACAGGGATATCTGTGCGCGACGACCGTCACCACGTTGGATTATCTTCTGACCCAGGCATTGGAAAAGAAAGAATCGCGCAAGCTGCTCCGGGACCTGATCAGGTTATTTGAAATCGCCCCCGTCAACCGATCCGTCATAGAGGATTCTCTGACCGGCAACATGCCGGATTTCGAAGACGCCGTTCTCGATCAAGCCGCCCAACGTGCCGGCATCGATGTTATCGTTACACGAAATGCCAAAGACTTCACCAAAGCCCAAACAACCGTCATGGACCCGTACCAGTTCCTGGCGGGGATGACGTGAGGACGATGGTGCTGATGTTCCAATCATTGGAATCTTAACAAGGTGACATTTCCAATGGTTGGAAAACCGAGTGGCCATGAATTGTTCCATCCTAACCCGCATATTGCACGAGCAGCGGACTGCTCGCTTCATAAGCGCCTTTGAGCGAAACGTTTTTCGCTCAAAGGCTTCGACGCGGTGCTTACGCACCTCTCTCAGGGTTAGCCCTGAGCGGAAGCGACACTAGTCGCTGGAGTCGAAGCCCGACGGGCGAATGTTGCACACTGTTGGTGCAACATTCGGGCTAATCATACGCGTAATCTTAATCGTAATCGCGCGACATCTGATCCACGGCTCGCGAGCCGCTCGCCCTCCCGGGTTTGGTACATGGCGGGGGAAGCGGGTCGGGCTCACGTCCCTCCTCGCACCAGGCGTATGAAGTTGTTGATCCGGATGACGTCTCCCTGGGGGCCGCGACCGTGGGGGTAGGCGTCGGGGTTGCCGGTTTTGGGGTCGCTGCGCTGGGCGCCGGCGCCATGAACATCCATGAGCTCCCGCTCACCCCGTCCCGGCGGAAACTGCATCCAGCCAAGGCCCCGGCCGAATGCGATGTAGACCGCGGCGGCGCCCCGGCGGTCCGGCGGACCTTCGAGATGGGTGGTACCGGTCCAGAAGAACGGGTATTCACCGTCCTCCAGTTTCGTGATACGGAACACCGGATCGATCGCGGGGGCGGGACGGGTGTAGTCGACGATACTCTGCAGCTCCTTGGCATCGGGAAGCCGCCAGTCGTTGTATCCGAGATAACGCTGACGATTCTTTTCCTGCACCCAGGCCAGCGCCTTCTCCCAATTCATACCGCCGCCGCTGTCTTCCTGAGACCACATCAGCCCGGTCGCCCGGTCGGTTACCGTCCCGTCGCGGTTATCGCGGAAGTCATTCTTCCCGTACGCGGGATTGCCCCGCACATAGCGGACATAGAGCTTGTGTTCACTGCGGCCCTCGCGCCGGTGCACCACCCGCGGATAGCCCTTGATCCGGCCGTCGGCGAAGTTGACCCCGAAGACCGTCGGGTTGCCGTTCATCGTGGTTTCAACATACTCGGTGGATGACCAATCCTGGCAGTCGATGATCCGTTCCCCGGCCCCGGTGTCGCCGTAGGCAAAGTCAACGTACCGGGTGTCGAGATAGGGTCGGGAATCCCGTTCATCCCTTCCTGAGTGACCGTTGAAATCCATCAGCGAATACAGCTCCTTGATCGTCGGCATCCGCCAATCCGAATGCCCCCCGGCCCGGCAGGTCGTTGCCCCCGCCATGGCTTCGCGCCATGTGACCTTTTCGCCCCGGGCCTTGACCCACTCCAACCCCGTGTTCAGATCGGTGATGGTTCCATCGCCATTGTCCCGGTACGCCGGCTGACGCCCTGCGAATTGTGCATCCTGGCCGTAGTAATCACTCCCGGGTGATGCCGGGCGCCGGATCTCCGATCGCTCGCCATAAAATGCCGTCTGCCCGGTATCGACAATCGGGTAGGGGACCGGGGCCGCCCCGGCCTGGAGTCCTGCACCCAGCCATCCCGCCATCCAAACCAGACCCACACCATACAGCTTCGTCCTCATGACCAAACTCCTTTCATGTTCTTTTGTATCCTATAACCGCCGGGGATGAACGGCTCATGACGTGCACATGACAATCCTGTCATCCGCCGCGACAGTGCGAAGCTATTCCCCTCCAGTATTTCGACGAACTTGACGAAGCAAGCTAACGCGCGTAACATATAGGTAATTCGTGACAAATGATCCCCGACGGGCCACAGAGTGGATGAAAAGAGCGCCGCTATGATGCAATCTACACACATGCAATGTTGGATTCGGTCTGTTGGTGTTTCGCTGGCCCTGTGGCTGGTTGGGTGCTCGGTGCAGCCGGAAGAAGCGGTCGGCCGCCCCAAGGCTGGGGCCTCGCCCGATTCACCCGTGACGGCACGTGCGATGGCTTCATCCCCCGCATCCACCCTGCATACGCCGGAGGCATCGCCGTTACCGTCTGCGCCTGCCCATGGCGATCCGAAGCCGACGGACCACCACACGATCAGTTCGCCGGAATGGTTGCGG
>JAUIHQ010000082.1 GCA_030432155.1 bacterium | reverse complement strand
CACCACATCCCGGGCCGCGGAGGATGAGGGTGCGGTACCGGCGATTTGCGACGTCGCACGGGAGACGGGTCCTGCGTCATCATCCGCATTCATCAGGGTCGAATGCCGCACATCCGCAATCAGGTGATAGCAGTTGTTGATGTAATCATCGATGGGTACGGATTCCGGGGCAAACGCTTTGCAGGCTTCAAAGAGGCGGATTGCCTCGCGACAGGCACTTTCCACACTCTTTAACGAAGCCGGGTCGCTGCGGGTCTTCTGATACGCGGTGTAGGCCTCAAGGGCCTGGTTGAAAAGCCGGGCGCCGCGCCGGAAGTCAGGATGGTTCCATGACTCCCCGCGGTCAGGGGACATGTCGGCATCCGGTTCCATCGCGGGTTCATCCTCAAACTCCACCCGGTCCCCCCTGCGGTCCGGTTTCGAAACGGCGGGATCGGGCGACGGGGCAGCCACAAAACCGGCGTTTTCGTCAGAAACATCCTGCGGCGGTGCTTCCTGTTCAGGAAAGCCCGGCCCCCTGAGGACGATGCCGGCATAGAGCCCTCCGACGACCAGGAGAAGAATGCAGAACCAGACCATGGCCCGGCCGAATTCGTTGGCTTCATCCCGCCGGCCCGAACCGGAGGCGCCCTTGTCAGGATGTTTGGAGACAACGATTTTCTTTTTCGGCGTTACCCTGATCCGGGCGCCGACCGGCGGCTCACCCGCCTGGGTCGCTGTCGCATCCTCCGTGCCCGGATCCGCGGAAGACGTCTCCGATCGCCGGATTGTGCTTTCTCCAACCTGGGACGGCTTGGCCATCGTCGGTCCCCGACGCAGGGAGGCAACATCCTGAAGAACTTCGGTCCAGAACGCGGGCCGATACGCGCGGTTCTTCATCATCAGCTTTTCGATCAGCGCGATCATACCTTCGGAGAGCTCGGGGCTGTAGGTCCGGGGATCGGCCAGGTAATCCTTCTCATGCTTCGTCATCGCTTCACTGCCGCGGCTGCCGCGGAACGGAAGCACCCCGGTAACCATGTGGTACAGGGTCGCACCGAGGGAGTACATGTCGGTCCGGCAATCGAGATCGGGCAAGCCCGCGGATTGCTCCGGCGACGTGTAATTCGGCGTGCCGATAATCATGTCGTCGTCGCTCGAGGCCCCCCGGAAAAGCCCGATCATCCGGGCAAGGCCGAGATCGGCCAGCTTCACCGTACCGCTGGACGCTTCGATGAGAATATTGTCGGGCTTGACGTCGCAGTGAATCATGCACTCTTTTTCCCATGCATAGGCGAGGGCCTGGCCGACGCCCTCGGCGATCAGCATGGCGCTGCGTTCGTCGTATTTACCCTTGCGGGCAATCCGCTCCCCGACCGAATGGCCGGCCACGTATTCCATGATGATATAGCCGGATCCATCATGTTCGCCGGCGTCAAAGATTTGGACGATGCCGGGATGATTGAGCTTGGCGGCGGCGCGGGCTTCTTCGCGGAAGCGGTCCAGGGCATCGTGGTCCGGCGTCGAGTTCCGGTGCAGAACCTTGATTGCAACCAGCCGGTCGAGCGACATCTGGCGGCACTTCCACACCGTGGCCATGCCGCCCTCGCCGATTTTTTCGATACACTCGTATCCGGGTAATGAAAACTCTTTCATCGGTTCTGAACTCGTGGTCAGCCGGACGGGCGGGACGCAGCCGTGCCCCCGAACGGCGTCTGATGTATCTCAGCAACCTATAGGCAGTTGAGGAATCGGTCGAGGCGAAAAGCTGGTCCGCCCCACGACAAGAGGGCCGCCCACGCGGGCGGCCCTCGTCATCATCATGCTGTGACTGAACCGATCAGCCTTTCAGCGCCGCCTGGGCGGCGGCGAGACGGGCAATCGGCACCCGGAAGGGCGAGCAGCTCACGTAATCCAGTCCTGTCTTGTAGCAGAACTTGACGCTGGCGGGGTCGCCGCCGTGCTCGCCGCAGATACCGCACTTCAGGCCCGGACGGGTGTCGCGACCCTTGCGGACCGCACCCTCGACAAGCTGGCCGACGCCGGAGACGTCGAGGCTCTGGAAGGGGTCGGTGGGCAGGATCTTCTGGTTCAGGTAGTCCGGCAGGAAGGTGCCGATGTCGTCGCGGCTGAACCCGAAGGTCATCTGGGTCAGGTCGTTGGTGCCGAAGCTGAAGAACTCGGCCGCCTCGGCGATCTGGTCGGCGGTAAGGGCCGCACGCGGCACTTCGATCATGGTGCCGACGAGGTACTTCAGCTTGGACTTGCGCTTCTTGATGATTTCGTCCGCGGTGGCGCGGATCACATTGGCGCAGAAGTCGAGCTCGGCCTTGGTGCCGACGAGCGGAACCATGATCTCGGGCAGAACCTTGACTTTCTTTTTGTCCATGTTCACCGCCGCCTCGATGATGGCGGTGGCCTGCATCTTGATCAGCTCCGGATAGGTGACGGAGAGACGGCAGCCGCGATGACCGAGCATCGGGTTGAATTCCTTGAGCTGGCCGACCCGTTCCTCAACCGTCTCGAGCGGCACCTTGAGCCGCTTCGCCATCTCCTGCTTGTCCTTCGCGCTGTGGGGAAGGAATTCGTGCAGCGGGGGATCGAGCAACCGGATGGTGACAGGGAGGCCGTTGAGGGCCTTGAAGATACCCTCGAAGTCTCCGCGCTGGAACGGCAGGAGTTTTTCGAGCGCGGCTTCGCGGCCCGCGGTGTCGGTGGCGAGAATGAACTCGCGTACCGCCCAGATCCGCTCGCCCTCGAAGAACATGTGCTCGGTCCGGCAGAGGCCGATACCCTCGGCGCCGAAGGCCTTGGCCACCGCGGCATCCTTGGGGGTGTCGGCGTTGGTGCGGACCTTCATCTTCCGGAACTGATCGGACCAGTCGGAAACCTGCTTGTACATCTTGTAGATGGGGTGCTTGCGGGATGTGGCATTGCCCTTGATGATCGCGTTGACCACCGGACTCTCCTCGGTCGGAATCTCGCCGGCGTAGACATTGCCGGTCGATCCGTTGAGGCTGATCCAATCACCTTCGCGCAGCACGGTGGTACCGCAGGTGACGGTCCGCTTCTCGTAGTTGATCTTGAGCTGGCCGGCGCCGACGATGCAGCACTTGCCCCAGCCGCGGGCCACGACCGCCGCGTGGGAGGTCATGCCGCCGGTGGAGGTCAGGATGCCCTTGGCCGCCCACATACCGCCCACGTCTTCGGGGCTGGTTTCGTGACGGACGAGGATCAGCTTCGCCGCGGGATCCTTCTTCAGCGCCTGCTCGGCATCGGAAGCCAGGAACACGATCCGGCCGACCGCGGCGCCGGGGCCGGCGGGAAGGGCGTTGGTGAGCACGTCGGCTTTCTTCTCTTCCTTGGTGTTGAAAATCGGGAAGAGAAGCTGCTCAAGGTCGCTGCCGGTCACGGTGCCCAGCGCTTCCTTGGTGGTTAGGATCTTGTCCTGCTTCTTGCCAGTGTAGACATCCTTGCCGGTGGCCATTTCGACCGCCCAGCGGATGCCGGCGAGGCCGGTACGCTTGGCGTTACGGGTCTGGAGCATCCACAGCTTTCCTTCCTGGACGGTGAATTCCACGTCTTGGGGATACTTGTAGTGGCGCTCAAGCCGGTGCATGATCTTCTTGAGGTCTTCGAACGCCTGCTTCCACACCGGATCCTTTTCCTTGCCCATGTCGTTGAGGTTCTTGGGGGTCCGGATACCGGCCACCACGTCCTCGCCCTGGGCGTCGATCAGGTATTCACCCATCGGCTTGTCTTCGCCGGTGGAACCGTCACGGGTGAAGGCCACACCGGTACCGGACTTGGCGCCCATGTTACCGAAAACCATCGTGCAGATGTTGACCGCGGTGCCGAGGAGGCCGGTGACCTTGTTGATCTGCCGGTACTTTTCCGCACGCTCGGAATTCCAGGAGTTGAACACGGCCTGGATGGAAAGATCGAGCTGGGTCCAGGGATCCTGGGGGAAGGGCTTCTTCACCTTCTCCTGGTAGACGCGCTCATAAACCTGGCAGACTTCCTTGAGCTGTTCGGCGGTGAGGTCGGTGTCTTCCTTCGCGCCGTACTTCTCCTTGATACGGGTCAGCTCGACTTCGAAGTCGTGATGGGTCAGGCCGGAGGTCGGGCCCATGACCACGTCGCCGAACATGTCGATGAAGCGACGGTAGCAGTCCCACGCCGCGCGCTCATTGCCGGTCTGCTTGATGAAGCCCTGGACCGACTTGTCGGTGAGGCCGAGGTTCAAGACGGTGTCCATCATGCCCGGCATCGAGATCGCGGCGCCGGAGCGGACGGAGACAAGAAGGGGATCGTTGGGATCGCCGAGTTTCTTGCCCATCAGCTTCTCGAGTTTCTGAAGCTGTTTTTTGACCTGGTCGGTCAGACCTTCCGGATACTTCCCGCCGTTCTTGCTGTAGTAGGCACAGGCCTCGGTCGATACGGTGAAGCCGGGGGGCACCGGCAGCTCGGCAATCGCCATCTCGGCGAGGTTCGCGCCCTTGCCGCCGAGGATCGGTTTCATCGTCTGGTCGCCTTCGGTATGTTTCTTCCCGAAGCCGTAAAAATACACATACTGCTTGGTTTTGGCCCGCGAGGCCTTTTTCTTTGCCATAATCTCTGCGCTCTCCTGTTGTGATAGACTGGAAGGGTTCCAGCAAAAAACGTGCGCAATGCTAACAAGTGTCGGGGTGGTGTCAAGCTCACCAAACCCCTTATTCACAGGGTTTTTGAGAAGATCAGGGAAAGGCTGACCTCGGTCTCGGGGGAAGGCCGATGTCGGGACGCGGAAACCGGAAACCGGGTGTGGATCCATGTCCATGACTCATGATGCAGAACGCCTCAGCGGGGCTTGTCACCCGTCCCGGCCGCCGCTAGGCTCTTCTGGACAAACAGCAAGCACCCGGAGATAGCCGAATATGCCCCTGACCCTGGGGTTGAGACCCCGCCTGGAGCTGAATGTTCCCGGCGGCAAGGCGGTACAGATCGACGCGATCCGCTCGGTTGACGGCCGTTGCACGGTCACCCGGG
Organism: bacterium; assembly: GCA_030432155.1. GTDB lineage: Bacteria > Verrucomicrobiota > Kiritimatiellia > CAIVKH01 > CAIVKH01 > JAUIHQ01. The sequence goes on along the minus strand of JAUIHQ010000082.1, from coordinate 7,666 downwards.
TCCAGTCGTACCTCGTGATCACCATCCCGGAATCCCGTCAGCATTTCTGGTCGCCCCAGCTCCAGGTCGAGATCGAGGAAACCCCCGAGGGTCTTTCGGTTCGCGGCCTCATCACCCCCATGCCCGCGGTGTGGACCCTGTTCGCGGCGATGTACGGGGTCATCCTCGTATTCGGGTTCTTCGGAACGATGTTCGGCCTCGCCCAGCTCCAGCTCGGTCAGCCGCCCCACGGCCTGTGGTCGATCCCCGCCGCCTCGGCCGCCCTGTTCGCGGTCTACGCCGCCGCCCTCGCCGGCCAGCATCTCGGTCGCAACCAGACCCGTGAGCTGGTGTCGCTTCTTCGGGAAATGCTGGGACCGGCAGCGGCATCGTAACTTGATCAGGCTGTGATATTTTGATATGGTCGCAAAATCACAGTTCAACCCAGTCAGTACGGGAGAGACCGGAGTGAAAAACATAACGCTATCTGTTCCAGACGAAATCTATCGACGAGCACGGATCAAGGCGGCCGAGCGCGACACCTCGGTCAGCGCAGTGGTTGCGGCCTATCTCAAAACCTTTGCGGCCGGAGATACCGATTCGGAGTCACAGAAGCGCCGCATGCTTCTGGCCAGGGAAAAGCTCGGACATTACGAAGTAGGCCGAAGAGTTCAGCGGGATGAGCTCCATGAACGCTGAGGCCTTCATCGACACCAATATCCTATTGTATTTCATCAGCTCGTCGGAGCAGGAGCGGGATAAGGCGGAACGAGCAGCGGGACTTCTCATGCAGGATGGCATCGCCCTTTCAACGCAGGTCCTCGCGGAATTCTATGTGAATGCGACCCGGAAAACGTCGTTTCGCCTGGATCATCATGCGGTTATCGCGTTTATCGACACCCTGCGCCACATTCCCACGGCGGTCCTGACTCTTGAACACATGCGGGAAGCTGCGGAACTCTCCCATCGGCGCAGGCTTTCTTTCTGGGATTCCGCCATTATCATTTCCGCTCAATCACTCGGGTGCTCGACACTTTACACCGAGGATCTACAACATGGTCAGCGCTTCGGTTCCCTCCGCATCGTCAATCCGTTCAAATGAAGCGCCGTTGTCAAGACCCCGGGGTTTGGATACTCTCCACGCATGAAGAAGAAGGCCCAGGAACCCCGCTCCGAGTGGGATGACATACCCGGCAAAATCATCGGCCGACGGGGGCCACCCCGAATCAACCTCGAGTCATGCGCCGACTTCATGCGATGGGGCGCTGAACGGGGCGTGCGCATTCGAGGGCGAAGGAAAGGTGTATTTCGCTATCGAAGTCATGACGAGGCCAATGCATGAACGGCGACCCATCCGAACCGAAAGAATCGACACGACCGCCCACTCTGGAGGATTTGCTTCTGATTTGCAGGAGCATGAACCATGAGAGCGCTCGCTACATCTTGATCGGAGGAGTCGCGATTCTCGAACATGGACTGGCGAGAATGACGGAAGACATCGACTTTTTAATTGATCCGAGCCCGGATAATGTGGCCCGGGTTAAAAAAGCCCTGACCTGCCTTCCTGACCAGGCAAGCAACGAACTTGCTGACAGAGACATTGCAGAATTTCTTGTTGTGCGAATCAATGATGAAATCACCGTAGATCTTATGGCTGAAGCCTGCGGCATTGGCTACGATGAAGCGAGCAGCATGATGGAGTGGCGAACCATCCGTGACGTAAAGGTTCCCATTGCTACACCACAGCTACTATGGAAAACAAAACAAACGCACAGAGAAAAGGATGCCCTTGACCGATCGTACCTGCGGAAATGGTTTTCCGACCACGACATGGATCCCCCATCTTTGTAAGGGCGTTGATGCGCACGCTTTTGAGGCTAGCGGACGGGATTGATTCCCTGAATGAGACGGTGGGCCGGTGGGCGATGTGGCTGGCGCTTGCCGTGGTGCTGATCGGGTCGTGGAACGCGGTTGCCCGCTACCTCGGCCGGTTCATGGACCTCCGTCTCAGCTCGAACGCATACCTCGAACTTCAATGGTATCTGTTCAGCCTGATGTTCCTGCTCGGGGCGGCGTATGTGCTGAAGCATGACGGGCATGTGCGGGTGGATGTGCTGATTCAGAAACTGACGCCGAAGGGCCAGGCATGGGTCCGGATCGCGGGTACGGTGCTGTTCCTGATCCCGTTCTGTATTCTCGTGATCTGGACGTCGTGGTTCCCGGTCTCCGCCTCGTGGAGCATCCATGAGATGTCGCCCGATCCCGGCGGCCTCGCCCGCTACCCGATCAAGACCGCCATCCCCGTCGGCTTCCTGCTGCTGATGCTCCAGGGCGTGGCCAGCCTGATCCGTTCCATCCATGTCGTACGGACCGGGGAGGCGGCGTCATGACCGGGGCTCCCGGCGAGTGGATGGCCCCCCTGATGTTCGTCACGGTGTTGATCCTGATCTTCACCGGCTACCCGGTAGCGTTTTCCCTCGGCGGCACCGCGTTGCTGTTTGCGGGCATCGCGGTAGGCTCGGGCATCCTCGACTGGCACTTCATGCTCGCCCTGCCGGAGAGGATCTTTGGCTTCATGTCGAACTACACCCTCCTCGCCATCCCGTTCTTCATTTTCATGGGAACGATGCTGGAAAAGTCGCGGCTGGCCGAAGACCTGCTGACCACCATCGGCGCGCTGTTCGGACCGGTCCGGGGCGGATTGGCGATGGCGGTGGTATTCGTGGGGGCGCTGCTGGCCGCGGCCACCGGCGTGATCGGCGCATCGGTGGTGGCCATGGGTATGATCTCGCTCCCGGTCATGATGCGATTCGGCTATGCAAACTCTCTCTCCGCCGGCGTCATCACCGCGTCCGGCACCCTCGGCCAGATCATCCCCCCCAGCATCGTGCTGGTGGTCCTCGCCGATCAGCTCGGGGTCTCGGTGGGCGACCTGTTTCTCGGCTCGCTGATTCCCGGCCTCGCCCTTGCCGGTATGTTCGCGGTGTACGTTTTCGCGACGTCGCACCTGCGCCCCTCCCTCGCTCCCGCCCTGCCGAAGGAGGAACGGATGCAGAGCGGCGGACACCTTGCCCGGCGGGTCATCCGGGCCCTCCTGCCGCCGCTTGCCCTGATTCTCGTGGTGCTCGGCTCGATCTTCTTCGGCGTCGCCACCGCCACCGAGGCCGGGGCCCTGGGAGCGCTGGGAGCCATGGTCCTCGCCGCCATCAACCGCCGCCTGACCCGACCGGCGCTGAAGGAGACCATGGACGGCACCCTGCGCCTGACCACGATGGTCATGGTGCTGCTGATCGGTTCGGCCGCGTTCTCCCTTGTGTTCCGGGGCCTGAACGGGGATATCTGGATCGAGGATGTGCTGACCAACCTGCCGGGCGGGGTGATCGGCCTGCTGATCGTGGCCAACCTCGCGATCTTCATCCTCGGGTTCTTCATCGACTTCTTCGAGATCGCCTTCATCATCCTCCCCCTCCTCGTCCCCGCCGCCCGCGCACTCGGCATCGACATGGTGTGGTTCGGGGTCATGGTCGGGATGAATCTGCAAACCTCGTTCCTCACCCCGCCGTTCGGGTTCGCCCTGTTCTACCTGCGCGGCGTGGCGCCGCCGGAGGTGAAAACATCGGATATCTACCGCGGCGTGGTTCCCTTCATCATCATCCAGCTTCTCGCCCTGCTCCTGCTGATCCTCTTCCCCGGCATCGTAACCCACGCATCCTGATCCGCCATGAAGCTCCACACCCGCATTTTTCTCCTCATCTTCGGCATCGAGCTGGCCCTGCTGCTGACCCTTGCCCTGATTCAGCTCCATGATCAGAAGCACCTGTTGAGGACCGAGCAGCGCTCTCGCATGACCATGGTCCTGAACCTCATGCGGACGGAACTGGCGTGGCGGGATACGGATCGGGACAAGCTGCATCGGATGGCCCGGGACGTGGATGACCAGACCGGGTACCGCGTGACCCTCATCGATACCAACGGATGGGTGATCGCCGACTCCCGCGCGTTTCAGCCGGGCATGGACAATCACGGCAACCGGCCCGAAGTGATCGCCGCGCTGACCAAGGGCCGCGGGGCCAGCCACCGGTTCAGCGATACCATCAAGCGGACGATGCAGTACGTGGCCATGCCCGTACCCGGCGAAACCGGCGCCCCGGCCGCGGTCCTCCGGGTCGCTCATCCCGAGCGCTCATTCGAAGACCTCATACGTCCCCTCCGGGTGAGGCTGTGGGTGACCCTTGTGGTGCTGGTGCTTATCGCCGTGGTGTCGAGCTACATCATCGCCCGCCTCATCCGCAAGCCGCTGATGCTTCTCCGGTCCATGGCCGACCGGCTGGTCGACGGCAGCAACGTGGAACCCGAACCGGAGCTCCGGCAGTCCGAATACGTCACCCTCGCCCACTCCCTGCGGCGCCTCGCCCACCGGGTTGACGACAAGGTCCGCACGATCCGCAAACTGGCTGACGATCAACGAGGCGTATTCCGCAGCATCCAGGAAGGCCTGATCGTGCTCGATAACGACCGCGTCATTACCCAGATCAATCCCGCGGCCTGTGCAATGTTCAACACCCCGGTCGAGCAGGCGATCGGCAGCGACATCCTCGCGGTCGCCCGCGATGTCCGCATGGAGGAAATCGTGGCCCGGGGGATGGCCGCGGATGAACCGGTGGAGGATGACATCGTCATGCTCGATCCGGAAGAGCGCTACCTCCAGATCCACACGTCCCGTCTGCATACCGAAGAAGGCGAACCCTTTGGCCTCGTCCTCGTGTTCACCGACGTGACCCGACTGAGAAAATTCGAAGCCATGCGGCGGGACTTTGTCGCCAGCGCATCACACGAATTGAAGACGCCGATTACCGTGATCACCGGATTCGCTGAAACCCTGTCCGAAGGCGACGTCCCGCCCGACGACGCCCGGCGCTACGTCGAAGCCATCCACCGCCAGGCCCGCCGCATGGGCCACGTGATTGCCGACCTTCTCAACCTGACCCGCATCGAACACTTTACCGAACACGGCAAACTCGACATGGAGCCGGTCAACCTCGCGGACCTGATCCGCAGCGCGGTTCAGGCGCTCAAGAGCCAGGCCGACGACAAGAATATCCGCATCGAAACAGACTGCCCCGCCGATGCATCCGCCTCCCTCGACCGGAACATCATGGAGCATGCCCTGATCAACCTCGTCGAGAATGCGGTGAAATACAGCGACCCCGGGACAACGGTGTCGATCCGGGTGGAGCAGGAAAACAAGGAGCTGAAGATCCGGGTCATCGACCAGGGCCCCGGCATCGCCGAGGTTCATCACGACCGGGTCTTCGAGCGGTTCTACCGCATCGACAAATCCCGAAGCCGCAAACTCGGCGGCACCGGTCTCGGCCTGTCGATCGTCAAACACGCCGCCCAGGCCCACGGCGGATCCGTCGCGGTCGAAAGCGCGGTCGGCAAAGGCAGCACCTTCACCATTTCCCTTCCGGGTTGATGGTTGCAGATGTCTTTCGGACGCAGGTAGGATTGTGATGACATGTGCCTGTACGAGAAAGGATCCCCGACTATGTCCATCATCTACATCCAGAACGACATCACCCTGCAACCCCGTCGCCGGGGTTTTCACCTGATCACCCGCGAGGTTCTCGAGGGTTGCCCGGAGCTGCGGAAGATCCGGACCGGACTCGCCCACGTCTTCATTCTGCATACCTCCGCATCCCTGACCATCAACGAGAATGCATCGCCGGATGTCGCCACCGACCTCGAGGCCCACTTCAATGAGTTCGTGCCTGAGAACGCACCCTACTATGACCACACCCTCGAAGGTGCGGACGACATGCCGGCCCATATCAAGGCATCGACCCTCGGCAGCAGCGTTTCCTTTCCCATCCGCGAAGGCCGGCCCCATCTCGGCACCTGGCAGGGAATTTTCCTCTGCGAGCACCGGAACCGCGGCGGCGCCCGCCGCATCGTGGTGACGGCGCATGGGGAGGGGGAATAGGGTATTGGTTCATTGGTTGATTGGGGGATTTGATATTGGGGCGGGTTTCGTGAATCCGTATCCTTTTCATTGGCGACTTCGACCTTCCTCGCACACATACTTTACACGCCGATCGGGGATTTCTTGTGTACGAGTACGAGGTGAGCGGCTACGACATTGTTGAAAACGCCCCGGGGGGTTGGAGATTTTCCAATGGTTGGAAATGTGGGGGCGGGAATTTTCCAGGGATTGGAAAAGGACCGGTTGACGGCTGTGTTACGAATGTCTAGATTCGTAACATGAATGAAGAACAACTGTCGCTGCGGCGATTCAGCCTGTCGATGCCGGAAGACCTGGTGGAGCAGCTTGATGCGCTGACCGAAGCCAAGGGGTATGCGAACCGGTCCCAGGCGGTATCCGATATCGTTCGGGCCCGCCTCGTGGATGAATTCGCCCGCGAAACCCGGCGGGAAATCGCCGGCACCATCACCATGGTGTTTGATCACCATAAGCGGAATCTCCAGGCCGTGCTGACCGACATCCAGCACGATTACCAGGATCTGATCATCTCCAATCTCCATGTCCACCTCGACCACCACAACTGCATGGAAGTGCTGGCCGTCCGCGGACCGGCCCGGGATATCCGCGAGCTGGCCGACCGGCTGGCCACGGTCAAGGGCGTGAAGCATAGCCGTTTGTCCGTCACCACCACCGGAAAGGATTTTTCATGAAGCGAGTTCTGACGCTGTTTTTTGTAACCGCCGGCCTTGATGCTTCCGCTCACTTTCAAACCCTCCTGCCGTCCTCCGACATCATACGTCCGGGGGATAACGCGGATGTTATGATCGATATCCGCTTCACCCACCCCATGGAGCAAGGACCCCTGATGAATATGGGTGAACCGACATCGTTCGCGGTGGTGCGCGGTGGTGAGTCCGTCAGCCTGGCCGAATCGCTGAAATCGAGGACGCAGGACGATGTCACCTATTACGAAGCAACCTACACCGTGGACCGCCCCGGCGACCTCGTCTTTTCCCTCGAACCCGCACCCTACTGGGAGCCGGCGGAGGGAAAGATGATCATTCACTACACCAAGGTGGTGGTGAATGCCTACGGGGAGGAAGACGGATGGGATACGTTGACCGGTGCGCCGGTCGAGATCGAACCCCTGGTCCGACCCTACGGCCTGTGGACCGGCAACCTGTTCCGTGGTCGGGTTCTGAAGGACGGGAATCCTGTTCCGTTTGCGGAGGTTGAGGTAGAGTTCTGGAACAAGGACGGGATCGAACCCCCGGCGGATCCTTTCATCACCCAGGTGATCAAGGCCGATGCAGGCGGTGTTTTCGCCTACGCGATGCCGCGGGCCGGATGGTGGGGATTCGCGGCGCTGGTGGACGGAGATGAACCGATGCCGAATCCGGACGGCGAAGACGTCGGCGTCGAGCTTGGCGGCCTGATCTGGATTCGTTGTGTCGATATGAAATAAACCGTCCGGCTCGGATCGACCTGAAGAACCATGGCTCATGCATATTGCTGACGGCATACTCACAGCACCGGTCCTCGGCGGGACCGCGGTCCTCGCCGCGGGCGGGGTCGCCATCGGTTTGCGCAGACTGGATCCGGACGACATACCGAGAGTCGGGGTCCTCGCCTCGGTGTTTTTTGTCGCGTCGCTGATTCATGTCCCGGTCGGCGTGACCAGCGCTCACCTCCTGCTCAACGGAC
>JAUIHQ010000426.1 GCA_030432155.1 bacterium | reverse complement strand
CGAGACGGCGGATGATCGATGCCAGCCACCGCGTGCCGGGCGCCTTGAGATAGATATCGACAAAAATATCCGCCACCGTCATGCAGAAGCGGCGTCCATAGAAAAGGCGGGCGAACCAGCCGGCCAGCGGGATGGTCTCATCCATATAGACCATGCGCATTCCCTTGAACCGGGCATGAAGGGCCATCCATGGCAGCAGGGCGGTCCACAAAAGGGTTTTCAGCATCTTGTCCCGGTGGTTCTGCCGGTCGACGCTCAGGGGGAGTTCATGAACCACAAGCCCCGGGGGCAGTTCCGCGTCGTGCTTCGACGGGCACTTCATGCAGTAGTAGTGTACCGTATACCGCTCCTGGAGCGCCTCGATGAGCAGGGGGAGGGCGTGCATCAATTCCGCGTGAACCCGCGGGCCGTAGCGGAACCACAGGGCGATCGGCGGTTTGGTCATGAAATCTCGTCCCGGAAAATGATCCGGCTGCCTTCCTCGGAGAAACCCATCGGGACTTCACGCAGATCCTGCAGGGCTTCCCGTACACCCGCCTGTTTTTCGGGGGGACAGAAGACGAGCAGGAAACCGCGGCCGCCTGCTCCGAGGAGCTTGCCTCCGAGAGCGCCATGCTGTCGCGCAGTCTCGTAGGCATGGTCGATGATCGGGGTGGTGATGCCGGCCGACAGTGATTTTTTCCTCTCCCAGGCTTGGTGCAGCAGGCGTCCGAAATCCTCGACCCGACCGGCCTCCAGAAGACCGACCGCCTCGGCGACCATGTCCTTCATTTCGTGGAGGGTGGCGATATTGGTGCCGATGCGGGAGCTCTGCGTCCGCAGGATGCTTTCCGCGGACTGCTCCATACCGGTGTAGAACATCAACAGGTTGTTCTGAAGTTCGTTGCGGACATCCAGCGTGATTGGTACGGCAACCGGGTTGACGTTGCCGTCCTTGCCGAAATCGATGCGGCGGAAACCGCCGAACGCCGCGGCATACTGATCCTGGTGGCCGCCGGTGTCGCCGACCCGCTCCCGCTCCACGACAATCGAAAGTCTCGCCAGCTCACCCGGGTCCACCTCGGGAGCCTCCTGGGCCATCAGGGCATGGAGAAGCCCCACGGTGAAGGACGAAGACGAACCCAGCCCGGTCCGGCCCGGCAGGTCGGCAAAGTGAATGATTTCCAACCCGCTGGTCTGGCCGGTGAGGAGCAGACATTCCCGGACCAGGGGATGCTGGATTTCCGAGGCATCCTGGATCAGTTCGGTCTGGGCGTAGCTGACCCGGAACCGGTATTTGAAGAACGGCTGCAGCCGGTGGATGGAAATGTAACAGAACTGGTTGATGGAGGTGCTGAGCACCGCGCCCCCGTGCTCGAGATAATACCCGGGAAAGTCCGTGCCCCCGCCGAAGAAACTCATCCGAAATGGGGTCCGCGATATGATCATGACAGGGCAATCGTTCCTTCTTCGACGTCGCGAATGAAACGTTGCACGGTGTCCGCGGTGGCCGGGACATCGAGCAGCGCGCTCAATCGTTCGACATTCACTTCATAATGCTCAGGCTGTTTCGCTGGGTCCACCTCAAAAACACCGTCGTGATCCTTCATCCAGCCCGCGGCCTCGCGGACCGAAACCACGCCCCGGCCGACCATGTTCAACAACGTTCCGCCATCCAGTCTTGCCTCAAGCTCGAACAGCATCGATGCACAGGTACGGGTGTCGAGGAACTGATAACGGGAGTCGGGATGAACAAAGAGCATCCGGGGCATAATGGCGAACCGCCTGCTCAGCCACCCATTTGTTGAATCCGTAGGGATCGAGGGCATCGACATTGATGACCGCCTCTTCGTGATTGTGGTCCGGGTCGTGCCGGTCGGAATACACATCAATGGTCGACAGGTACACCATCCGCTCGAAGGAAAAGTCATGCAGAATGTTGACCGCCGATTGCACTGACAGGCGGAAATCTTCCGGGGGATCGTTGCGCGCGACGAACTTTTTGGAATTGCCGTTGGCGTTAATCAACAGGCGGCAGGAAGCACCGCGGGCTTCATCGTAATTGGCCCGGTTCACCCCGAGAATGCGAAGGCCGCGAGATTCCGCTTCGCGGACGATCGACGAACCGATGAATCCGGTCGCTCCGATCACGATGGCGTCATACGCGGTCACGGTTCATTGCATCAGATGCGGACGCCGCCGGATTCCCGGGCCTGCAGGAACCAGTCCGTGGTTTTCCGTAATCCTTCCTCGAGCGACGTGTTGCAGGAGAGTCCCAGGCGGTGGAGACGGGTGACGTCGAAGATCTTGTCCATCTGGCCGTCGGGTTTGGAGGTATCCCACTCAATGTCGCCCTCGAACCCGGTGACCTT
>JAUIHQ010000081.1 GCA_030432155.1 bacterium | reverse complement strand
GGGCGGGGTGCTGATGGGCAGCGGCATGGCCAGGGAGGAACCGATGGCAATGAATACCCCGGCCAGAACAGGACTGATGGCAATTTCCGGCGACACCGCCATGCTGATGCCGATCGGGACGAGTAGGTTGGCGGTGGCGCTGTGCGAAATCACCGACCCCATCATCAGGGCGGCCAGGCAGAGAACGGCGGCAATGATCCCGGCGTTCATGGTTTCCCAGCCCACGAGACCGATCATCCATGTATCGAGACCGGACGACGTCACGCCCGTACCCAGGGCAATACCGCCGGCCACCAACCATAGCACGTGCCACTGGATGTTCTGAAGATCCTTGGTCTTGAAAACGCTGGTGGCGAGAAGAACCACCACCGGTAGAAAACCAACCACCGAGGAACTGATGCCGTGCAGGGGCTCGGTCAACCAGAGCAGAATCGTTGCGGCGGCAACGGTGTAAAAGATCTTCGCCGGGCCGGTCTTGTCCATGGCGGCATCAATCCGTATGACCAGCTCAGTCTGGTTGCTGGGAAACATCCGGACGAGGAGCTGCCAGGCGAAAAACAGGGTCAGGAGCATGCAGGGAATGGTCATGACCATCCACTTCACGAAAGAAATGGAAATACCGACCTGGGCCATGGCCCCGAGGGCGATGGCATTGGGCGGGGTGCCGACCGGCGTTCCGATGCCGCCGATGTTCGCCGCAATCGGCACGCAGAGGGCGAGTGCGGTCTTGAGTTTGTCGCCTTCCGGAAGGGAAAGAATCACCGGAATCACCACCGCCATCATCGTGGCGGTCGTGGCGGTATTGCTCATGAACATGGAGAACAGCGCGGTGATGACCATGATGCCGAGAAGGATGCGGGATGGTTTGGTGCCAAAGGGCTTCAACATCATCCCGGCCAGCCCTTTATCCAGCTTGAACTTGGCTGCGCCGTCGGCGAGGAAAAATCCGCCGAGGAACAGCATCAGTACGGGGTGAGCGAGAGCGGAATAGATGCTGCTGTAGGACGGGGGAGTGAATCCTTCAGGCAGCGGCAGCAGAGACTTGTTGCTGATGAAGATGATCTCGAGGAAGATGATCAGCGCCGCGGTGGCATGCAGGGGAATCGCCTCGGTCACCCACAGCATGATTGCCAGCAGGAACACGCTGAATACACGATGTCCGACCGGTGACAGGCCTTCAAACGTATGAATCCAGGGAATGATGAATAATACGATCCCCAGCAGGATGCCGGTGATCTGCATCGGTGTCATGTTCTTGGCTTTGCTGCTCATGCGTGTGTCCTTTCCCATCCTCATCGGGATGGATATCGAAAAATGAAGCACTGATTATCCATTGATCATGGACGGTTGCAATCAGCGAGAGCCCTGAACCCGAGGTCAGGGGAACCCTTATATCGCATCGGAACGGAACGAGACGCCGTCACGCGGCGCTTGTCCGATTCCCAATCTCCTTGGTAACGCGGAAGCGCGTTATTTCCTGGCGATGGAATGCGTCGCGTGACCGAAAAATATCTCGGCGGCTTCCATCATGGTCTCGGAAAGGGTGGGGTGGGCGTGAATGGTCATTTTGAGGTCGGATGCCAGCGCGGCCATTTCCACGGCAAGCACACCTTCCGCAATCAGTTCACCGGCCCCGACGCCTACAATACCGACACCCAGAATCTGCTCGGTATGCGGATCCAGAATCATTTTGGTCAGGCCGTCATTACGGTTCAGGGTGGTCGCACGGCCGGAAGCGGCCCACGGGAAGCGAACGACCTTGACGTCGCGGCCCTGGTCACGGGCCTGGTTCTCGGTCAGCCCGCACCACGCCATTTCGGGATCGGTGAACACCACTGCGGGAATTGCCCGGGGATCAAAAACCGACGGTTGCCCGGAGATCGCTTCCACCGCAACCCGGCCTTCATGCGACGCCTTGTGGGCAAGCATGGGATCGCCGGCGACATCGCCGATGGCAAAAATGGAAGGCTCGGAAGTCCGGCGTTGTTTGTCGACTTTGATGAAGCCCTTTTCATCGACTTCGATTTCGGTGTTTTCAAGCCCGATATCCTTCGAGCTGGGTTTGCGACCGACCGCAATCAGAACCTTGTCGAACACCTGTTCGGTATCTTTGAGGTCCAAGCCCTCAAAGGTGACCTTCATCTTCCCTTTCTCTTCCTTGAGAGCAGCCACTTTGGTCTTGGTCATGATCTTGTGGAAGCGCTCCTGGAGTCGCCCGATCAACACCTCGCCAAGATCCGGATCCACGCCGGGGATCAGGTTGGGCGCCATTTCCACCATGGTGATTTCGCTGCCGAGAGCGGCATACACACTGCCGAGTTCGCACCCGATGTAGCCTCCGCCGATCACCAGCAGCTTCTTGGGAATATCCTCAATCTCGAGGGCGCTGGTGGAATCCATCAGCAGTTTTGAGCCGATGTTGAGGGGGCCGGGAATGATCGGGGTGGAGCCGGTGGAGATGATCGCGTAGTCGAACGTGATGGTGGATGTGGAGCCGTCTTCGGCTTTCACTTCGACCGACTCGTTGTCGAGCAAGGTACCCCGTCCGCGAACGTAGTTGATCTTCCGGGCCTTGCTGAGGGAACCGAGACCTCCGGTCAGCTTCTTGATGACGTCGTTTTTCCAATTCCGCATCTTGTCGAGGTCGATCTCAGGTTCGGCATAGGTGAGACCCCATTCCTTGGCCTCGCGCGATTCATTGATCACCCGGGCCACGTGCAGCAATGCCTTGGATGGAATACATCCGCGATAGAGGCATACGCCGCCGGGGTTCTTCTCCATCTCCACGATGGTGACATCGAAGCCCATGTCGGCGGCAAGAAAAGCTGCAGGGTAGCCGCCGGGGCCGCCCCCGAGTACGAGAATCTGGGTGTGAGTGTCTTTGTTGGCCACGGTTAACCCTCCAGGAAAAGCTGCATCGGATGTTCAATGGATTGAATGATCCACCGCAGGAACGTCGCGCCGTCTGCGCCGTCGACCGTACGATGATCAAAAGACAGGGAGAGGGGAAGCATCAGGCGGGGTACGAACTCCCCGTTGCGGTACACCTGCTCCATCTGGGCCCGGCCCACGCCGAGAATGACCGACTCGGGCGAATTCACGATCGGCGTGAAATAGGCGCCGCCGATACCGCCGATGTTGGTGATGGTGATGCAGCCGCCCTGCATGCCTTCGGGGGGAAGCTTCCGGCTTTTCGCCTTGTCCGCGATGTCGGAGATATCCCCGGCGATCTGTAGAATGTTCTTCTTGTCGACGTCCCGGATCACCGGCACCAGCAGGCCGCGTTCGGTATCCACCGCCACCCCGACATTGTAGAACTTGCGGTGTACAAGCTGGCTCTTTTTCATGTCGATCGCGGTATTGAACTTGGGATGGACCTTCAGGGCCGCCGCCGCGACTTTGACCAGGAACGCGGTGAGGGTCAGCTTGACCCCGGCCCGTTCGGCACGGCTCTTGTTCTCTTTGCGAAACGCTTCAAGCTCGGTGATGTCCACCTTGTCATGAATGGTTACGTGGGGGATGGTCACCCAGGCTGCGGTCAGGTGATCCGCGGTGGCCTGGCGAACATTGGAGAGTTTCTCGATCTCGACTTCACCCCATTTGGAGTAATCGGGAATTGCGACATGGGCGGCATAGGTGCCGGTGCCGGTACCGGCAACCCGGGCATGCGCCTTCACATCGTCTTCGGTCACACGGCCTCCCGGTCCCGTACCCTCGATTTCATCGATGGAAACCCCGATCTCGCGGGCAAATTTGCGGGTGCTGGGCGAGGCGGGGGCGGTGGTTGAGCCGCTGGGCGCTGCGCCGGTTTCGGGCTTGGGGGCGGTTTTCGGCTTTGCGGGTTCCGGCTTTGCGTCTGTCTCGTCCTCGGCTTCTTCGGGTTTGGCATCGGCAGGTTTCGCCGGCTCTTCTTTCTTCGGCGTTGCCGGTTCCGGCTTCTCGGCAGACTTCTTCTTGCCCTTCTTGCCTTCGGCTTCTTCCAGCACGAGGATGGTCTGGCCTACGGTGGCTTTTTCGCCTTCCTTGACCTTGATCTCCTTGACCACGCCATCGACATCGACGGGAATCTCGAGATTGGCTTTGCCGGTTTCCATTTCAATGACCGGCTGATCCTTGCTTACGCTGTCGCCGACCGATACGAGAATGCTGACGACATCACCTTCTTCGATGTTTTCGCCGAGTTCCGGCAGTTTGAATTCCGTTGCCATGGTACGAGTCCTTTCGAGTCTTCCTTGATCAAGAAACAAGCGGGTTCAATTTCTCGGGATTGATGCCGTGGTCTTTGATGGCCTTGGTTACGACATCGGCTTTCACGTTGCCCTCCCGCATCAGGCCGGTCAGAGCGGCAACAACCACGTAGCGGGCGTCCACTTCAAAGAAATCGCGGAGCGCCTGACGGGTCTCGCTGCGGCCGAAGCCCTCGGTGCCGAGAGGGATCATCCGGTTCGGTATGTAGCGGCTGATCATGTCGGGCAGCGCCTTGACGTAGTCGGATGCGGCAATCACCGGGCCCTCGCTGCCGTCCATGGTGGCGGTCACGTAGGGGATCCTCTGTTCCGCGTCGGGATGCAACAGGTTCCAGCGCTCGGCATCCATCGCGTCCCGGCGCAGTTCCTTGTAACTGGTGACCGACCAGATGTCCGCCGCGACATCATATTGCTTCTCGAGAATATCGGCCGCTTTCACCACCTCGTTGAGAATCGCACCGCTGCCCCAGAGCTGTACGCGTCCGGCACCTTTTTTCTTCTTGGAGTCCCGGAATTTGTAGAGGCCCTTGAGAATGCCTTCCTTGCTGCCCTTCGGCATCGCCGGCTGGGCGTAATTCTCATTCCCGACCGTGATATAGTAGAAGATGCTTTCCTGTTCCTTGTACATGCGGCGGATGCCCTCACGGATGATCACCGCCATCTCGTAGGCATAGGCAGGGTCGTAGGTGAGGATGTTGGGGATGGAATAAGCAAGCAGATGACTGTGACCGTCCTGGTGCTGGAGCCCTTCGCCATTCAGCGTCGTGCGTCCGGCGGTACCGCCGAGCATGAAGCCCCGGCAGCGGAGGTCGCCCGCGGCCCATGCAAGATCGCCGATGCGCTGGAAGCCGAACATCGAGTAATAGATGAAGAAGGGAATGGTGTTGACGCCGTAGTTGGCATACGCGGTGCCCGCGGCGATGAAGGAGCTCATGGAACCGGCCTCGGTGATGCCTTCCTCGAGGATCTGACCGTCTTCCGCTTCCTTGTAATAAAGCAGGCTTTTGCTGTCGACCGGGTCGTAGAGCTGGCCCTTGTGGGCATAAATGCCGCACTGGCGGAACAGGGACTCCATACCGAAGGTACGCGCTTCGTCCGGCACGATCGGCACAATCAGGTCGCCGAGCTCCTTATCCTTCAGGAGAAGGGTGAGCATCCGGACGAACGCCATCGTGGTGGAAACTTCCCGGTCCTCGGTACCGCCCTCGAACTCGGCGAACAGTTTCTCCTCCGGCGGGTCGATCGGTTTGGCCCTGACCGTCCGCTGGGGCAGAAATCCTCCCAGGGATTTCCGGCGCTCCAGAAGGTATTTCATTTCCACGCTGTCCTCGGGTGGACGTTAGAACGGAGCGGAGCCAACCTCTTCGTCGGAAATCGGAATATCAAAGCGGGCGCGGAATTCGGCAAGCTCCTCCTCGTTCAGCTTTTTCTGCTGATGGGTGATGTTCTTGCCTTCGCCGCTCTCCCCGAGACCATAGCCCTTGATTGTACGGGCAAGGATCACCGTCGGTGCGCCGTCGTTGTTGGTGGCCTGGCGGTAGGCTGCGTACACCTTCTCCGGGTCATGGCCGCCCATCCGCATCTTCTCGAGCTTCTCATCGGGCATGTTCTTGACCATGGCGGCGGTTTCCGGGTAGTCGCCGAAGAAATGCTCACGAATGTAGGCGCCGGTTTCGACGGAATATTTCTGGAACTCGCCGTCGACAATCTCGCCCATGCGTTTGACCAGCATGCCGTCGTGATCCTGGGCGAGCAGGTTATCCCAGTCACCGCCCCAGATAACCTTGAGGCAGTTCCATCCGGTACCGCGGAAAACCGCCTCCAGTTCCTGGATGATCTGGCCGTTGCCGCGCACCGGTCCGTCAAGGCGCTGCAGGTTGCAGTTGATGACAAAGATGAGGTTGTCGAGTCCTTCGCGGGCGGCAAGGCTGATCGCCCCGAGGGTTTCCGGTTCATCGGTTTCACCGTCGCCCAGAAACGCCCACACTTTGGCGTCCGACGGCTCGATCAGCCCCCGGTCCTCGAGGTACCGGTTAAACCGGGCATGATAAATCGCCATCAGGGGACCCAGGCCCATGGAAACGGTCGGAAACTGCCAGAAGTCCGGCATCAGCCAGGGGTGGGGGTAGGACGACAACCCGCCGGTCGGGGCAAGCTCGCGGCGGAAATTGACAAGCTGCTGATCGCTGATCCGGCCCTCGACAAAGGCGCGGGCATAAATCCCGGGCGCCGCGTGGCCCTGGAAGTAGACGAAATCGCCCGGGTGACCCTTGTGGGGCGCCCGGAAGAAATGGTTGAAGCCCACTTCGTAAAGGGTTGCCGCCGAGGCGAATGTGGAGATGTGGCCGCCGATGCTGGCATCCTGGCGGTTGGCCCGGACCACGGTGGCCATCGCGTTCCAGCGGATGATGCTCTTGATCCGGCGTTCAATGTCCCGGTCGCCGGGATAGAGCGGTTGAAGATTGAAGGGGATGGTGTTGGTGTAAGGGGTGACCGAGGTGACGGGGAGCTGTACCCCGGCTTTTTGGGCCTTAATTTGCAAATCCCGCAGCATCTGCCGGGCCCGATCCACGCCGCGACGGGCGATCAATTCCTCGAGAGACTGGATCCAGTCACGGGTCTCCAATCGGTCCAATTGCTCCTGTGTCATGTTGGTGTTCGCCATACGATAAATCCCCTTTGGGTGAAATCAGAAGACCCTATAGGCACTTGGGTGAAAACGCAAGATCACGATGCTCGAATCCGGCAATCGCTTGACTGGCAGCATGATCTGCACAAAAACCCGACAGCATCCGAACAGGATGGAAACACCGCCCGGCCGATGCGGGACGGCAATTCCCATAGGCCGTGTGGGATCCGGCTTATGAACCGGCATCCCCGGCCATCAACTTGCTGACGAGTCTGCTGAACCGGGTGGGATCCTTGAGGGAGCTTCCCTCCATCAGCAAGGCCTGTCCGTGAAGCAGTTCGATACGTTCCTGGAGCTCGCTGCTCTTCGGATCACCGGCAAACATCGATTCCATCCGCTTGATCGCTGGATGCAACGGATTCAGTTCGAGGATCCGCTTGTTGGGCGGGAGCTCCTGGCCCATCTGGCGGAACAACCGCTCCATCGAAGCCGACAACCCCTGCTCATCGGCAACCAGGCAGCAGGCCGAGTCGGTCAGCCGGTGGGACAGGCGAACTTCCTTGATATCGTCGCCGAGAGTTTCCTTGATGTGATCCATCAGGCGACGCAGGTCGTTATCGGCGTCCTTGTCCGCATCGTCTTTCTTCTCATCCTTCTTTTTTTCCTGGTCACCAAGGTCGATATCCCCCCGGTCGATGGCGGTCAGCGACTTGCCGTCGATCTCCCGCAGCGCCTGGGCCACCCATTCGTCGATGGGATCGGTAAAGAAGAGAACTTCGAACCCTTTCTTCCGGAACACTTCGAGCAGGGGCGAGTGATGGACGGAAGCCGGATCGTCGCCGGACAGGTAGTAGATGTCTTTCTGGTCCTGGGGCATCCGGTCGATGTAGTCCTTGAAGGTGACCCGCTGATCGCCCTCGGTGTTCGTGGAGGCATACAACAGCAGCTCGGACAGTTTCTCCTTGTTCTCCATGTCGCTGTGTACGCCCTCTTTGAGCACGGGCCCGAATTCGTTGTAAAAGGTACGATAGGCCTCGCCCTCCTTTTCCTTCATGTCGGCCAGAGTCTTGAGGATCTTGCCGACGAGGCTCTTGCGAATCCGGCGGATGATGGCATCGTCCTGCAGCATTTCGCGCGATACGTTCAGGGGCAGATCGCTGGAATCGACGACGCCCTTCACAAAGCGGAGGTATTCGGGCAGGAGGGCCTTGCAGTCATCGGTGATGAAGACGTTGCGGACGTAGAGCTGCAGGCCGTGTCGTCCTTCCTTCATGAACAGGTCAAACGGGGCGCGGGCCGGCAGGTAGAGCAGGGCGCGGAACTCGGTCACGCCTTCGGCGGCGTAGTGAATGACCTTGGCCGGGTCGGTGAAGTCATGCCCGATCTGGTGGTAAAACTCGTTGTATTCCTTTTCCTCAATGTCCGATGGATTCTTTTTCCACAGGGCCTTCATGGAATTGAGGGTTTCGTCTTTGCCCTCGCTGTCCGCCATGATGATCGGGAACCGGATGAAGTCGGAGTATTGTTTGACAATGGAGCGGAGGCGGTAGGGCTCGAGGAATTCCTCATCCTCGTCGCGCAGGTGCAGCGTGACATCGGTGCCATGCTCCTCCCGTTCGCCTTCCTCAAGGGTGTAGGTGTCTTCGCCCGCCGATGTCCACACCAGCGCAGGTTCATCGCTGCCCAGGCGCTTCGTTACCACCGTGACCTTGTCGGCGACCATGAAGGAGGCATAGAACCCGACGCCGAATCGGCCGATCAGCTCGTTGGTGATCTCTTTCGACTTCGACTTCTTCAGGCTGTCGAGAAAGCGCCGGGTACCGGAGTTGGCGATGGTGCCGATGTTGGAGGCGATCTCGTCGGCGTTCATGCCGACGCCGTTGTCGGAGACGGTGATGGTTTTGGCTTCCTTGTCGATACGGATCCGGATGTTCCATGCGTCGTCCGGTTTCTGGAACGCCTTGTGGGTGACCGCTTCGAATTTGGCCCGGTCAATGGCATCGGAAGCATTGGAGATCAACTCCCGAAGGAAGATCTCCTTTTTCGAGTAGAGAGAGTGAATGACGAGATCCAGCAACTGCCGGACCTCGGCCTGGAAGGTATGGGTTTTGTTATCGGTCATGGTATCTCCTGGCGGTTGAGCCGTGTTCTTTTGGAAAATCAGGGTTCTTTTATGGAAGAGGTTTCAGGTGTCAGGTTTCGGGTTTCAGGTTTGGCGAGCATTGCTCTCCGCTTGAAGTATTTTGCAATGATTGTTCCCCCCTGCGCGACATTTGAACGTTTTGGATGATGGAGTCCATCATCCTTCCCCTTCGAAATTGCACCTTGCCTTGCTTGGATCTGATCCCCTCCCGAGGAGGGGTGCCCGGAGGGCGGGGTGGGTTAAGAATGTTGAGTGTTCTGCGTTGAGCGTTGAACGTTCCGCGACGTGAAAACGGCGCGGATGATGGCTTGCCGCTTCGGGCCGTTCCACCGCTGCCGGATTCACGGCGCTGTCGCTGTTGGGCAGCCGTCGGCGGACACGAGTCCAGCCGAAGGCTGCCCGCCTTGACATCACCATGCATCCGACAACGGTTCCACTGATCCCGCTGCCGCGGGATCACCCGAAGCGGCAAGCACAGCACAGTCTGCCCGTCGACGGGCAGACGACCGATTTCATCATCCCAGCCCATTCGAGCCTTTTCCATTCCCTGTTCACATCTGCTCATAATCGTAATCGCATCGAGCTTGGATATGCGATGCCCACAGCGTTGACATCCCACCCGCAATCGCCTTACGACCGCAACGCCTTCACCTGCTGCAATTGAGGATGGTTTTTCTCGAAGTCGGCGGCCCGGATGCCTTTGCCGCCGTTGGCTTTCTCCATGTCCCGGCACAGTCCTTCCAATCCGTAGATGCAGGCCAGCACGTCGCCGGTGTGTGCGATTTCGGAGATGGTGTGCATGTTGCGGACCGGAATGCCGACGGAGGTGGAGGCGGCATCGATCGCGGCCAGGACCCCGGCCATGGCGTCGGTGCCGGTATCTCGTCCGACCGGACTACGCTGGAACGGGATCTTGCGGTCGCGGGCGGCCTTGATGATCAGGCTGTTGAGGTATTCACTGATGATGGAGCCGGTGGAAACGGTGAAGCCGGACCCCATGGCGTTCGGCGTGTATCGTTTGTCCCCGACGCCGGGGGCGGCTTTGAAGTCGAAGTCGACATCCACCCCGATCAGTACGTCGGGTTTCAGCGCCCCGGCCATCACCCGGCTGCCGAACCGGCCGATTTCCTCCCCGGTGGCGAAGGCGAAAAGCAGCCGAACATTGTTCAGCGGATCTTCGGCGACGAGCCGGGCCAGCTCCGCGGTCACGTAACAGCCAAGACCGTTATCGAGGTATGCGCCGTAAAAGGTGTCCCGGCTGAAACCGCGCCGGATCGGCCGGTTCAGGATCACCGGGTCGCCCGGTTTGATTCCGAGCTTTTCCACCTGCTTCTTGGGCGAGTCGCCGTACATCTGCAATTCGAGGTAGAGCATGTCCGAGCTGACGCCGCTCTTCCCGTTGCGGACATCGGCGGAGGCAAAGTGGATGGCGCCGAGCGCTTCCACCGTTCCGCCCTCAACCTTGCGGTAGGTTCCGGGTTTCTCCGGGTCCTCGCTGAATAGAATGACTTCATGCCCGATGACCGTGGTGGGAAGGAAGGAGTCGCTGTTGATCCATATTTTCCCGTCATCGCCGATGCTGCGCACCTGCATGCGGATCTTGTCGGCATGGCCGACCACCATCACCGAACAAAGATCGTCCCGGCCGGGATGGGTATCCACCACCAGGCCGGCATTGCCCCGGAATGAGTGGATCTTCCACCGTTTCGGCATCATCGATTCAAACCACGGCTTCAATACCCCGTACGTCATCGCACCTTCCAGTCCGATCGGGCTCGGGGCGGCGAGAATATCCCGCATCCAGTTGAACGCATCCTCCGGCATCGACCGGTCCCAGGGCTTCTGTTTCTTTTTGCTCATAACGGTTTCTCCGATTGCGGGATAACGATAGAGGAGTTTTGCATCGGGTCAATGGCTTCTTTGCGGAAATGACGGTGGGCAGGCATTCACGATGACCGCGACGCGGAGGCGTCGCGGAACGTTCAACGCTCAGAGCATAACGTTCAGCGTTCAATGGCCTTTGGACGGTCCATGTTCCGGACATGATTCGGTGACCGATTATGATGACGAGTAGGATTACGATTAGGATCTGAACTGAATAGGACATGGAGAGGGGTTGGATGATAGATTCGGTCGTCTGCCCGTCGGCGGGCAGACTGTGCTGTGCTTGCCGCTTCGGGTGGTTCCGCGGCAGCGGGACCAGTGGAATCGGCGTCGGATTTGTGGTGATGTCAAGGCGGACAGTCTTCGGCTGGACTCGTGTCCGCCGACGGCTGTCCAACGCCGACAGCGCCGTGAATCCGGCGGCGGTGGAACGGCCCGAAGCGGCAAGCGATCACCCAAACCGCTCCTGCCTCCAATCTCGGCCCTTGAATCATGATTTGACATCGCACCTCACTGCTCTAGATTCACGATATGCCGAGAATTCCGCCATGGATTCGCCTGAACTGGCGCACGGGAACCGATTTCGCTTCGGTGCAGAACCTGGTCAACAACCAGGGGCTGCATACTGTCTGCCAGAGCGCGAAATGCCCGAACATTCACGAATGCTGGGGCAGGGGAACCGCCACCATCATGATCCTCGGCAACCTCTGCACCCGGTCCTGCAAATTCTGCTCGGTGCCTCACGGACGCCCCAAAGCGGTGGATACTGATGAACCCCGGCGCGTCGCTGAGGCCGCGGCGAACATGAATCTCAAGCACATCGTGCTCACCAGCGTGAACCGCGACGACCTTCCGGACGGCGGGGCGGAGATCTTCGCCGAGACCATCCGCGCCATCCGTCGAATTGCCCCGGAGATGCGGATTGAAATTCTGACCCCGGATTTTGAGGGCAACGAGGCCGCCATGAACACCGTGATGTCGGCCCGGCCGGATATCTTCAGCCACAATGTCGAGACGGTACGACGCCTGCAGGCCGAGATCCGGCCCCAGGCTTCCTACGGCCGTTCGCTGGCCGTCCTTAAATATTGCGCCGAGTGGCGACCCAAGACCGCGATCAAGAGCGGGATGATGCTGGGCATGGGCGAAACCGATGATGAAATCGTCCAGGCCCTGCAGGATTTGTATGACGCGGGTTGCCGGATCGCCGCCATCGGCCAGTATCTCCAGCCCACCCGGCACAATCGCCCGGTGGATCGGTACGTCATGCCGTCCGAATTTGACCGGATCGCCGACATCGCCCGCAAGATCGGGTTTGCCGGCGTTGCCTCGGGTCCGATGGTCCGGTCCTCCTACCGGGCCGAGGAGCTGTTTCAGGCCGCACTCGACCAGGATCCGGAACTTCGTGAGGCTGCGGGCGTGGCCCCGGCCGCCGGATAGGGAGCAGTCATGGCAATCACGGTTGAGCTCAGCGACAAGCCGATTCGGGCCTGCGTGATCATTCCCGCCTACCGGGAAAAGACCCGTATTGCCGATGTGGTGCGGAATGCACAGCAGTACGACGCCGACATCGTGGTGATTGACGACGGGTCGGCCGACGGCACCGGCAACATGGCCGAAGACGCGGGGGCCCTGGTGATACGTCACGAGCAGAACCAGGGCAAGGGGGTGGCGCTTCAAACCGGTTTCGATTACGCGATCAAGCACGGGTACGACGTCGTGATCACCCTCGACGCCGACGGCCAGCACGACCCCGCCGAGATTCCGCGCTTCATCGAGACCTACGCCCGCACCGGCATCCCG
>JAUIHQ010000080.1 GCA_030432155.1 bacterium | reverse complement strand
ATCTCGAGCTGAATCGCGTGGCGGTCGGGAACCATATTCTCGTCGGCGGTGACAACATGGATCTCGCCCTGGCCCATGCAATGCAGACTGTTTTCCGGGAGCAGGGACACGAGATCGATGCCTGGCAATCGGTCGCCCTGTGGCATGCCTGCCGGCAGGCCAAGGAGACACTGTTGTCCGATCCCGGGCTTGATCAATGCCCGGTAACAATCCTCGGCCGCGGCAGCAGGCTTGTCGGCGGTACAATCACTGCCGGCCTGACCCGCGACATGGTCATGCAGGTTCTTACCGGCGGATTCTTTCCCGAATGCAGCCTCGATGAGCGACCGCATCGTGCGCCGGCGTCCGGATTCCGCCAGATCGGCCTGCCATACGAATCCGATCCCGCGATTTCGCGCCACCTCGCAGGGTTTCTGTCCGCACATGCCGGACCGGACGCGGCACCGACATGTCCGACCCACGTTCTGTTTAACGGCGGCGTTTGCAAGGCTGATGCTGTTCGCGATCGCATCCATACACTGTTGGCCGGCTGGTTTCCGGAAACCGGGACACCCGCGGTGCTGCAGACCGGGAGCGGGGATCTCGATTTTGCGGTCGCCCGGGGTGCAGCCGGGTATGGTTGTATCAAACACGGGGGCGGCATTCGTATCCGGGGCGGAACGGCCCGGTCGTACTACATCGGCATTGAAAGTTCAGGCCTCGCCATTCCCGGCCAGCCGCGACCGCTTCACGCCCTGTGCGTGGTTCCTCATGGCATGGAAGAAGGAACATCCACGGATGTCCCGGGCAGCGAAACCGGACTGATCGTTGGCGAACCGGCCCGGTTCCGATTCTTCACTTCCTCGGTCCGCACCAACGACCTGCCGGGCGCCCGACTCACCTCATGGTCGGATGACGAGCTGCAGGAGACCGATCCGCTCAAGGCGAATCTGCGTTCGGCCGACCATGAGGAAGACGGCTTCGTTCCGGTCCGGCTGGAATCACGGATCACCGAACTCGGCATCCTTGAATTGTGGTGCCGGAGCACGATCGGGGACGAGCAATGGAAACTTGAGTTCAGCGTGCGCGAGGATCAGGCATCCTGATGGAGCCGATGACGCAAGCGGAAGAGAACGAGGTCCGCTATCTCGTCGGCATCGACCTTGGAACCACGAATTGTTCCGTAGCCTTTATCGACCGGAAGCGGGGGCGCTCGATTCATGACTGGCCCGTGCCGCAGACCGTTGCACCGGACGAAACGGAAGCCCGTGATACCCTTCCGTCGTTCCTCCTGACCGGCAGCGGGGAGACGGATCATGTGGCGGGTTTTTATGCCCGGGATGAAAGCACAACCCGCCCGGGCCATGTCGTTGTTTCGGCCAAGTCCTGGCTATGCCATGCCGGCGTAAACCGCACGGGCTCCATTCTCCCGTGGCATGCGGATGAGGGCGTTTCAACGGTTTCCCCGGTGGAGGCATCGGCTGCATTTCTTCATCACATCCGGAATGAATGGAACCGGCAGCATCCGGGCGAACCGCTGGAGGACCAGGATGTGGTCGTGACGGTTCCAGCGTCGTTTGATGAGACCGCTCGTACCCTGACCATTGAAGCTGCCAGGGCAGCGGGCCTGAACGACATTACCCTGCTCGAAGAACCGCTTTCCGCCTTCTACGCCTGGCTGAGCCGCCACGAAGAAACCTGGCCGGAAACGGTCCAGCCAGGAGAGACCGTGCTGGTATGCGATATCGGCGGCGGTACCACCGATTTCTCCCTGATTCGAGCCCTGCCGGAAGCTGATGGATCCGTACGGTTTCACCGGCTGGCCGTGGGGGAGCACCTGATCCTCGGCGGGGATAACTTGGATCTCGCCCTCGCTCACGCCGTGGAGCAGGACAGTGGGGTGAAACTCGATCCGCGGCGATGGGGAGAGCTCGTACGTTCATGCCGTGCAGCCAAGGAATTGCTGTTGAGCGAGAATGCCCCGGAGAACATCACCCTGCACGTTGGCGGCTCGGGACGAGGACTTGTGGGAGGCGGTTTCCGGCACGAGCTGAAGCGGGAGCGATGCGAACACATTCTGATGGATGGATTTCTTCCGTTCTGTGATGCCGGTGATACGCCGAAGCGCGGAGCATCCGGATTTCGGGAGTTCGGACTGCCCTACGCATTCGACACCGGCATCACTCGCTACCTCGCGGCCTTTCTCGCCCGGCATTTGAAAACAGAGGCGGGAGATTTGCAGGCGCCGGATTGGATATTGTTCAATGGCGGCTTTTTCGCCTCCCCCGTCGTCCGGACCCGCCTGGTCGATGTAATGCGGACCTGGTTCGGGCAACCCGGACGGGAACCGGGCATCCTTGACCATGAGCGCCTCGACCTCGCGGTATCCCGGGGCGCTTCGTATTTCGCCGGTGTCCGGAAAGGTTCAGGCGTTCGTGTCGTCAGCCGACTGGCCCGCACCTATTACATGGATGTTGATGCAAACCAGCGCGATGGGAAGCAGGTCATGCTGTGCATCGCCCCCGCCTCTCTTCAGGAGGGAGAAACACGCGATGTTCCCGGACACACCTTCCTGCTATCCCTGAAGTCCCCGGTGTCGTTTCCGATGTATGTTTCCAGCCTGCGGACGGAAGACCGACTGGGCGACCTTGTGGCCGCGGACGAGGACGAGTGGACACCGATTCCGCCCCTGCGAACCGTCCTGAAAACAGGAAAAAGCGCGAAGAGGCTGGATATTGAAGCTGTTCTGCAGGTTCGCCTGACCGAGAACGGGCGGTTGGAGATTCACTGCCGCGAGCATGAAGGAGACCGGTCATGGATGCTCCCCTTTGATGTACGTGCGGCCACCGATACAACCCGTTCCTACCATCAGGGCACAGGTGAGCAGGCAGGTATGGTGGATGACGAAACCGTCAGCCATGCAAAGGCGGTGATTCATGCCATACTTGATCATCGCGGAGCGACCCGGGATGACTGTGCCGGGCTCATGAAGAAGCTCGAGAAAGCAACCGGTCTTGTGCGATCCGAATGGCCGCCTTCGCTGTTGCGGGCGATGGCGGAAACGTTGATGGAGAAAGAAGCCGGACGGTCGTTCAGCCCACATCATGAGGCACGCTGGCTCAACCTGGCCGGCTATGCTCTCCGGCCCGGGTTCGGCTTTGCTCTCGATGACTGGCGTATCCAGCAAGGGTGGAGGCTCTATCCCGCGTATCTGCACCATCCGGGCGACGATGCGGTTCGCGCGGAATGGTGGATCCTGTGGCGGCGGATCTCCGGCGGCCTCTCCGCCGGGCAGCAGGCAACCCTCGCGGGACCGGTGCTGGCCGCGATCCGCAAAGGCCGGACCGGCAGCGGCGCAAAGGCGATTCGGTACCGGCCCGGGACCCATGAAAGTGCGGAAATGATCCGGCTCGCCGGAAGCCTGGAGCGTCTATCCGTGGAGGAAAAGATCCGAACCGGTGATACCTTTCTGGAGATGATGGCCGGGAACCCGTCCGGACCCGATGCGCGGGCCGCCCTGTGGGCGATCGGACGTATCGGCGCCCGGGAGCCGGCATACGGAGAGATCGATACCGTGGTGGGACGCGAAGCCGCATCGACATGGATGGAGCGGATTCTGGCCTGGGAGCATGTTGCATCCGAGCCTGCCGGACACCTCACCCTTGCCGCCCTCGGACGGAGAACCGGCGACCGCTACCTGGATA
This sequence comes from bacterium, assembly GCA_030432155.1. GTDB lineage: Bacteria > Verrucomicrobiota > Kiritimatiellia > CAIVKH01 > CAIVKH01 > JAUIHQ01. The sequence goes on along the minus strand of JAUIHQ010000080.1, from coordinate 9,033 downwards.
TCGACGACGACCTGCGCACGCGCTGCCTGACCCGCCTGCGAAACACCGGCGCATCCCAGCACCTGATCGAGCTGCTTGATATCGGCGGTGCATGGTCCCATGACGAATCCGCCGCCGTCCTCGGCGATGCGCTGCCGGTGGGATTGCGGCTGAAACACTGAGTTCACCCCCATCGAACATCCATCTGCCGTCCCGCCAGGCGGTTCAGAATGTTCAGCCTTGAACGTGAAACGCTATGATCACACTCGAAGCGGGCAGAATCATGATTTTCTGTCGACATGCCTTGTTTCGTGGAGAACAATCGGCAGGTGCTTCGCAAACTGAAGGAAATCACCGTCTGTGGTGTATATGGCGAGTTGTCGGCGCGCAGCAACCGCACAGAGCAAGAAATCCGTGTTTGAACCTTGTATGCCGACCGACCGACACGTATTGAAGAACTGCGCTGCCATGACGTGGTCGGCAGTTTCCAGGATAAGATCCGGGAACGCAGCGAGGTGTTTCTCCAGCTTCTCGAATTGCGTATTTTCCCGCAGGCCGGAAAGGATCTCCTGCCTGATGGGGCCGATGATATCAACACGATGTTCATAAATCAGGTTTCGGAACTCTCGGATGACATCGGTCTCCGCCTTGCTGCGTCGGCGAAGAGCTTCCGACCACACACTGGTATCCACAAGCACCCTCATGCCCGGGATCTCTGCTTCTTGTAGTCATATCCTTTCGAGTAGTCGATCGAGCCGAACATCGACAGCATATTTTCCTGTTCCATGTGATGAATGTAGTCCGTCAGCGCCTGCGTGACGGCTGCCTTTTTCGTCCGGTGCCGTCCGAGCTTAACGGCTCGTGTGATGAGCTTGTCGTCAATCTGCAGGTTGGTTGCCATGATCGTTATCTCCACACATATAGTCACACAATTTAATGTGTAGGTCAACGGGGTTTCGTTGTTTCGACAAAGCAAGGCCAGGATCGGACGGATCTACGCTGAAGATCCAAGACCCAACCATCCGCTGAGTCAGGTCCACCGCCCTACCTTTCGAGGCGCGGAGCGCACCGCTTCTTGATGAACGCCGCTCAGCGCTCGGAGGAGAGCATGGCCATGAGGCGGGAAGCCCAGCCTCCGGCGCCGGATTCCTGGGTCGGAACCCGATCGATACCGTCAACCCGGGCGAGGACGAGGGTGATGTTGTCCTCGCCGCCGGCGCGGTTCGCTTCGTCAACCAGTGCGGTGGCCAGCCGGTGCAGATCATGCACCCCGACCATCTGAAAGATCACTTCCATCGACTTGTCCGACATCATACGGTGGAGCCCGTCGGACGCGAGCATGAACACATCGTGCTTCCGGGCTTCCACCATCCGTTCCTCAAGGTGAACCCTTTCCCGGACCCCCACCGCGCGGGTGATGACGTGATGCATCGGATGGTGCTCCTGCTGTTCATGCGGGATACCGGCTTCGGTGGCGAGGTTGTGGTCGCGGGTCAGGATCTCCAGCCGTCCGGTCCGGTACCGGTACGCCCGGCTGTCCCCGGCATGCAGCACCGTCCCGCGATGCTCAAACTCATCCAGCAGCAGAATGACCGCGGTGGTGCCGGACCCGCGGATGCCCGCTTCCCGGGAGGTCGAGCAGATGATTTCACTGGCCCGGTTGACCGCCTCCACCGCCCGCTCTTTCCGTGCTTCGAGGGTATGGCCAACCGGCTTGTCTTCCGGGGGTGTGGTAAACGCGCGACGTAAATACCGGACGGCGGCCCGGCTCGCTTCGGCTCCGCGCAGCGCACCGCCGATTCCGTCGGCCACGCAGAAGACCCCGTGGTCCGGGAGCGTCAGAAACGCATCCTGGTTTTCGGTCCGGCATCGTCCCACATCGGTGCGTGCGGCGGACGCCAACCGTCGAATATACGCGGAAGGTTGCATGTACGAGGATTCGATACTATCGGGCGGAACCGGTCTTGAAAATCAAAATTGGACCGCCGAGGCGGTAAAACGCTATGGTTTGCGGCGCATGCAGCAGTCCCGTTCAACACCGGCAGAGAAAGATACCCTCGGCGGAACCGTCGAGCGGGTTACCTATCACAATGAGGAAACCGGCTTTACGGTTCTGCGGGTCAAGGCCGATGGACGGAGCGGCCTTTCCACCGTGGTCGGCCACATTCCCCATATTGTGCCCGGGGAATTCATCCGGGCCCGCGGGGAATGGGTCGTCAACCGGGATCACGGCCCCCAGTTTGCGGCGGCGGACCTGAAGGTCTCGCCTCCCGACTCGATCGAGGGAATCGAGAAGTTTCTCGGCTCGGGCCTGATCAAGGGCATCGGCCCGGTTTATGCCGCCAAGCTGGTTAAGACTTTCGGCAAAGACATCTTTGACATCATCGACAAGGAATCGGCCCGGCTCGAGGAGGTGGACGGTATCGGGCGGGTCCGCCGCCTGCTGATCAAGGAGGGATGGAACGAAGCACGTTCCATACGTTCGATCATGACGTTCCTGCTGTCCAACGGCGCCGGCACGGCACGGGCATTCCGCATCTATAAAACCTACGGGGAGCAGGCCATTGCGAAGGTCCGGGACGATCCCTACTGCCTGGCCCGGGACATCCGGGGCATCGGCTTTAAAACCGCGGACATGATTGCAGCCAAACTGGGGATCGAGAAGACCAGCGATGTTCGGGCCCGGGCCGGCGTGGAGCATGTCCTGCAGGAATGCACCCTGGCCGGACATTGCGCCTGCCCGCCGGAGCTGCTGGTGGAGAAGGCGACGGCGATCCTTGAAATTGACGAGACGATCATCGGGCGGGCGATCGAACACGGCCTGCTGGAAGGACGATTGACACGTGACGAGGATACCGCCGGCCAGCCGCTTCTCTACCTCACCCCGCTCTACATGCGGGAAGTGGAACTGGCCGGCATGTTGAAGACCATGGCCCACCGGCCGTCCCCCTGCCCCGCCATCGATCTTGCAAAGGCAATTCCCTGGGTGGAGGAGAAGATCGGTCTAACCCTTGCCGACCGGCAGAAGGAAGCGCTGGGAACCGCTCTCCGCTCGGGCCTGATGGTCATCACCGGCGGGCCCGGCGTCGGGAAAACCACCCTGGTCAATGCAATCATCCGCGTCCTCAAGGCCAAACAGCTTTCGGTTGTGCTCTGTGCGCCGACCGGACGTGCGGCCAAGCGCCTGAACGAAACCACGGGTGAACCGGCCGCCACCATCCACCGCATGCTGGAAGTGGATCCGGCCACCGGGAACTTCAAGCGGGGACCGCGCAGTCCGCTCACCGGCGATGTCTTCATTGTCGATGAAGCCAGCATGCTGGATCTTCCGCTCGCCCACTCACTGGTGCGTTCGATACCCGGTCATGCGTCCCTGATCTTTGTCGGCGATGTCGATCAACTGCCGTCGGTCGGGCCGGGCAGTGTTCTCCGGGATATGATCCAGGCCGACGTCTGCCCGGTCTGCCGTCTCGACACCATTTTCCGTCAGGCCGCCCGCCGCCTGATTGTGACCGCGGCCCATGCAATCAACCGGGACGAGATCCCGGAGGGCGGAACCGATGCCGCCGAGGACGATTTCTTTTTCATTCACGAGGACGACCCGGCCAGGATTCCCGAGCGGATCGTCCAGATGGTCCGTCATTCCATCCCGGAGAAAACCGGGCTCCATCCCCTGCGCGACATCCAGGTGCTGTCCCCCATGCAGCGCGGCGAAATCGGCACACGCCACATCAACACCGTCATGCAGGATGCATTGAATCCCGGCGCGCCGGGCGTGGAGCGGTACGGGGTGCGTTTCTGTGTCGGCGACAAAGTCATGCAGATTGAGAACGATTACGACAAAGATGTGTTTAACGGCGACATCGGCATGATCGCTTCCCTCGACACCGATGGCGAGGAATGTGCGGTTCGTTTCGGGAACCGTACCGTGACCTACAGTTTTCATGAGCTCGACGAGTTGATGCCGTCCTACGCTGTCACCATTCACAAGAGCCAGGGCAGCGAGTATCCGTGCGTGGTCATTCCCGTGCACACCCAGCACTACGTCATGCTCCAACGGAACCTGATCTACACCGCGATTACCCGGGGCCGGAAGCTGGTGATCCTGGTGGGAACGCAGAAGGCATTCTCGATCGCGGTGGGGCGCAACGATACACATACCCGCTTCACCGCACTTCAACAGCGTCTGAAATCCTGATCACCCCTGGAAGATCAGAAACTTGCGGCAGACGTAATTGATCATCAGCGCGGCGAGAAGCTTGCCGATGTACGACGCGGTGGTGCTGAGGTGCATGCCCCGGATCATCAACCAGCCGATGAACGTTCCGATGACGATGGAAATACCCGATACCGCGTAGAACAGGGCCATTTCCATCCACCACGCGTACCGTCCCGGCTCGAACACCCACACGATGTTGAGCAGGTACGCGGTAAGATTGGAAAATAGAAAGGCCACTGCGGTGATGATCACGAAACGGCGTGACCGCTGATCCTCGGTGACCGGTTTCACCCCGAGTTTCAGCATGCGAACCACGGGGTCGTTATCCCGCAACGCCGGCAGAATCCGCCAGGCCATCAGGTAGAATACCGCGATATCGACTGCCGTGGCCACACCCCCGGCAATGGCATACTTCAGAAACTGCACGACCGGACCGGCATCGCGCTGCAGGAACTGTTGAAGAATCTCATGCATGACGGGAATAGCCGGTCAGCCGGAAGCAATCATCCGATATCGGTCTGTTCAATCCAGTTGCGAATATCATCGGGAAGAGGCTGGATTCCGGCAATCGTAACCGTTTCCTCCCCGGTTTCCGTCGGAACGGTCAACGAGTCGCCGGAACCGGCTCCGATCAACGACTGGGCCATCCGGGAATTGCTGGACAGGATGCCGCGGTCGACATCGCCATCCCACTCCCCGAGAATATGAAACCGTTCCTCGCGGCCATCGGCATAGCGAATGGACACCGTGGTGCCCTGACCCACGATGTCCGTTCTCGCACCACGGAAATCGGTGGGGGTCACCTCGGCAAGCGCATCGGTGATTTCATCCCGGCGGCGGAACAGAAGCGCCTGGGCATCCTTGGCCGCCTTGAATTCGAAATTCTCACGCAAATCGCCATACTCACGGGCGCGGGCGATATCCTTGGCCACTTTCGGGATTTCGATTTCGACGATATTCTTGAGCTGGCGGCGCCGTTCCTCGTAGCTGCGGTTCGACGTGAGTTTGCCTTTCGGCTTTACCTCTTCCTTCTGGCCCTTCCGGTCCGCCAACACCCGCTCCATTTCGGGATAGGCCTTAACGATGCGCGCAAGAAGCGACTGCTTGTCGAGATGCGCCCACGCCCCGGAATTCCGGATACGCAGGATAAAGTTACGGCGCTTCTCCGCGTCGAATCGGTCCATGACCGGCTTGACCCAATCCATGCGTTCAAATCGTTCGCGAATCTGGTTCTGGGCCCGCAACTGATCGCCGGCGTATTCCTTGTCCAGCTCATCAAGCATGAACTGAACGGCGAGGCTGAAGGGGGCAAGGCGCCATTCCTCGATCTTTTCCATGTTTCGGGCAACCCAGCTCAATACCTCGACATTGGGTGCGCGGGTTTCAAAAATATCGCGGAACCGGGCGGCCACCACGTCCTCTCCGGCGGTCCGGGTCACAAAGGTCACGCTCTCATTCAACGAGGTGATATCCATGGCCGGCATCAGCTCGTGGAGCAATTGAACCAATCGTTCCGCATCGTGTTCCTGAAGCCGGGTGAGGAAGGGCTGGGCCAGGCGGACCGGCAGTCTCTTGAGGGTGAGCATGAAGGTGTCGGGATCGAAATACCGGTCTATGGCCTTCAGCGATTCGTCCTCTTCGCTATCCGCTCCCATGTCACGGGCGGCGAGCTTGCAGCGGATGATCAGTTCGGGATGTTTGGGCCAGGCGCCTTTGACAACAAATGCAAGACGATCGCGCAGAATACCGCGCCGATGCTCATCCTGCTCTTTGCCCGCCGACTCCTCCAGCGCCTGTTCAAACAGGTCGGCGAGAAGCTCCATATTCCGTTCGTTGCCGATCTGGTCAAAAAGGTAGTCGTCCTGGGAGGTGTCGCCTTCCAGAAGCTGCACCGGGTCCTTCCGGTTGGAGGGAAAAATGACCGACGGATCCTTTTTCAGCGCCTTGCGGGCGCCGTCCCAGAATTTTTTCCAGTCCTTCTCGGGGATGACGTCGGGCGACAGCCGTTCCTGGAGCACCGGGGTAGGCAGCGGGCCGAAGGAACGGATGGCCATCTTCACCACCTGGCCCGGTTCCTTTTCAATCTTTTCCCGAAGCTCCTCGGGCCGGTGATGCTTCCAGCTCAGAAGGTGATCTTCGCTGAGGATTTCCAGCGTCTCCGCGGCATACGCGAGCGAGAGCTGGTGGTTGGGCTTGCGCTCAAACCGGATATCGACCTTCTTGTAGAAATAGTCCGTGCTGCCGACGATCCCAAGTCCCCAGGTCTTGTCGAGAACCACCGTGCCCTCATGAAGCTGCAACAGCAGTTCCAGGCGGCGTCCGCACTCCGGAACGGGTAACCCTTCCTCAAATCCGGCCTGCTCAAGCAGGGTTTTCCGTTCCCAATCCGCACCGATCAATTTCAGCGCCTGCTGGCGCCATCCCTTAAGGTCGGATCCGGCCGGGGCGTGCTTCATTCGCATGACCATGACCTGCAGGGCTTTATCGGACATCTCCCGTTCCGCCAGCGCCTGCTGCAACATGTCCCCCCGGGACTCTCCATCCGCGATATGACCATGGGCAAACAGATCCCTGACATGCTTTACCAGTTCATCGGCAGGCATTTGCTCCGATTCGACTGCTTCGAGGAACCATTCTTCCGACCCTTTTTCGATGACATCCATGACTGCTTTCCCGATTTGTCGCCGGCTGGCGAATTCCCTGTGAACTGAAAAGCCTGACAGGATAGAGAGTTCCTGCCCAGATACAAGCCTCGGTTGCCGGTGCGGACCAGAATGGCCCTTTACAGGCACAGGCCGGCCGGTACATTATGATGGCATTACCGAGAGGGGACAGGACACTTTACGAAGGACGGACATGATGTTGAACAAGCGATGTTTGATAACCGCGTCTGCGGCACTGGGGGCTGTATGGTTAGCCTCAACCGCCATGGCCCAGACCGGGCCGGTCTACTCGGTCAACATGATGGGTTTCCAGCGGATTCCCCTTCCCTCCCAGGGCATGGTGCTCGCGGCGCTTCCCTACGAGCAACCGAGCCGGGATATTAACGATGTTCTCGAAGGTCAGTTGACGCCGGGTTTCGATCCGGGCAGTGCGGACATGGCCTACTTCTTTGACGTGGATTCCCAGACCTACAAGACCGCGTATTACTACACCGATGGCAGCACGACTTACTGGGTGGATACCGACACCGAGCTTGTCGCCACGAACCCGATCGTGTCCGGATCCGGTTTCTGGGTGAAGAACAACCAGTACATCACCAACAACGTGGTTGTCTTCGGCGATGTCATCACCGATCCCGTGGTCACCAACCGGGTATTCCCCGGGCTTCAGCTTCTGTCCTACCCCTACTCCGCCCCCCGCGCGGTCAACGACCTGACGCTCGGGTCCGGCGCGGTTGCCGGGGAAACGCCGGAATCCGCGGATGCCCTGTATCTCTGGGATGCCGATGCCCAGCAGTTCATCACTCTCTACTACTACTTCGACAACTCCTGGATCGAGCTCGCAACCGGTAATGCGGCCACCAATGTTCTCACCGTGGGACAGGGCTTCTGGTACCGGCATGCCGGGTCGGGTTTCGACTGGGTGGAATCCAAACCGTACGCGTCGCCCTGATGGATCGAGGCAAGACGCCGGGCGGCCGGGGCTTCGAGCCCGGGACAGCCGGGAATACGTGATGACCAGAGCCTTGCATGTCATCCTGACCGCAGTCGTTTTCATCGGGATATCCGCACATCTCTCCACCCGGCAGGCCCGCGCGGACCTGAGCTGGTTCAACACGTCCACCAACCTCGCGTACTATGCCGACGGCACAACTCCGCTGTTCGGCATCAAGGGTTCGAATGCGGTCAGCGCGTTCGTCCAGCTCATCTACGCCGGTGCGGACGATACCATCGATCCCGCCCAGTATTTCGGGACCGGTACAACCGGAGACGACCAGGCGGTGGCCTGGAGTTACATTGGCGCAAACCTGCCCGGTACCGCCGGATCGACATCGCACTATGGACGGGTGATCGGAGGCACGTATACCGACACCATCGCCGGGGGCTTGTATTTCGTCCGGACCTGGACCGCACCGTCGGATGATTTTGCCAACGGCATCGTGCCCGGCTCCACCCTCACGAATCTTTACGGGAACTCGGAGCTTGTGCAGGCCATGGCCGGATTTGAACCACCCAATCCTCCCCAGAACTTCAACTTCGGCGGGTCAGCGGGCGTGATCAGCAGTCTCACCCCGATTCCCGAGCCGGCGGTTTCCGTCCTGCTCGGCATCGGATGGCTCCTCCTGGTCCACCGGCGACTCCGCGGACAGCGGAAAGAAGAAAGGTCATGAATCAACCTTCCGCCCTACGGGTGGCCAACCCGGAAAAAGGCATACGCCTCAGTGAATTTCTCGTGCGCAAACTCAGGATCTCGGGCCGCGAGGCGAAGCGGATGCTTGATGACCGCATCGTACTTGTGAACGGGCGGCGGATCTGGATTGCCAAGTACCGGCTGGAGGCGGGCGACCTCGTGGAAACCGCACAACGTCCCACACCGGAACGCAAACAGGATCCCGCGTCCAAACGGGACCTTGTCCTGTATGAAGATGACGACATCCTCGTGGCTGACAAGCCGGCGGGCATACTCAGCAACGACAGTCCGGGCAGCTTGGAAGCGAAACTCGGGAAGCGGTATGGTCAAGTCCTGGCTGTTCACCGGCTGGACCGGGAAACATCGGGATGCCTGGTCTTTGCCCGGTCCGAAGCAATGCTGAACGCCATGATCGATCAATTCCGGGACCGGTGTATTGAAAAGGAATACACCGCGATCGTGCTTGGCATACCGCCACGGGG
>JAUIHQ010000079.1 GCA_030432155.1 bacterium | reverse complement strand
CATACCCAGACGGATGATCCGGGTGCCATACCCGAAGCCCCGGGCATCGGGTGCAACCGCCAACGAGATCACCGCATATCCGTCTGCGTGGGCGTCGAAGCGGACCACCCCGACAGGCCGGTCCCGTTCAGCAATGTAGATGCGCGAACTCGCATTCTGCATTTTCCCGTCAAACCAATTGCGATGCTGCTCCCAGGGGATGGGATCACGGTTGAAGGACATATCGCGGGTCATCGGGTCATTCGCCCACGTCCACAACATGCCTGCATCGTCTGCTCGCGCCGGACGTAATCGGATGCCCTGTGCGTCCATCATCCGACATACTCTGACCGCCCCACGACCGTCCACCAGCTCACGGCCCCGCTCCATCATGTTCAACCGCCGCTGTCGGCTAGCCGACACCGACAAAAAAGTCTCCTGAACCTTGTGGTCATTCCATTCATGCCACCACCCCAGATTGGCCGCAATGTTCCACTCATCAAGTTTGCAGGCGATCCGCTGCTGGTTCTCCGCCAAGATAACCACAAGCAACGGCACCCGAAGCGCCAAAAGCTCCCAGCAGGTACTGCCTGCCGCGGTAATCGCGATATCCGCCCACCGCATAAGCGCAGGCATGTCACGAACATCCTTGAGTACATCTATGCGTCCCGGACTCCCCGCAGCCATCGCGTACAGATCCTCAACATGAGGGTTGGCCGCCCCCACCACGACCCTGATCTCGAATGTCGTATCCGGGATGGTCAGCAGGGTCTCCAGTACGAGCCTGCTCATATTATGTGCATCGGCTCCGCCCATGGTGACCAGCACACGTTGAACCGTCAACGGCACGCTTCCGACATCCGCATCCTTCGCACCCGGGTTTACCATCGACTCACGAAATTCACGGCGGAGGAGCGCATACCCGGGCCCCAGCAATTGATCCGATAATCGCCCACCCTTGTACCGGTAGTCTTCCGCCCCGATATTCTGATTGAGGAGAACATCAAAGTCGTAGTCCGGAAGATGACAATAATCATCGACGACCAGGAGCCGGTACCCGGCGCAGCGAATCGCTTTCTGATAGGACGCTGCAAACGAATAACCATCAAGAACAATCCATGGATCCGTGCCTGCCGTGCACACTTTGGCGATCTCAAGCGTCTGTCGGAGATCCTCTCCGCTACCCGGCGCAGCTTCTATTCGCGAAACCTCAAAGGAATCTTTCCGCAATCGTGCCTCAAGACCGGGCGGGAGACTTGAGCAGACGAATCGCACCCCCCCCCCTTTGTACGCTCTTGCATCCTTCCATGCCTCGCCGAGGGCAAGCATTCGCATGATGTGGCCGGTGCCGATGGAGGTTGATGCATCTGCGCGAATGATCATCGATGGTCCCAATCGTCAAACCCGGGTCAGACAAGTTCGATGAACCCTTTGCTCTCCCATCGCTTGAGATAGTCGACGGTCGAATCGAAATCGAGGCCGTACGTCCGGCACAGCACCCGGACGGATGACATGCCGGTCAGCAGAGACATGTTTTCCATCAGCTTGTGCATAGCGACATTACGACGCGCATCACCGAAGGCCGGCTGGCCGGGGTCAACATAGAGGTCGATATCAGGATTGGAAAGGCAGAGCACACCTTTGAAGCGTCGACGGATGTACCGGTCTTTTTCATGCCAATCGATCACGGACTCGACCAGCCGAACCGATTCGTCAAGTCGTGACGGACGGATGATCGAGAGGTTATCCCTGCTGCTGTGGTACTCGGGATAGGGAAACCTGCAAATGGCTGCTGTCGGCACTCCGTACGCCTCCAATACAATTTCATCGTTCTTGGCCGACTCGCGAAACGCGACCTCATGATAATCGATGCCCAGGGCATCGGCCGAATCCTTGAGCGCACACTCCATGGCGGTGGGCGATGTATGAGCCCGCTGGATGGCAATCGGCACATCTACACCGAGCATCTCAAGAAAAAGTCCTTCCGTCATGTTGCCGCGTCCGCCCCTGGCGTGCAGGTGAATCTCGCTGCCGATCACTTCCTGCACCAGAAGCAACCGGTAGGCATGACGTGTCCGTCGTTCTCGCAGGCGTTGAAAGACTTCAACCCCTACCGCACAGCCTGCAAGGTCGTCATTGGCCATACCGGGGTGATCGAGATGAGCGATAAAAACGAACTCCATACCTGACGTGCCTTCCACGGCAAAATCGAGAATCTTGAGTTCCGGCTCACCCTCCTCCGTCTCGATCTGAACCTCATACGCCCCCTCTTCAAGCGTATCCAGCCATTGTTTGGTTACGCAGAATCCCCAGTCCCGCTCCCACGGCCGATAGGAATAACGGAAGTGATAAGGAATTGAATCCGGCGACCGGTGATCAAACCAGAGATGGTGTTTGAGGGTTTCCAGATCAACCGTACCGCTAAAAGGAGCAACGTGGCAGGGAACCCCGAGAGGGTGATCCAGGCCGTCGTACAAGACACGCCCGTTTCGGACAATTGTCGCCCTGGTGACTCTGTATTTCGGAGGAATCATCCAGCCGTTGTGATTTTGCTCCCGCCCATACACGTGTACCTCAAACGGCAGCTTTTCACACAGAAAGGAAACAGCCCGGTCATAGTCCGGTGAAGCGAACTGCCGGGAGAGCGGGGCAAGCGCCTTAACGATATCATACGCCATGCTCATGCACCTACCACCACGCCTTGTGAACGGACATCCGGTCCCGGGCAGGCCATGCGTCAACGTTCGCCGAGAGCCGGAGCTTCTCGACCCTAACCTCGCCGGCCAGAGCGACAGGATCCGCATCCCGTGCATACGGTCGTATCCATCCGGCAAGTTCATCGAGTTCGAAACGCCGGTATAAGCCGGGGTCAAGGGCCAGAAGTTCTTCCGGCGTATACACCGGCTCGTACCCGAACCGCATCATCCAGTCATGGGTAAACAACTCAATCGAGGCGATGTCCTCCCGGGTAAGAACCGACTTCCACTTGTCCATCGTTCCGGCATTGATGCGCTTCGCGCCGGCACCGCTATAACTTGTGTTCTGAACCCACGGTTGATTCCACCCGTCCCGATAGCGGTTGCCGTCCAGAAGATCCTGCGTAAAGTCAACCCCCATCCAGCCGCAGATACGCCGCACGTATTCCTCCGGCTCCCTGACAAAATCTTCATACCGGAACAGCAGTACATCGTCCGGAAAGGCGGCGGCAACATAATCAGCCAGGCAGGCCAGCTTCCGCCATTGACGGCCCATGAACAGGTGTGGATACGGCTCGCCGGTGGCTATCTTGGATGCAACGACCGAGCGGGGATCCCTCATGATGACCATACATTTGGCGCCGGGAAAGGAGCGGCGCAGTGCGGGATAGAATTCGGTCGACCATACCTCCTTGAATGCGGTTACCCGCGGGTCGCGACCCGCCCCGTAACATGCTTCTATCACCGACAGGAAGGTCGTGACCGCGCCGGCATAATCCTTGAAACTCCCTGCGGCTGACAGTTCTCGCGCATACAAACCCGAAAACATTTCAGCCCGCGCCTGAACGGTTGATACCAGCTCCTCCGCGGGGCATCCGATGCGGCAGGATAGATCTGCAGACAGAATCGTCTCAAGCAGACGAGCATGTTCAATGAAATAGTCATCGAGAGGATCAAACCGGCGGTGGGCAGCCCGGTACGAATCGTCAGCCATATCGTAGCGAAAGCTGTTCACCAGGGGCCGCATCGGATCACTCGCACACACAACCTCCGGATGTACGTTCAGCATCCGTGCGATGAGCGTTGTCCCCGACCGGAACATCGACGAGATGAACACAAGCGAATTCAAGCATCACCCATGATGAAATAGTTGCTGGTCATGGCCTTCGCCGGTTCGCGTTTCTTGATAATCAGATCGGGGCTGCGGCCGAACACGAGGCTGTAGTCCGGTATGTCCTGATCTTTTACATACGTTCCCGCCGACAAGGTCACATGGTTACCGATCGTACAGTTTCCGACCACTGTGACGCCGGACCACATCTGTACATTCGTTCCGAACCTGGGAAAGATCCCGTGGTTATTTCCAACGGTGCAGTTCTGCCGAAACTGGAAATAATTCGCGAATGTACCTCGGCCGATAACCGTTCCCAGCGGGTGATCCAGATAGAAAACCTCGGGCAGGCTCACCTCGAAATACAAGTCGACATTATGCAGCATCTTGTTCAAGGCGTAGACGCCCGACGCCGCCTCCACATCATCTGTCTCATGCCGGAGCGTGTGCGAAAGATAATATAGAAATATCGCATACTGGCCTGTGTGCCCGGGCGAGAAGACTGGAGAACCATCGCAATGGTAGTACTTGTTCTTCAATCGTGCGAAACATGACCTGACGCGGTACAGAGTCGATGCAATCGGGTCGCGAAACCGCACTGGGTCCTGCGGTTCAACCGAAAAGAAGCCAACTTGCTTCGCGACCAACCGAGCAACGAGATCGACATCTGACTTCTGTATATTGTTGAGTTGAACATTCATGAATCAGGCCGCCGTTTTATACAAAGACGTCACGAAACCGTGCGCAGTGCTCCGCCGTCAATCGCGATGCAGGTCCCGGTCATAAATGCGGCCCGGTCTCCAGCCAGAAAGGCCACCAGCGCGCCCATCTCCGCCGGATCACCGAACCGGCCGACAAGTGTGCCTGCGGCCGCGCGTGTAAGCCATTCATCCATTGAGATTCCCTCTCGTTCGCAGGCAGCCGTCCCCAGTTGGGTTGTACGGTCGGTCACGAAAGGACCAGTCATGACGGTATGAGCACGGATGCCCGAACGGCCTGTTTCAATCGCCAGTGTCTTGATATAGCCGGCGACCGCGCTGCGATAAATATTCGACAAGCCGAGGTTTTCAAGCGCCACCTTCACGCTGGTACTGGTGAGGGCAATGATTCGCCCGCTTCCCTGTGCCTCCATGATGGGTACGACTGCCCGGCAGGCCCGAACGACACTCATGAACGACAGATCGTGCGCCTTCATGAACGCATCATCCGGCATATCGATCATACGGCCCGGCGGCGGACCACCCGCATTGGCGACAAGGATATCCGCACCTCCAAGCACATGAATGGCCTCGGTCATGAATGAACACAGCGATCCGGCATCGCTGACATCCGCAGCCAACCCAAACGCCGGCTCACCGCCAATCGAGCGAAGCGATTCCAGTGCATCCGCAAGCCTTGCTTCATCACGCCCGCAAATGGCGACCCGGCATCCTTCTTCGGTCAATGTCCTGGCGACACCAAGCCCGAGCCCGGCTGTACCGGCGAGTACAATCGCCCTTTTCTTCTTCAACCCAAGATCCATCGTTTATTCCTCCACATCGTCCAGCATGATCATTTCATGGCGGGAATGGTTGCGCTTCGTCTTCCTTCCAACAAGCCGATCGGCAAAACGGGGACTCAACCCGCCGCCCGGCCTCAAGGCGACAAGGTCGGAAGCTTCCAGGATCTCACCCGGGGCCAGATCCCTCGCAGCGCGAAGGCTCCGGCGATGGATTGGCTGGTCAGCCGCTTCCAGCTCGCCCACCTCCTTGGTTGCCCCCCCCATGCGGGCAGCACGATCGAACAGGCGGCGGGCCCTCTTCCATTCTTCCGGCGGGAGGGCCACGGCCCAGTCCGGACCGCGCCAGGCCTCGGACGGTGCAATGTGTTTGCAGACCAGCACGGCCCCCTTCATTACGGCGAGAGCCGGCGTCTCGGCTACCGGAGTGTGATCGATGTATCCAACCGGCACATCATAGCGATCGGCAAACATCGGGATGCAGTCGAGCTGCATCACTTCCGGCGGCATATCGGTTCCTGGTTCGGCCGACATGACATGTTGTCCATGGAGGACACCGAAATTCGGGTTCCCGGATTTCTTCACATAGTCGACGGCCCAATCGACATCGGAAAGAGTCGACATCAGCGTGGCCAGCCAGAATGGCCGGCCCGAAAGGCAAACCGCATCAAGCATGGCCGGGTTGTCGATATCCATGGCATTCACGCAGAAGGCATCCGTACCGGCCTCCGTACAAACCGGCACCAGGGCCGGGGAAAGACAGGCCGCCTGAAACCCGATGCCGCGATCGTGCGCCCTTGAAACAAGCGTCGCAATCTGTTGAGGAGTGAACTCACGTGTCTTGTAGAGGGCATGGCCGGGATCATCCGGCACGTACAGGTCATCGGCGAAACCAAGCTGAAACTCGATGATGTCCGCCCCCGCATCCGAGGCTACGTCGATCATGTGAAGGGCCAGATCATGGTCTCCCTGGTTGGCCTGCCCCTCCTCGGCCAGCATAAGCGGCAGGCATCCGGGCCCGCATGTTCGGCCCGCAATCGTCATCTGTCGGTTCATACGAAATCTCCCTTGATGGTGGTGGCCGCCCGCAAGTTCCTGATCAATTCGGTGTCGTCTCGATACTTCAGCGGAAGCTTCGCGTTGAGCGCCGGGATCGATGGCTCTCGATCAAGTATGCGGAAAACATTATCAATATCAGCCGCCCAGCCCTCTTCACGTAATCGCCGGAAGAGCCGACTGAACATCTCCGCATCCTCGTCGTAGTCGAGGGTCAACCGGTAATCCCGGACCCATGATGCCGGAAGTTCGACCGTGCGAATGGTGAAGACATCCGGATTGGATGTGAAATACCACGACATGTATTCGGAATACAGCGCCTGCCCAAAATGGCGGTGAATCCTGCGAAGGCAATCCACGGAGAATACATCACCGGATGTTCCAACCGCACATGTCTTCACCATCGTGCAATCCGCGCCGTGCGAGATATGCTCACGCAAGAGCAGATCGGCAATCTCCCACGATGCCGCCGGGCAATCGCCGGTGATCCGGATCACGGTGTGAAGGTTGTACGCATCACAGGCCCCGAGAAACCGCAGAATCACGTCATCCGTGCTCCCGCGCCAGAAATCGACCGCTCCATCCAGCAGATGATCCTCAAGGGGATCGTCGGCCGGCGCTTCCGTCGTGGCAAGGATAACCCGTCCGATTCCGGGTATACGCAGGCAGTTGTGAAGACACCGCTCGATGGCGGGTATACCGTCCAAGGGAACCAACGCCTTGTTGGGAAGGCGCGACGATTCCACGCGACAGGGTACAATCACGGCAACTCCGCTTGTCATGAAGGGCCTTTCTTTCCCGATCCGAGGATTTGATGCAACCCCCTGATCACGGTTTCAACATCCGAGTCCGACATTGCCGGGAACATGGGGATGGAAAGTTGCCCGGCAAAGAATGCTTCCGCCCGCGGATACATGCCGGGTTTCAGACCAAGACAATCCTGGTAATACGGTTGCAGGCAAACCGGAATATAGTGAACCTGGGTGCCAATGCCGAGATCTCGAAGCTCCTGCATCACCCGTGCCCTTTTCTTTCCTATTGCGGGAAAGTCGATCCTGAGGGGGTAAAGGTGGAAGGCGTGTCGGGAGGCGGGTGGCGGGATGCGGGATGCGGGGTTTGGGGTGCGGGGGGTCAGATCCGAAGGGGGTAGCGTCACGGACGACAAACCCGCCAAACCTTGCCCGTACCGCGAAGCGATGTCCCGGCGGCGGGCAACAAACCGCCCGAGCCTGGCGAGCTGGCTGATGCCCAACGCAGCGTTCAAATCCGGCATGCGGTAGTTAAATCCCAGGGCCTGCATTTCATAGTGCCAGGGGCCGACCTCAACCAGCGGGTCCGCAGTTACACCCATGATGGGTTGGTCGGCCGATGAGGAAACGCTCGGCTTTGTTCCGGCGCCGGGCGCCAGGCCCTTGAATCGCACGGCATCCTTGGTGATGCCGTGGGTTCGGAATTCACGGATGGCTTCGGCAAGCTCAGCATCATCTGTCGTGACCATGCCGCCTTCACCGGTGGCGATATGCTTCACCGGGTGAAAGCTGAACGTATTCAGCCGGCCGATCGCCCCGACTGGTCTACCGTTCCACACCGCCCCGAGAGCGTGACAGGCATCGCACACCAGGGCCAAACCGTGTTCTTCACAAACCGGAATGAGTCGGCTGTAATCACAGGGCCAACCGGCATAATCCACGGCTATGACCGCCTTTGTGCGGGTCGTGATATGCCGCTCCACCTCGTTGGGATCGATGTGGCCGCTTTCGGTGACATCAGCAAAGACCGGCGTCGCGCCTGTAAACAGAACACAATTCGCGGTCGCAGTAAACGTGATGGGCGGAACGATCACCTCATCGCCCGGTCCAATACCGAGGGCGACCATCGAGGCATGAAGCGCGGCCGTTCCCGAGTTGACCGCGACGGCAAATTCGGTGCCGACCTTCTTTGCAAAGGCCGCTTCAAAGGCTTCAACCGCAGGCCCCTGGGTAAGAAAGTCCGACCGAAGAACTTCCGACACTGCACGAATATCGTCTTCGTCAATATGTTGACGACCGTAGGGTATCATCGTTCTCGTCTGGTGATTGGTCGGTTGTCCGGGGACGCATGAGGCCCGCTTACACGTTCGCCTGACAGTCAGACCGGCTGAAACGCGGGATCGACGTGTTGGCGTATAAGGTCTCGGATCTGGTCCACGGTCAGGAAGTCGGGATTGTTTCCCGAATTGTAAGAAAACCCGGCCGGCACCGGCTGTGCAGGACGATGGTCGCCATAGGTGGCGGCCGTGACACGGCCATTGGCGGGCAGAATCGCGTAGTACGGCCCGAGGTCAACGGTGTTGATGCTGTCGCTGCTGGTAATCATTTCTTCATGAATTTTTTCGCCGGGACGGATGCCCGTGACGTCCTTCCGGCATCCAGGCCCGATGGCTTCGGCGACGTCCATAATGCGATACGATGGGATCTTCGGCACAAAGATTTCGCCTCCGAGCCCGTTCTCAAGTGCCCACAACACCATCTCCACGCCTTCACGCAGGGAAATGTTGAATCGCGTCATGGTGGAGTCAGTGATCGGCAAAACCCCGGAGGCCGCTTTTGCGAGAAAGAAGGGAATCACCGAACCTCGCGAACCCATGACATTTCCATACCTCACGACCGACAGGCGGAGCTCCTTTCCTGAATACTTGTTCGCCGCGACGAAAAGCTTGTCGCTACAAAGTTTGGTGGCCCCGTAAAGATTGATCGGGGCAGCGGCCTTGTCGGTGGACAGGGCAATCACATGCTTCACCCCGGCGTCGATAGAGGCTTCAATGACATTTTCGGCCCCGAGAACATTGGTGTGAATGAATTCCATCGGGTTGTATTCCGCCGCCGGCACCTGCTTGAGGGCTGCGGCATGAATGACGGTATCGACACCCTTCAGCGCACGGCGAAGGCGGTTCCGGTCGCGAACATCCCCAATGAAATACCTCAACCCACGGTACTGCTCAGGGGAGAACACCTGCGCCATTTCAAACTGTTTGAGCTCATCGCGGCTGAAGATGATCAGGCGCTTGATATCCGGATACCGCTCCAACACCTGCTTGACAAACGCTTTACCGAAACTGCCGGTTCCACCTGTAACAAGGATGCCGGATGATGATGTCAGAACGTGTTCCCGGTTCATGTTTTATCTCCATCTATTCGTAATCGCGAATACTTCTGATCAAGGTGTCGGAACCGCCATTCCAGCGGTATGGACCGGTAACCAGCGGACTCTGGGTCGGCATGGCAGGGGGGGACGTGGTTTCCTGCGTACACATGGATCCATGCGGTTCGATCTCAAACTGCGGGGATGCGTAGGAATCACACAGGACCACATGACCCGACCAATCCCGCATGCCCGCGGTTACCTGAAACGTATTGTTATCGGCAAGGGGTATGGACTCCCAGGTTACCGAAAGGCAATGCTGCCCTTTCGACAGCTTCACATAATGCCCATCATCATACATGCTGGCCCCCATGACACCGCCTTCTTTGCCGATGGCGGAAATCGTAACCCACAGGCGGGCACACCCGATATCTTCCCGAACCTCCACCTCGATTTCCAGCGTGTGGCGCTTTCCCCAGGCGAGCTTCTCGCAAGGCGCCCCATCCTCGTTCAGCCACCGCGTACCTAAAATCGCGGCCGGTGTTGAGCGGCTCGAGGTTGTCGTTTTGAGATCGCCGCCCGCAGATTGGGCCAACATGTGCTTTTGGTAGTCGCGGGTGATGACATGCGTATCACCTTCGGCTCGTATTTGTCCTTTCTCCAGCCAGATTGCCCGCTGACACATCATCTGAATAATCAACATATTGTGGGATACCACCACGATGGTCTTCCCTGAATTGGACAGCTCGCGGGTAAATCTTGCACATTTCATCTGGAAAGCGGCATCACCGACCGCAAGGACTTCGTCGATCAGCAGCACATCAGGATCCAGATGAATGGCGACGCTGAACGCCAATCGGACGAGCATTCCCGAGCTGTAATTCCGGATAGGCGCATCAATAAACGGACCAATCCCGGCAAAGTCGAGAATGCTGTCATAGATGGCATTCACCTCCTTCTCGCGCATACCGAGAATGGCCGCGTTGATATAGAGATTCTCCCGACCGGTCAATGCAGGATGAAACCCGGCGCCCAGGGCGATCAGCGCCTGCAGCCGGCCCCGGAAGGAAACCTGGCCCAGGGTTGGCGCATAGATTCCACTCAGGACGGAAAAAAGCGTGCTCTTTCCCGCCCCATTAGCCCCAAGAAGCGCCAGCGTTTCCCCCTGCTCCACCGTGAATGAGACATTGCGGAGAGCCCAGAATTCCGTTGGGCGGAGGGTGGTACGGGATGCGGGGTGTGGAATGCGGGGTGCGGGATTCGGGATGGGGGATGTTTCGTCCTGCATCCGGGCATCGAATCCCTCGGATCGCCAATGGCGCGGAATCAAGGCCATACGAGCCATGTCGGTCAGCCCGTAGATCATCCCCCGCTTCAGGGATCGGGCGAATTTCTTCGAGACATCGTCGACGATGATGGCGGGAGGCATAGACGGTAGACCTTAGACGGTAGACGGTTGACTTTAAACGGATATACTTGACTTGGTTGCCATCGTTGCGGCCAGCAGAGTAAACCAGGCGACAATACGGGCGGCCGTTCTTTTCAGGGGGCCGGCTTCTCTTTCGACCGCTTTGATCAGGCCCGTCAATGTTTTGCCGACCTCTTGGGCTTGCTGCTCGATTTTTCCGAATTGATCATCATGTAAATAGCCGAGACGGTGTGCCAGATGAATGAAGTACTGGGTTTCGTTGCTCGAACCCCGTGCGATATACAGGAATTGCAGAAATTCTTTACTCCCTGAACGAGAGGCACCCTCGCAAATATTCGCCGGCACGGAATAGGCTGCACGGCGCAACTGGCTGGTAAGGCCATACGTCTCCTCGCGGGGAAAATCAGCGCTGACACGGTAGACTTCAACTGTCAGGTCATCCCCAAGCTGCCATACTTTTATCTTTCGGTAATCTCTCATCGCTTTTTAACTACCATCTACAGTCTACAGTCTACGACCTACAGTCCAACCTACACTCTCTCCGCCAGCAGCGGTTCGATGGCATGAAAGAAGCGCCAGCCGATGAAAAACATGGTGACCGAAAGGATGATGGATGCTTGAAGACCGGGGGTGAAGGTCAGCGTTCCGTGCTGAACCAATTCATGAAGGGCATACAGATAGTGGGATACCGGGTTGATCTGATGAAGCCAGTACAGCCCCACCTGCCAGGCGCTGGAGGCGTGGGTGATATCCGGCGTCGGATAGACGGTGGGGGCAAGAAACATGCCGAACTGAAAGGCAAATTCCATCATTCGTCCCACGTCGTTCATCATCGTGTTCACCGGCGCCATCAGCATGCCGACGCCAACACCCAGCATCATCATGGGAATCATCAGCAGAAGAAACAACAGACAGGCAGGATGAGGTGGATAGGCGAGGAGAAGAAACGTGAGGGCAACCACAACGAGACGAATGGATACATTGACCGCCGCATTGCCGATGGCACTGAAAACCAGCACCTCGCGGGGAAAATAGATTTTCGTCACCAGCGCGCCGGCGCCGCTGATACTGTTTGTGGCCATCTGCACCACCTGGGTGAAGAACTGCCAGAACGTGGCCCCCAACAGGGCGAAAATCGCATACGGCATCTCGGATGCGCCCATATCGATGTTCATGATTCGCGCCCGCTGGAGCATCGTAAACACGATTGTCGTGGCGATCGGAGGAAGAATGATCCATACATAACCGAGAAACGATTGCCGAAATTGCCCGGCCACGTTGCGGGCGACCAGTCGCTGAATCAATTCCCGGTATTCCCATAATTCCGCAAACATCGACTTCCAGGCCCGAAGGGAAAGCCGGTCCAGGCCGGATGCATGGTATGTTGTAATTCGATCGTGTTTCATGGTCATGATCTCAATCAAAACGGCGCGACACGTCGATGAACCGTCCGACCAGCGCGCTGTAGCGCTCGACACCGCCAAACCAGAACCGGTCGATGGTTCCGTTCACAATATCATATACCGCGAGAAGGCGACCGGGCTCGACTTCTTCGATATCACAGTATCCCGACGACATCATGGAGTTGAGTGGTGAGATCAGGGTTTCCTTTCGCCATGACCGACCCTCATCAAGACTGAACAGCAACCGGTTCCCGGGACGTCCGGTGGCCAGCACCATGATCCCGTTACTCATCTTTAAAAGCTTTGGCTTGACGCCGGGCACATTCATCCGTCGCAACTCCCAGGTCTTGCCGTAATCCGTGGTGCGGGCGGACAACATGTCATCCCCACCGGCGTTCAAGCTGATCCCGGCCGTGCCGGCCTTGTTGCCGGTACGCATCACGCACAGCCATTC
>JAUIHQ010000078.1 GCA_030432155.1 bacterium | reverse complement strand
CATCCAGGCGAAGATGGAAGTCAAAACCCTCTCCGAAGCCATCGACAAGTTTCCCGAGGCGGTCAAACTCGCCGTCGACGAAATGATCAAACGCGTCCAGGATTATCAGCGCGAACAGGCGGGACGTATTGTCACCCCCGGCGACGTGGGCGGCGGCAATGTGATTCCCGGCAACTTTGGCGGCCAGGGCGGCTCATCCGGCGGTAAGGGCGGCGGTTTGATCATCTAGGTCCGGCCTCGATCCGGATCTCTGAAACCATCCCCATATGATGGCCGCCTCACAAGATCCCGCCGACTCTTCTGCAGCAGATTCTCAAGTACCGTCCTTCCAGGCCGGCGGATCCGCCCCGGTCACCATCGTGATCCTGACGTGGAACGGACTCGCGTATACCCGGGCATGCATTGAGAGTATCCGTCGTCATCGCGCGGGTATTCCGTTTTCGTTGCTTGTCGTGGACAATGGATCCACCGACGGCACCCGCGAATGGCTGCAAAACCAGCCTGATATCGAGTTGATCAGCAATGATGCCAATGTCGGTTACGTGCGCGGCAACAACCAGGCGCTTGCGCATATTCCGGATACACACGACGTCCTGCTGCTCAACAATGATACCGAGGTCCTCCAGGATGACTGGCTGCGTGTCTTATCGGTCACGGCCAATAGGGACGAGGCCAACGGGATCGTCGGTTGCCGTCTGGTGAACCCGCAAGGAATCACCTGCCACCTCGGGACTTACATGCCGCGCGATACCTGGCGGGGATTTCAACTCTCCGCCGGTGAAGAGGATATCGGACAATATCATGGTTTGATCGAGGTGGAGGGTGTTGTCGGCGCCTGTATGTATATTCGGCGTGATGTGCGCCGCGTCGTTGGGCTATTGGACGAACGGTATCAATCGTACTATGAAGACAGCGATTACTGTTACCGGGCCATCCGGGCCGGATACCGGGTCCTCTGTGCCGCGGAGGTATCATTGCTCCATCACGAGCATGTGAGCACCACGGTCAACAACACTGCCTTTGACGAGGTGTATGAGACATCGCGCGAGCAGTTTATTGAGCGGTGGAAGCAAGAGGTTGAGTCATCCTACGAACATAACCTGATGTGGCAGTCCCTGGTCAGTCAGCCCGGCGGCTATGCAAGGTCGGCACGTGATATCCTGGTTGAGCTCGATCGCAAGCGAGTCGATATCCGTCTCTGCTGCATTTACGGTACCGATTATCATGAACCGGAAACCGGCGATCCCCGGATTGACCAGATGCGGAACCGGCCCAAGAGTTCCCGCCTTCCCCAGGTGCTGTACGGGCAGGGTGATCTGTTTTACAAAAATGCCGGCTCCTACCGGATCGGCTTCACTATGCTGGAAACGACCGGCCTTCCCCGGGAATGGGTCAACCAGGCGAACGAGATGGACGAAGTGTGGGTGCCGTCCTCTTTCAATGTTGAGACATTTCGCAACAGCGGCGTCACGAGGCCGCTGCACGTGATTCCGCTTGGTGTCGATGTCCGGTATTTTCATCCCGGCATTCAGTCGGAGCGCTTTTCGGACCGCTACACCTTCCTCTCGGTTTTTGAATGGGGCGAACGGAAGGCGCCGGAGGTTCTGCTGCGTGCGTTTTGCCGGGCCTTCTCCCACACCGAGGATGTCGCGATGGTCATCAAGTATTCCAATTCGTCACCCTTCGACCTGCGGCAATTCCTGTTTGACCTGGGACTTCCCGGCGATACCCCGCCGATCGTGCTGCTTCAGTCCTGCAGTATCGTTCATTACCAGATGGGCGCGTTGTACCGCGGGGCAGACTGTTTTGTCCTCCCGACTCGCGGCGAGGGTTGGGGCATGCCGATTCTGGAAGCCATGGCATGCGGATTACCCGTGATCGCCACAAACTGGAGCGGTCAAACGGCGTTCATGAACGAGCGTAACAGCTATCCGCTTGGGGTTCGGAAGCTCATCCCCGCCGAAGCCCGCTGTCCCTATTACAAGGGTTACGAGTGGGCGGATCCGGACGAGGACCAGCTTGTCGAGTTGATGCGTCATGTGTTTCACAACCGCGAGGAGGCTGCAGCCAGGGGAACCGTGGCAGCCCGGGAAGCGGCCGAATCATGGTCCTGGTCCGCCAGTGCCGACAGGATCGTCGAACGGCTGAGAGAGATAGGAGCCTGATCATGCCGGAGATTCACCTGGATTCCCATCAGCCGACCGCTCGGGCAACCATTCTCGAAGTCCGCGAAGCGATTCGGAAAGCGGAAGCACCTCCCGCGCCCCTCCCTGAAACTCGGATTTCATCCCCGAATCGAGGATGGATTCAGCGCATTCTGCAAAGACTCAGGCGAAAACCATCGGCGTGAATATATAGACCCGTTGAGGGCGGCGGGGTTCCAACTTCATGGGATACCCCATCAGTCCCGGTGAACCTTGATGTCCATCATGCTGATGATCATCGCGTTCATGACGGTCTGAAGGCCGAGGATGAACAGTAGCATGGCGCTGGCCCCGATCCGGATTTGTCGAAGCTCGCCGAAGCCTGTGGCGATCCACTTGAGGACGATCCAACCCAGCAGCGCGCAGCCTGCGGCGATGAGGATGACGCCGATGATCAGCCAGACCTCGAGATGGAATGGCCGGAAGGGATGCTGGCGCCGCAGATCCTCGGGGAAATAGCCGGCGAACCGGACAAAGTATTCTTCGACCCGGTCAAACCAGATGGCCTGGTAACCGAGGATCAACAGGGGGATGGAGTAAAACAGGTAGTGGTAGTCGATCAACCGGCCGTTGATTTCGAACGGACCCGCGAGCACCAGCCCGGTGGCGAACAGTCCCGTGATCATCATCGCCCAACCGGGGATCGTGAACATGACGTGAGGGGCGAACAGCAGAATAAACCGGAGATGCCGCCATCCGTCCCGCCATGTCCGCAGGTGAGGTTTCCGATTCCGAATGTCCTCATGCAGCGAACAGGGATGTTCCGTCACCTTGAACCGGTACAGGCCGGCTTTCACGATCATTTCCGAGGCAAACTCCATGCCGCCGGATACCAGTCCGAGCCGGTTGAACGCATCCTTCGTCAGGGCCCGCAACCCGCAATTACAATCGGATATTTTCAGGCCGAAGAAGGTGCTGATCAATTTGCTGAGCACCGGCGTGCCCAGCCAGCGGTGCAGAAACGGCATGGAGCCCTTATGTATGTTGCCGGCGATCCGGCTGCCCATCACGAGGTCCGCCCCGTTCTTCAAATCGTCGAGAAAGGCCACGGCCTCCCGGAAATCGTAGGTGGCATCGGCATCGCCCATAACCAGGTAACGGCCCTGGGCCCGGGCAAATCCCTCCATCAATGCATATCCATACCCCTTGCGGGCGGCATGCACGACCCTGGCCCCCTCGGCCTCCGCTATCTCCCGTGAACGGTCCGTAGACCCATTGTCGGCAATCACGACTTCCCCGTGGAGGCCCGATGCCTCGATGGCCTGCCGGGCCAGGCCGATCGCCCGGGCAAGGGTCTGTTCTTCATTCAGGCAGGGAATGATGATCGATAACTCGATGGCGGTCTGGTGGCTCATGAGGGAGGAGTATGCCACGGAACCAGGAATTGCTCAAAGGCCGGAAATTTCACAAAAAGCAGGGCGCCGCACAGCAGGAAGGCCCCCAGGCAAAGCAGCATGAGCTTTTTTTCACGCCATAGCCTCTCCGGATACTGGGCCGGGCTTTTCTCTTTAAAGCCGAGATGGAGATAATAGGCCATGGCATAGGCCACCAGCGGTGTCGCCAGCACTTCCTCGATCTTGTAGCGGGTAATAAAGACCGCGGCGAACATGGCGAAGAGCGATGCGTAGAACAGGATGCTGACGAGCAGTCGCTCTTCGTTGTACCAACGGAACGAGCTGCGGTACCGGGCCGCCCGCTCCGGATCGTTGATCGACCGGTACTCGGCAAACCTCTTTGTCGCCATCAGAAAGGCGCCGAACATCCAGTAGGCCAGAAGAATGGAAGCCGTCGGCGGAACGGTCAACCCGACCGCGTACCAGCCTAGCGCCATCCGGAGCGGATTGTTGACGGATTCACTGAGGACATCGGCATACGGCACGTCCTTCAATCGCACCGGGGGAATGTTGTAGAGAGTTCCCATGATCCAGAGGAGGGATCCGGTGATGCCCATGGGCATGCTGATGGTGAAGCTGAGGCCGATGCCGATGACGGCAAGAATGATCCACTCGGCATAGGCAATGCCGTAGTGGACCTTGCCGCTGGGAATCGGCCGGTGTTTTTTCACCGGATGGTGCCGGTCCCGTTCCGCATCGAGAATCTCGTTGATTACATAGTTGCTGGAGGCAATCAGGCAGGTGGCAAACAACCCGAGAAGAATCGGCCAGACCATGCCGGCATCCATCCGATCCGGATAGAAAAACAGCGCCAGGACTACGCCGGGTATGACGAAGACGTTCTTGATCCAGTGGTCAAGCCGGGCAATTTGAATGTAGGGCGCCAGTCGCATCATGGTTCTATACGCAATATGCGCAATGGCCCATGGTTATACGGAGGAAAGTCCACGTTGGGAAGCCCGATCTAGTCTTTATACAGAATGGAAAAGAGGCTTTTCAATACCCCACCCTCCCCCTAGTCTTTCTCGCGATGAGTGATTCGGATCAAACCAATCCATACCCTGAAACCGCGGATATCGAGACATCGTCCGATGAATACGCAACCCGCTTTGCCGGAGCCGCGGGCCAATGGATGCTGGATGTTCAGGAATCGATTACCCTGGACCTGCTGAAACCGGCGGGGGCCGGCACCGTGCTGGATGTCGGCGGCGGACATGGCCAGCTTGCCCGCCCCCTGGTGCGGGACGGGTTTAAGGTGACGGTCATTGGCAGCGCCGCATCCTGCCGCCACCGGATAGCTGATCTCGTGGATTGCGGATCGTGCCGGTTTGATGTCGGGAATGTCATCGCCCTGCCCTACGACGACAACTCGTTCGACGCCGTCATCTGCTTCCGGCTGGTTACCCACTGCGAACAGTGGCCGGTGCTGATTCGTGAGCTGTGCCGGGTGAGCCGCGGTCCGGTGATTGTGGACTACCCCACCGGCCAGAGCCTGAATGCAATCGCACCGATGCTGTTCGGTGCGAAAAAGAAATTCGAGACCAACACCCGGACCTGGACGTTATTCCGCCATCAACAGATCCGTTCAGCCTTTGCCGATTGCGGGTATCGGCAGGCGGCCCGTACCGGGCAATTCTTCTTCCCCATGGTGGTTCATCGCATGCTGAAATACCGAGGCCTCTCCTCGTTCATGGAAACGATGACCCGGGTTCTTGGTCTGAACCGGCTGGCCGGCTCGCCGGTGATCGCCCGCTACGAACCCGATCGCTCAGCGCTCGCGCCAGGTGCATGATCCGTCGCGCAGCGAATAGATGATACAGGCATCATCGGATTCCATGATCACCGCTCCGGCGTTGTGCATTCGTTCATACATCGGCGCGGCGGTTTCACCATCGATGTATCCGGCCCGCACCGGCATGACGATGTGATCCGGCCGGGATGCTTCGAGAAACGGCGCGGAAAAGGCATCCGCCCCGCCCATGCGGCCGGCCACAACCAGGCTCGCCGCCGGTTGCTCACCTCGTGCAAGCATATCGCGCTCCACTTCCGCATCGGCATATCCGCAGAAAAGCATGGATTGACCCTCAAACCCGATGCGAAGAACCAGCGAGGAATCCCGGGCATTCGCATACTCTCCCTCGGCGGGATGCAGGATGTCCCACTGCAGGCCGAACCGGTCATACTCCGTTCCCGGTCGGCGGAGCAGAACGGGAATGCCGGCGTACGCAGCGTAGTCGAGTTTATCCCGATAGGTCGGCGATCGCCCACCCGATTCGGTGATGTGCCAGCGCCGGATCCCCAGGTCGATGGACATCGCCGGAGCGGCGCCGATGGCATCGGATACCGGCCGGCTGATGTAGAGATCCTCCACACGGTTGATGCCGAAGGATCGGAGCAAGCGAAGGGTATCATGTCGGCGCGCATAGGAACCGGCATCAATCATGACATCATGCCAGCCCGGCCGGTCGATCACCGCCGAGGTCGTGCGACTGCTTCCAAATATGATCACCCGTACCTCGGGCGAGAGAAACATGCGGTAGGCCGGTACGGCAAGGAGCGCAGCCAGCATCAACGTCCCGGCCGTTCGCAGCATGAGGCGTCGCCCGAACAGCACCAGCGCGACCCCGCCATACCACGCCGGAATCACCCACCATGGGGGTGTCTCGACAAACAGATGGCCGAAGGGAATCCGCCTCAGCAGATCCACGAATTGCAGCAGCAAACCGGCGAACACGACATTGGCATGGTTGAAGACCACGCCCAACCATGGAAACCACGTCCCGGTCAGCAGGGAAAGCACCCCGGTTAACAGAATGACGAAGGCCAGCGGGATGACCACGAGATTGCCCGGGATCGCCACCGGGGAGAAGAGGTTGAAATAGACTGCAGTGAGCGGCAGCGAAGCCAGCCAGGCTGCAACCGAGACGATCAGCAATGTACGCAGCCAGCGCATCACCGAACGGCCGCTGCGCAGCCACAGGGTTTCCGGTTGAAGCTGCCACGGGTCGGCTTCAACCCCGGGAAGCGACCGTCGAAGCCTGGGAACGGCGAGCATGATGCCGGTGACGACGGCAAAGGATAACTGGAACCCGGGGTTGAAGATATCCAACGGACGCATACCGAGGATGATCAGGGCGGCCAGTCCCAGCGCTGACGGTCCATCCGGTTTTCGACGCAGGAAATCCGCACCGAGGAAACAGATCGCCATGATCGAGGCCCGCATGGCGCTGGGCGAACCTCCGGTCGCAATGCTGTAGGCAAGCAGCACCGGCCCCGCGATCAGAACCCAGTGGGGACGGCTGACCCCGGCGGCGCGAATCCCGGCCAGTACGAGAATAAGCAGAATGCCGACATGGGTGCCCGAGATGGCAAGAATGTGGAGTGTTCCCGATCGTGAGAACGTTTCTTTGACCCGGTCAGGCAACCGGTCGCGATCGCCGAGCAGCAGCGAACGTACAAGCTGGTAGGCATCGGGATACGTCTCGACGCCGCGGGACAGGAGTCCCAGGCATGTTTCACGGGCGCGATAGCACCAGGCGGTAAGGGCGTGGCCGTTTCCCTGCGATTCGATCTCCACCTGGCCGGCCCGGCCCCGTAGCGCATAAGGCGGCCGATGTTTGCGGGAAAACGTCGACTCCATTTTGCGTACAACACCTTCAACATGAATCCGATCTCCATACGCCGGGGCAAGGGTTCGTTGGGTATCACGAATGCGGCACCGGACCCTTCCCTCGACCGGTTGGGGCTCCAGCGTCCGGGTTACCCGCTCCATGTGCAGCTCAAAATCCCAATACGCGGTTTCGAGAAAATCTTCGCCGGCATGATAGACGGGATCGCTGCTGATGACTCCGGTGAGGACGAGATGCTCCTGTTCACGATTCATCCAACGTCCGAGATCCCGATCCGGCGGCGGATGGGCCGCACGGTACGCCCACCAGGCGCCGAGACACACCGCTGCGCCATAGAGGCACAAGGTGCCGATTCGGTTCCCGGGAAGAAATATGCCGGCCAGAACGATGCACACCGCGCCCAGCAGAAATGTGACCGGCATCGGACCGTTCCAGGTCCCGCCGACAGCGCAGCCGACGGCGAACAACGCGGCGAGGATGGGGAGCAATCGACGAACCGGGTGCTTGCCGCCGAGGTCGGATGGAAGGTCCGGCTCCACAAAAACCGGAATCAGTCTGCCTGCAACCGGGCGCGCCAGAAGAAGTGAAGCGGATAATGGTCGCCGATCGCCCGGGCATGCTCAAGAGCTCCGCTGACGTATGACTTGGCTGCCTCCACCGCATCCTTCATCAGCATCCCCCGGGCGAGATTGGCGGTCAGCGCCGCCGAAAACGCACATCCCGCGCCATGGGACTGCCGAACCTGGACCCGCGGGCTGGTAAACACGGATTCCTCTCCTTCGTCATACAGGACATCCACGACATCCTCTCCCCCGAGGTTGCCGCCTTTGGCCACGCAGGCCACATCATACTTGTCGCCGATCTCATGCGCCGCCTGGCGCAGCTCATCCACCGAGGAGATCGCGTGACCGCAGAGGATTTCCGCCTCATGCAGGTTCGGGGTGATGACCCGGGCCTGGGGGAGAAGGTCGTTGCACATCGCGCTGATGGCGTCGGCCTTGAGTAGCCGGGCCCCCGATGCCGCCACCATGACCGGATCGACGACCAGGACCGGAATACCCTGGCTGATATCGGCCGCCGCGACTTCGCGAATAATCTCGGCAGAATACAGCATCCCCGTTTTGGCCGCGGTCACCGGAAAGCCGTCGCTGACCGTTTTCATCTGTTTCGCGATCATGTCCGGATCGATCGGTACGATGCCGTCCACCGTGCTGGGATTCTGGGCGGTGATGCAGGTGATGGCTGAGGCGCCATAGACTCCATGGGCGGCAAAGGTCAGGAGGTCGGCCTGAATACCTGCTCCGCCACCACTGTCCGAGCCGGCAATTGTCATAACCACGGGATGAGAAACTGTTGTTTGCATGACGTCAGAATACGTTGGAATGGATCAAATTCCAAACGGAAATCGTTCCCCGGAGGCCCGATTCCTTCTTGAACTGGATTGCCCCGTTACGGCATGCTCCACCGATTCCTGGAACATTGATGATCGCAACATCCTTTATGTCAGCGTGGGCTGCGGGCCTGCTTTTTGCATCATCGGCCATGGCGCCTGTCATGCCCGATGACGGCATCGTTTCCCCGATGGATTCGGAATCGTCAGCGGAGGTTGTGCCCCTTCGTCTGAGCATGGCCGAAGCAATGCTGCTGGCGGCGGACCAGAACCTGAACGCCCGGCTGACCCGTGAGAAGAACCGCGAAGCCCGCGGCTTTTTTCTGACCGAACGGGCCGACATCCTTCCCAAGTTGAGCGCCGGTGTCTCTCAGACCCGGCAAAAGAAAAGTACCGCCGCGTTCGGATTGCCGGAAGAGTCGGTGGTGAATGTCGGCGACACCATCCCCTTCGACATCGCCTACCCCGGCCTCGATCCGGCCCTGATTGACCGGTACAATCTTCCGGAGGAAGGGAACGTCTCCTTCGAGGACCAGATCCTGCTCGACTACGAGAACGCGGATACCACCGGTCCCTACAACTATTTCAACGGATCGCTGCGCCTCTATTCCGCGCTCTATAACGGCGAGGATTACAGTGAGTACAAGGCGGCCAAGGCCGGTTTGGATCGAAGCTCAACCGAGATTCTGTATGCCGAGGAAGAAGCGATGAGCCAGTCCGCCTTTTTCTACCTCAGCGTGATCGTGCAAACCAAGGCCCGGGAGGCGCTGATCAGCAAGATCGACCTTCATGAGCAGAAGCTCGCGGAGTTGACCGATCTTGCCGAAGCCGGCGCGGCCACGGACCTGGATGTCATGCAGGAAGACATCGCGCTCGCCAAAGCACGCAATGATCTCGCCGCAGCGGAACGGGACCTGCATGGCACGGTAATCGAGTTCATCCGTTTTCTGAATCTTCCGGCCGGTACGGAGGTCGAATTCACCGGCGACCTGTCGTTTCACGAGGTTGAAACATCGGAACCTTCGGCGATTCTCGAGGATGTCCTCGAACAGCGTCTGGACTACCGCCTGCAGTCCCAGCTCGAGGACATCGCCGAGCTCAATCGCGAGGCGGCAAAGAAAGCGTATTACCCGACGGTTTCCGCATTCGGCTCCTACGGGCTGCAGGGCAACGACCCCACGGACACGGTGGAAGCCTGGTCGATCGGCGCATTTGCCAGTCTGCCGATCTGGGATTTCTATGACCGCAAGGGCCGACTGGAGCAGAAGGAAAGCCAGCTCAACCAGGTTCGGTACGCGCGGGAGGACATGGTCATGGGAATCGTGTCGGAATTGGATATCGCCCGACGAAATGTTTCCTATGCCATGGATACGGTCAGCCTGATGACCCAGACCGTGGCCTACGCGGAATTAAAGAAGCAGTCGGAAGACGACAAGCTGGCCGACGGTGCGGGACGGCGCATTGATGTCCTGGAAGCCGAGGTTGATCTCGCCCAGGCCGAGTACAAGCACCTTGAAGCGCTCTACAATCATGAAAAGGCGCGTCTGGTCTGGCTCAAGGCCACCGGCAATATCGCATCGCTGGCTCTGCCGCGGTCAGGGGATCCAGGACCAGACCTGTACCTGGAAGAAGCGGATGACGGGGTGGAGTAACGCATACCCGAACGGTTTGATCCCCACGCGAATCTTGGCGTAGCCGGTCATATCGCTCCTCAGGAACTCCGAGTCCACCTCCAATTCAGCAATCACCGGGATGATCAATTCGTCGGGCGTTGCCGCGTTCCGGACCATACCGCCTTCCTCGCTGTGCATGGCTTTTTGAATCTGATCCTGGCTCTTTTCGATCGCCGCGGGCAGAACCGCCATCACCGTGCCGTCCAGCACCGTTCCCGACATGCCCCAGGGCCGGGCCCGCACATCGGCGCCCGTCTCCACGTAGGAAGCGTAGTCCTGGGGAAGCGCAATCCGGATCCGCGGCCTCGCGGCATTCTGAACCGTGGCGACCACATCGCCGACCTGAGCCATCTGGCCGATTTTGCGGTCGAGGTAGAAGCTGGACACATGACCGCTGACCGGGCTGCGGATCTCGGTTCGCCGCAGATTGTCTTCGAGGTGTTCCACCTGAACCTTCAGCCGCTCCAGCTCCGCTTTCTGGATTTCAATCTCCTCCGGCCGCGTCCCCGCTTCATACAGGCTCAGCTCACGTCGGGCCATTTCGTTGGCATCCTTGTCGATGTCGAGCTGACGGAGCGCGAGGTCGTAGTCCTCCTGCGCGACATGGCCCTTGTCGAACAGAGATTTGATCCGGTCATAATGGGATTGGCTGTGCCGGAGGGCGGTTGAGGTCAGCGTGACCTGCTGTTCGGCCATCGCGAGCTGCTCCGGCCGGGTTCCTGCCTCCATTTCCGCCAGTCGGGCCTGGCCCGATTTCATCTCCGCCCGGGCCGCATCCAGCTCGGTCCGGATGATACGTTCCGACAGCTTGACGATCGGCTCGCCTTCTTCCACCCACTGGCCCTGCTCGACGAAGACCCTCTCGATCTGGGCCTGGACGTCGGAACGAATCTCCCGGACCGTTCCCGGCTCGACCCGGAACTCTCCGCTTACATCCATCGGATACGGGATGAAGTAGATGATGACGAGGATCACGACCGCAACGGCCGCCTTGATCCAGGTTTTCTTTTTCTTCGGTGTCATAGCGTTTCCCTGTTCTTCCCGGCGGCCCGGCAGCATGGCCCGCAACCATCCGCGAAGCGTGTCTTCAAACTTGAGGACCAGCAGGATCACGAACAGCATCGCACCCGTACGGTCCATCCAGCCCGTCAGGAGATAGCCGATCAGGCCGAAAATCACAATGTGAATGACCACGTTATACAGATCGGCAAGGAATCCATAGACAAAAAATGCCGGGCGTTCCTCCCTGGCCAAAGCCTCGGGCCGGGTTTCCATGAACAACACCGACCGGAACCAGGCCACCGCTCGGGTTCGGTAATCGGGGATTTCCCTCCATGCCGCGAGCAGGGCGGCGCCGTCCTGACGACCGGTGGGCATGATGTTGAAAAACATACCAACCGCCGCGGCAAAGACCACACTGTCGATCGTGGCGGCGACCGCGCTTCCCGGGGCCACGAGCTGCCCAACGAGAACGGCAAGGACGAGCAGCCATGTTTCCGCATAGATGCCGGAAGCGAGAACGATCAAGCGCTCCCGTTTCGCCAGCCTCTGGATGGAGCTGATGTCCGGGGCGATGCGGAAGATAAACCGGAGGAAGAAGCCGTACCGCAATTCCGGCACCGGGCAGGCATAGGCCCGGCAACGCAGGCCCTTGGCCAGCTCCCGGAAGAACGGGATGACGACAAGGATTAAAGCGAAGCGGAAGATATCCTGACCGCCGATTCCGCCGGCGGCTTTTTCCTGCAGGGCGTCAAAGACATGGGTCAGCGTATACCACAGCATCGGGAAGGCCCCGGCAAACAGGATCAGGGTCACCAGCAGAGGTACGATGAGAACAAACACGGCGGGGCGGGTGAACAGCCATCCTTTCCATCGGGCCAGGCGTTGAAAGAGTCGGTCGGCATCCACCGGCAAACGATGCATGGTGTCCCAGGCCGCTCCGGCGCCGGCCGGCCGCGGCTGGTTCAGCAGACCCTGATCACCAAGATTGCGGACGAACGACCTCAAGGAGGCTTCGGTTATCGTGATACCGGTTTCTTCGGCGAGGGACGCAACCAGCGCCGCCGCGGATGTGGCGCCGTCCAGACGACGACAGATGGCCTCCTCGGGTCCGGCCAGTTCAAAGAACGCGCCGGTCGTCCGGTCTATCAAAACACGTCGATCCGGCTTGCCCGGCAAAGGCTGGGATTCGATGGTGATGCCGTCTTTCAGGCCGGGCAGAGTGGACTGGGATGCGCCGGTCACGGTCTATGCATTCCGGCCGGGGCCTTCCAGCTCGGCAAGGGCCTTCCGGGCCTCTTCGAGGTTGGCATCCAGCTCAATCGCGGCGCGAAAGTGTTCGATGGCAAGATCAGGATGCCCCAGCTTCACCTGGCACCGGCCGAGACCGAGCTGGGCGGATTCGTTACCCGGCCGGATCCACAGGGCTCGTTTGAACTCGATCACCGCCTCGGGGACAAGATCCAGCGCAAGGTAGGCTT
>JAUIHQ010000425.1 GCA_030432155.1 bacterium | reverse complement strand
GGCCCGGGTCGGGTGGCTGTCTCGTTTGATCATGTCGGCGGTGGACTGGCAGTCGCGGGAGAAAAACTGATCGGCTTCGAGGTTGCAGGAAACGACGGCACGTTTGCCTCGGCCTCAGCATCCATCGAAGGTGAACAGGTGGTTGTCGTGTCCGAATCCGTCGCTGAACCGACCGCCGTCCGCTATGCATGGTCGCCGCGTCCCGCCGCAAGCCTCATCAATCAGGAAAGTCTCCCTGCCTCCCCGTTCGAACTCCCGGTCAAGTGATCGAATCGTACCGGTACGGAGGAGCGGTCAGTAGTCATTCAGCCCGGGGATGCCCGGCGCGGATTCCCATGTCTGAGGGGTGTTCCAGGGGATGTCGGAGTCGGCATCGGGTCCGGGGGTGGCGCAACCCGCGGTAAACAGGGAAAGTCCCGTCAGGGCAAGGCCGGCAAGCACACATCGCAATATACGTTTCATGGCGGTTACATCGGCCACGCCGACGGGCCGGCGCTGTAGTAGGACATCTCGAGGTATTGCAGGGTCAGCAGTGCGATGATGCACAGGACCGAGATGATCGAAAGAATGCTGTGAATTTTAGCGGACAACGAGATCACCTGCCTTTACTTCGCCTTCCAGCCAGGCCGGGTTCAACTCTGCGATCGCCATCTCCCGGGAGACGCCGCTGATCGTGACTTTGCCGATCAGCATATCGTCACGATGGATCAACATCTCCGCATTGGAGACCAGACCATCGTCGCTGCCGAGGTCAATGACCACGAAGTTCCAGTCCGGATTCACTACGAGAATACGCCCGGTGAGACCCTTGGGAATCGTACTCGACGTCTTGATGCCGAGCTGGGCATAGAGATCCTTAACCTCTTCCTCGAGGTTGCGAACCTGGTCTTCCGCATCGAGAACTTTTTCTTCCGCCGCGATCACCTTGTTGTTCAGGTCGTCGATCTGAAGCTGCAGGTTGGTCTTGTCCTGCTCCAGCGTGGCGATCTGGGTATCCTTGCGGGAGATTTCAGCGTTCTTCTCGTCGATGGAATCGTTGAGCGAGGCAATCTGGTCGCGGGCGTTCTTGAGGTCGGCCTGGGTGCGGGCGAGTTCGTCCTTGGTGCGTCCGAGTTCGTCCTTGGTCTCAGCCAGCTCAACCTTGGCGGCATCGAGGTTTTCCTTCACGATGCCGGCGGCGGTGGCAAGTTTGTCCAGCTCGGCCTTCATGCCCGGGAGCTGTTCCTTGTTCTCGACAATGAGGCGGGCGGAGTTGAAATCTTCAAAGGCGATGTTATCGGCGATCCGGCCGAGGGCGTTCTCGCTGTTCTGAGCCCGGACTTTCAGGATCTCCCGCTTACCGAACAACATGATGCCGAATACGAGTGATCCAATGCTGAGAAGCAGCAGGATTACGGTTATGGGCTTCAGAGCCTTTGCCATGACGATCTCCTGATGAAAGGGTGTATCTACGTATCCACCATTATGTTGCGGAATGGGATGGTGTCAAACGCAAACATCCGCTGAACCGGGTGAAGTTTCGGTGGATGAAGGGCATCCGGCAAAAAAACGGGCGCAACCCCCGCGGTGCGCCCGTGTCCCGGACCCGGTTGCCGCCGGTTCCGTTACGTAGTTCTCGTTACCGGTCGGCCGTTGGCCGGGCGGCAAACATCTTCCGATTCCGCTTGCGGCGGTGGACGGTGAGAAAGATCACGCCGGCGCACATGGCCATGGTCAGGATCGCCGGTTCGGGAACAGAACTTTCAGGGGCATCACCGTATTGAAACTGGAACGGATTGTTCTGGGCCAGGGCTTCATTGCCGGAAATGCGGCTCCCGCCGCCATTGTCGGAATAGGCAAAGGTAATGTCGGAGTCCGTGTAATCGTATTCGAGGTAATACCGGACCACGCTGCCGGATGATACACTGGTCAGGTCGATCGCCGCTTCCCAGTACTTGTCGTTGACCGATGTGTTGTCGAAGCCGCCGACGGATGTCTGCCAGGCGCCGTTGTTGATCTGGTAGTGAAGGGTGTAGGACGACTGATCGGCCGAATAGGTCTGGCCCTGGAACACGTTGCCGCTGTAAATCCGGGCTTCGTTTTCCGTGCCGAGCCAGTTCTGCAGGGTGCCGCCGGAACCGGCGAGCATGGTCTCTCCGGCGCCGCCCGCGGTCTGGGTCGGAATATGGAACGAATCGCCGAGGTCATAGACGGAATAGCTAAGTGTGCTGCCCTTGTTCTCGTCGAGGGCACGAAGCAGGACATCAATCTCCGCAGCCACGCCGTCGAGGTTGGCTTCGCTGAAGGTCGAGGTCAGGACGTAGTAGTTGATGGTCTGACCATTGACTGCGGAAATGTTGGCCGACCAGCTCGTTCCGGCGCCGCTGG
>JAUIHQ010000424.1 GCA_030432155.1 bacterium | reverse complement strand
GGAAACCTATCACGATGACGAACCGGACTTCTTCGTGCATGTAGCGGAAAAGGCGTACGTCGCAAACGATGAGGAGGCCTGATCATGGTACAGGGAACGGAAACCTATTCGGGCGTGGTATCCACGGCCCGGGAGTATTACAACAGCGATGATGCGGACAACTTCTATTTTCACATCTGGGGCGGAGAGGATATCCATATCGGTCTTTACGAAGGCGCCGATGACACGATCGTCGATGCCAGCCGACGAACGGTTGAGGTGATGGCTTCTTTGATCCCCGGCCTGGATCAACAGGCCCGGGTTCTCGATCTCGGCGCCGGATACGGAGGCGCGGCACGGTATCTCGCCCGGAAGTTCGGTTGCCGGGTGGCTGCGCTGAACCTGAGTGAGAAGGAGAATGAACGAAACCGTGCCATGAATCGGGAGCAGGGACTCGAAGACAGGATCGATGTACTCGATGGAAGTTTCGAGGACGTTCCGTTCGAGGATGCGGTGTTTGATGTGGTCTGGTCGCAGGATTCTTTTCTGCACAGCGGCGACCGGGAGCGCGTGATCGCCGAAGCGGTTCGGGTGCTGAAGCCCGGGGGTTTTCTGGTGTTCACCGACATCATGCAGGTGGAAGGCGTTGAGAAAGAAACGCTGCAACCTGTGCTGGACCGGATTCACCTCGACTCGCTTGGTAGTTTGTCTTTCTACCGCGGTGCGGCGGAAAGCCGCGGGATGAGTTTCGTGAATTTCGAAAACCGAACCGAACAGCTTCCCCGGCATTACGGACGGGTGCTGGCCGTCACCGCGGACCGGGAGAACGATCTTTCCGCGCATGTCAGCGAAGCCTACCTCCAGCGGATGAAGACCGGACTTCAGCACTGGATCGACGCCGGAGAGAACGGGCGCCTCAAGTGGGGCATTCTCCTCTTCCGAAAACCGTCTTGAATACGTGGTGCAGTTGACCATTCAAGATCACCCATCAACCTTCCCCGCTAACCCGGATATTGCACGATATACGTGCAATATCCGCCCTAAGGCAGAAACAATCGGAATGTCTTATCCGCCACCACTCGTCCTTCGTGAAATGTCCGCAGCCGCCATGCTCCCGCCTTGTCGTCCAACGGTTCCCAGACGGTGTCGCCGAGGAAAAACCGGAAATCGTTGTTGCGGATATGCATCTCCCCGGTGAACGGCGGCGCGAGCTCGCCGGCATCGTTACGGAACGGCGGATGATCCATCTGAAAGGTCAGCTTCTCGCCCCGGCCCCCGCTGATCTGTAGGATGTAGCCGAACTCAACCCCATGTCGCACGGGTATATCGGTGGTGAATTCCAGAATCGTCGGAAGCTCCCGGGCGCCGGATTCCCACGGCGTGTAGATCCCGTAACTGTCGATGGTAAACTCGATCGTTCGACGCGGCATCAGAACGATCTTTCATTCTGCAACCGCTCGCGCGCCATGTCCCGGATGCGGGGCAGGGGGGGGAGGCCGGTTCGTTCGGCGAACTCTTCGTTGCTCCGACGGGGCTCCATGTATCGGTCGTATACGATACGGGCGATTCTCTCGAAGCCGGCCGCTCGATCCGGGGCGCCGAGGGATTGCCAGAACAGGCTTTGATACAGGTTACCCTCGACCAGGGAAAGCGCATCGCTGTCGCTCATGCCGTCCAGTTGCGACGTCATGGCCTGGTAAAGGAATTGCGCGGCCGTCCGGCCCTCGACCGCTTCCGGGAAACGCTCTCCGATCTCCCGGAACAACCGGTTCACATCCTCCGTCCTGTCGTAGCTGTACATGATGAAGACCGCCTCGGTCATGAAGTTGAGATAGGCGTTCCGGACCGAGTCCTGATCGGGAAATTCCTCGAGGGCGGATTGATAGGCATCCTGCACGTACGGAAGGATGTCGAGATTGGGGACGGTTGCAAAGACGTCGTTCTCACCTCGTTCATAGATCCGGCCCCGACGGAAGGCGTCCTGCATCGACTGGAAAATCATCCGGTCGGCGGCCAGCCGGCGGAAGTCATCCCGGGCCGCCCGCTTGCTGAGGGTCGCCCAGTAAATGGCATGGGCCTGGGGTAGACGCCAGTCGAGCGGGCCGTGATCATCCCGGATCTGCTTCATTGTCGGCAGGTCGAGCTTGTATAGTTGTTCGATTGTCCGGCGGCGGATGAAGTCCATGTACCGGTTGCCGGCAAGGGAAGAGGCAACCCGCCGGGCCACGGGATCATCCGGGGGGAGCTGGAGGACCGATGCCGACCAGGGATTGCGCCCGAGCCCCCGAATCTCGTTCACCAGCTCCCTCACCCCCGGCTCGCGCATGAAGTCGTCGCGGTTCGCCGGCAGGGCCAGCAACCGGTCATACGCCGGCGATGCACCTCCGAGAACCGTCTG
>JAUIHQ010000423.1 GCA_030432155.1 bacterium | reverse complement strand
GGCTCGGTGGATGACGATCCCGGCGGCGGGCATGACTTCATCACGGTCAGGATGCGCAACCAGGCCCAGACCCATCAGGTCGAGTTGTCCGGTACCGGCTCCTTCTCCTTCTCCATCGGATTTGATGCCGATTCCGGAGCGGCCGGAGATTCCGATAGCGACGGCATGCCGGATTACTGGGAAGATCTTTACACCCTCAACAAGAACAGCGACACCGACGCCGGATTGGATGCCGATGGTGACGGGGTTTCCAACCTTGATGAGTACAAAGCCAACACCAATCCCCGTTCGGATACCGACTTCCTCGGCGTGGACCCGTCGATGGTACCTGGGACCGGTATCCGGGTACGATTCCCGTCCAAGACCGAACGCGAATACGTGATCTGGTATACCGACAACAATCTGAAGAGTCCCACCTGGTATCTTGTGAGCAGCAACCGGATCGAAGGAACGGGCAGTCTCGTGGAATGGGTGGATGATGGAACGGAAACCTCGCCTCATCCCCTCAATGCGACCTGTCGGTTCTATCGTGTCGAAGCGGAAATGCCGTAAACCGATTCCGGATCTTCCCCGAGGATGCCGCCGCGAGTCAGGGCAAAGTCGTATTTAACCGGATCTTCAGGGTCAAGCACGGCGAGAGCCGCGGTGATGTCCCGGGACGTGGCCAGATTGGCTTGTTTTCGCCGGGTGAAGCCGAGTTTGCGGGCAACGCGATGCATGTGAACATCCACCGGGACCAGCAATTCGGATGGTTTCACGCTCCGCCAGAGCCCGGCATCCACCTGGTCGCGGCGAACCATCCATCGCAGATACATGAACAGTCGCTTACAGGCGCTTCCCCCGGAAGGTTCGGACAGGAGATCGCCGGCGGCCCCGAGCTGATGACGCTTCATTTCGCGAACCCAGCGGTCCAGCGACGGAATCAGATCCGGGTCGCCCCTCTCCCGGCATGACCGGAACCC
Source organism: bacterium (assembly GCA_030432155.1). Classification (GTDB taxonomy): domain Bacteria; phylum Verrucomicrobiota; class Kiritimatiellia; order CAIVKH01; family CAIVKH01; genus JAUIHQ01. Next base: position 1,445 of record JAUIHQ010000423.1, on the reverse strand, counting down.
GTCACCGAGAGACCCGTATCGCTCCATCATATCCCGGCACCCGGCCAGCAGCATGACCACATGATGCCCCCGGGTCCAGCGGTGCCGGAAATCACGGTACATTTGCATCAGCTCGCGGTCGTCGAGAGATCGCAGTGCCACCGATGGTTTCGATCCCAACGGGGACAGAATCCGTTCAACACTCCGCAGAATCATCACGACATTGCCGTACGACAGGGATGCCGATACCAGGCCGGCCAGTTCCTTATCGGCGGCACCGGGATATCGGTGCACAAAGGATACGGGATCGGTCTTGTGATAGGCACGGTCGTTGTATCGCGCATACAACGCATCGAGCATCGGTTTCTTCTCCAGGATTGCCTGACGCCGGCGGTGATGCATGCATCAACCTGCGGATTCAACCGATGATTTCAAGCCGTCCATCATACGAGCCGGGTAGTCCGTCATCAGAAAGTCCACACCGATGTCCCGCATCGTGCGGGCGGTCTCGATGTCGTTGACCGTCCAGACCGCGAACCCGAACCGGTTGCGATGAAACATGGCTGCCACTTCATGGTTGATGCCGCTGTGATACCCGATGCTGATACCTTCCAGCCGTTTCCGGGCAGCTCGCTGGAATGCAAGTTCGAGTCCGATGGGATCTCCGGGTGCAACATTGATATACACACCTGTTCCAGGCAGGCCTTCTTCAAGAGCTTCCGCAACATCCGGATCAAAGCTGAGAAGCCGGATGCGGGATTTGAGTCCGGGATAGCGCTCGAGGAAGGAAACGAGCGGCGCCACAATTTCCGTCCCGCATTTCACTTCGATGAACAATTTACGGTCATCCGGCATGGTCCGGGCAATATCATCCAGCGTCGGGATGTGAATCGCCTTCCAGTCGTGAAACCGCCGGAAAGGGAGCCGGGACAAAGCCGCGGCGTCATGATCCGCAACCCGGCCCTCCCCCTCCGTCAGCCGTTCCAGATATGCATCGTGGAAGACGACGATCTGACCGTCACGGCTCAAATGAACATCCAGTTCCACTCCATCCGCCCCTTGTTCCCAGGCACGGCTGAAGGCCGGAAGCGTGTTCTCCATGACGTCTCCGGAGGCTCCGCGATGTGCGATGATCTCCATGCGTGCAACATAGCATGAATGGGCGCTACTTCAAAGACACGTACATGGGCGGCGAGGGACTTGAACCCCCAACCTTCTGGGTGTAAACCAGACGCTCTAACCAATTGAGCTAGCCGCCCGCACGATGAAACCGGACCGAAAGGCCGGTTTAGGGTTGGCGGGAGGTAGAGTAGTCGGTTTACTGATGAGGTCAAGAAAGGACCCTTATGAAACTCGGTATACTTGGCTCGGGCAGCGGCAGCAACTTCCAGGCGATTCTCGATGCGATGGACGAAGGGACGCTGGCGGTGGACGTCGGCTGTGTTCTTGCGGATGTGAAAGACGCC
>JAUIHQ010000077.1 GCA_030432155.1 bacterium | reverse complement strand
GCCGGTTGTGCAATGGCTGGAGGAGGGTGCCGGTTTCCGTACCGCCGTCCCCGGTCGTGCAAATGTATCCGTCCGTTTTTTCAGCCCGCACCGGCTCCAGGCATTCAATCATTATGATCTCGCCGGCCGCCCTTCGTTGCTGGCCGGTGGCGTTTCGGACTGGTATGCCGATACGCTGCATCAGCTCGGTTATCCGATGGGCGTATACTGGAACGGCCGCGGCAACCAGGTGCTGGTGGCACTGCATGAAGCAACCATGCCGGGCGCTGATTCGGATGTGGCCCGGGTTGAGCCCCTGCATGGACCCGGCGGTATCGCGGGCTTCCATGCGGTCATGAAGGATGGTGCGGAGGTGTGGTATCAGGCCGGACCCGACGTTCACAACCGGTTGCAGGCCGGACCGGTCGCGGCGACCGCGGAATCCCTGCTGGTGATCGCGCGTGACGGTGTGCTCAGGGGTATGGTGCTTTCCGCTACGGGACCCTTGATGGTGCACGGAGCCGTGCATGAACCGGCGAGCGGGAGCGTGGAGTTCCGGGTCGACGGAAAGGGATCGTTCACGGACACGCCGGTGCGCACACCGATCGACACCATCGAGATATCCCCGGCACAGAACGTGTTTACCGACTCGATGGACCTGTCGTTCGATATCCCGGGCCAGGACCTTCAGGGGATTGAATTCCGGTATACCCTCGACGGCAGCGATCCGACCCTTGCATCGCCTCTTTATGAGCAGCCGGTTCGATTGACCGACTCGGCCATGGTCAAGGTCCGGGCATTCCGGAAGGGTCTTGCGACGACCCCGTACCGTGAAGGCGTCGATGCAAGTTCCGTCTTTTATGCCTATATGCGGAAACGGCCTCTCCTCCCCGCCGCCGACGAAGCTCAACGCGTACCGGGCTTGCGTTACACCTTCACCGAGGATTACCGGTGGGGAAGGCTGTTTGTTCATGCCGGGGTCCCGGGCGTCGTGGAACCGGATGAATCGGGATCGGTGTCGGATCTTCTGGATGGGGCCTGGATGGCAGAGAAGCGAACCTCGCCCGATATCCCGTATGCCGTGGTCTACCGGGGATGGCTTCGCATACCTGAAGACGGCGTGTACGGGTTGTATGCGCCAAAGCACCTGTTCGATTTGACCGCGGATGCCGGATTCAACCTGCGGTTGTTCATCGACGGCGAAGAGTGGAATCCCACGCCCCGATTACACGCGGAGAACACGTGGTATGTCCCGCTCGCCGAGGGCGATCACCGGTTCGAGCTGCGGTTCGTCGACTACCGACGCCGTCCGTGGAAGAATGAGTTCTGGATGATGTCCAACGCCCAGGTTCAGTGGCAGGGCATCCCGGTGCTTGAAATGGACGGACCCGGTCTTGAGCGGGGGCCGATCCCGGCATCATGGCTGTACCGGGATCCCGAATAACGGTGATGTAGAATCGTTGGCCGGTTACCGCCGCGATCCCGCGGCCCGCATGCGGGCTAGTAGCGCAGGAAGTCCCGCAAGCAGAAGCAGGAAGGTGGCGGGCTCGGGAATCACTGCCGTGAGCCCGTTGCCGGAGCCGTCGAGAACCAGATTGTATTGATTGCCGCCGGCATCCTCGAGGTCGCCGGGATTTCCGCCCAGCCCCGTTGCGTACTGCCATTCGTGGCCGCCGATCACCGCACTGCCGCTGCCCGCTTCAAACAGCGAGAACAACGCGTCCGCTTCCAGCGCGCCGTATTGCAGCGTAGTACTTGCCGAAACATTGTAATGCGCCGTCACATAGGTGCTGCTGAGCGCGCCGTTCCAGATCGCGACGTCATCAAGTCCTCCAATCCATCGATCCCCGTTGGCATTGTTCGCGCCGATGAAAAAGGATTGCCCCGCGATCAGCGGAGATGTCCCGTCCGGCGTGCCGGTAACCGGTGCATTGCCGTTCAGGTAGAGACGGGACATGGAGCCGTCCCAGGTGCCGGTCACCAGCGTCCAGGTGGACTGTGTCCGGCTTGCATGGGGATCGTTTGAGAAATCCGCGCCGTTGGCTGCATCCACAACGAACATGTAGGCATCGCTCGGATCTTCGTCATGGGAAAGGATGGCCCCGGACAGGAAGCTGTTGCCTTCCACAATGCGCAGGAACCGGGCGGTGGACTCGCTGCGTACCCATGCGGAAAAGGTGAATGCGGAATCGGTTACGGTGGGGGAGGCTGTAGTACTGAACCAACTGCCCGAGGTGCCATTCAGTGAAATGGCGCTGCTCGAATTTCCGAAGCGGTCCGATGCATTGCTGATTCCGCTGCCGCCTCCTGACGTGAGATTCGCCGTGCCCGCCTGGTCGGCGGTACCGGCCGCACCGTTTAAATCCCAGTTGTGAACCAGGCTCGCTGAGGCCATAACCGGCCATAACCCGAGTGCGGTCAGCCCTAGATTACGAACGATCGATGTAAACCACATATCAACAATCTCCTTGCATGGGATGAATCATACCCGGCCCGGCCATTCCATTCTAATGCTTTGCTGTCGAATCCTGATGAAATCCTGCACAGGTAAATGTTGTGGCTCTATTTTCACTGAATTGTACAATTCCCTTGGCCGGGTCGATATTTGAACATGTAATGGTCGGATATGCGCATAGCTGGAACAGGCTCGGTTTGCCTACAGTGTGTTCGGGTGCCTGCTTTTTTCTGATTATGTTTGTTTGTTTGGAGAGATGATGCCGAATCTGCCGAATTTTCTGATCTTCTGCGTGGACCAGATGCAGGCATGCGCCCTGGGCGCCAACGGTAATCGCGATGTTCAGATGCCGGTTCTCGACCGGCTAGCGGCTGAAGGGGTATCCTTTCGAAGGGCTTATTGTCCCAATTCCGTCTGTCAGCCGTCCCGGGCCAGTATGTTCACCGGATTGACGCCCCGCCAGCATGGTCTGGTTACGAATGGGGGACGGCTCGCGGCGGATGTGCCGACCATCGGCGGAGCCCTGGTGTCGGCGGGGTATCGGACGCACTCCGTGGGCAAGCTTCACCTCCAGCCCTACATCAATGAAGATCGCCCGGCTTGTACCGGAGGCGAGATCGACTCGTGGGAAAGCGAGTTCCGTTGGCGTCATGGAGAGGTGACGAAGCTCCCGCCGGACTATTACGGCTTTCAGACGTCGGACTTCCTTGGCGGACATGGTTATTATGTCTGCGGCGAGTATATGCCGTGGCTTCACGCCCGGCACCCCGATCCCGCGTCTCTCCACATTGCCGGCAACCTGAAGGGGCGCTTTCATGGTGATGCCGTCGGTGAATTGCCTCCGGAGCTGCATTACAACCATTGGATCGGCGAACGTGCGATCGACTTTCTCGACCGTCAGGCAGCCGATGACGCGCCCTTCTTCCTGTGGTGTTCCTTCCCCGACCCTCACCACCCGTTCCTCGCCGCGAAGGCCTATCGGGATCGTTATGACGCGCAGGCGCTTTCGATCAACCCGACCTGGCGGAACACTGCCGAGACCTGTCCCTATCTTCATCATCATCACCGGCCCGGCCAGCCGGCGTTGGATGAGGATCGGCTGCGCGAAGTCACCGCCCAGACGTACGGGATGATATCGCATATTGACGAGAACGTGGGACGGGTTCTCGATGCGCTGGAGCGGAAGGGGCTGGCCGATAACACCATCGTTCTCTTCGTCAGCGATCATGGAGAGTATCTCGGTTCGCACGGCCTTCTGCATAAGTCGGTGTGGCATTATGAAGAACTGGTGCGGGTTCCGTTTATCTGGCGCGTCCCCGGGGCGTCGCCCGCGGCATCCTCATCGGTGGTAAGCCTGCTGGACATTGTCCCGACGATTCTCGATTTCGCCGGTCTTGATGCAACCGTACTCGACCCCCGGTCGTACGGCCGCGGCGGATCCCGCCGTTTTCTGCCCGGCCGTTCGCTCCGCCGTCATCTCGAACGGGGAGAGCCGTTGCCGGAGCGCCCTGCGGTTTGCGAGTATACGGAGTACTTGGCGGCAGGACCCCGAACCCTGGTGGAACAGCAGTGGAAGTTGACGGTATATCCGCCGGATGGAGGGGGGATGCTGTTTGATCTGGATGCGGACCCGTATGAATCGGTGAACCTGTGGGACGTGCCTGCGGCGGCAAAGGAACGAAACCGAATGATCCATCGGCTCCTGGAAACCATGGCGATGACGGACCGGCATGACGCGGTCCTGCTGGGGACGTCATGAGCCGGTTACCAAGTCAGGCGTTGGATCACGAAGCGCCCGGACTGGGCTGGTGGCGGGAGGCCCGTTTCGGCATGTTCATCCACTGGGGCCTGTATGCGGTTTGCGCCGGCACATGGAAGGGCCGCACGGTTCCCGGCATCGGGGAGTGGATCATGGCCCAGTTCAAGATTCCTCTCGCCGACTACCGTACACTCGCCCGCTCCTTCAACCCCGAGGCCTTCGATGCGGATGCGGTGGTCCGGCTCGCGAAGCAGGCGGGCATGAAGTACCTCGTGATCACGGCCAAGCACCACGAAGGCTTTGCGATGTGGGACTCGAAGGTCAGCGACTACAACATCGTGAAGGCGACGCCGTACGGTCGGGATCCGATGATACCTCTGGCCGAGGCCTGCCGACGGCATGGTATCCGCCTTTGTTTCTATTATTCCCAGGCCCTGGACTGGGAGCACCCCGACGGGATGGGGAATGACTGGGATTTTGATCCTTCGAAGAAAAATTTTCAGCGATACCTCGATGAAAAGGTAAAGCCGCAATTGACCGAGCTTCTGACCGGGTACGGGCCGGTGGGTCTGATCTGGTTTGATACCCCGGTTGGGATTACCCGGGAACAGAGCCTGGAGGTGAAGAACCTCGTCAAATCCATCCAGCCGGACTGCCTGGTCAGCGGTCGGATCGGGCACGGCATCGGCGACTACGGAAGCCTTGGCGATAATCAGATTCCGGCCGGCCGGCTGCACGGAGACTGGGAAACGCCGGCTACCATCAACGATACCTGGGGCTACAAAGCCGGCGACCGCACGTGGAAATCGTCGGATGATCTCATACGCCTGCTTGTCGACCTCGCCGGCAAAGGCGTTAATTATCTGCTGAATATCGGTCCCGATGCCGATGGCAGGGTGCCGGAGGAAAGCTGTCGGCGGCTTGAAGACATCGGGGTGTGGATGCAGCAGAACGGGTCGGCGATTTACGGCACCGACGCCAATCCCTATCCGTATGAGTTTGCCTGGGGTCGGATGACCCGGAAGAACGATCGTTTGAATCTGATCCTGTACCGCCGTGACAATCCGCGAATCTCGCTGCGGGGATTGAAGACCCGGGTCCTGGGGGCGTCGCTCCCCGCGGTTGGGCAAGCCCTCGCGGCTCGGCAGGATTATGACGAGCGGAGCGGTATGCATGATGTGACGGTCACATTACCGGATACCCTTCCCGGGGAACTGAAGGCGCCGTTCGTGGTTGAGCTGAACCTGGAAGGTCCGCCGGAGGTCGATGAAACCTGCCTTCAGCAACCGGATCACCGGGTGCTTTTGCCCGCTCACATGGCGTCACTGAACGTCTCCCCGGAAAGTGCACGTCGTAACGTCGCGGTATCGACGAATGATCTGTTCGCCGCGGTCGCCGGGGAAGCCGCGAATGAAGCGCGGGGCGATCACATGAGGATCGGCGCCGGGGGGCTGGTGGAAAACTGGCACTCCGAGCGCGACAGTCTGGCGTGGTCGTTCAAGCTGTGCGATGCCGGAACCTTTGATGTCACCCTGTATACCGTGGCGGCAAAATATAAGAATTGGGTAGGAGGACACAGGGTCCGCATTCGCATCGGGGATTGGCATGCTACCGCGGAGATTACCCCGGATGAAGTGGTGAACGATCCGCGTGCCCACCTGTTTGCCGAACGGGGTACAAGGATCGGGATCTGTCGCCTGGAGCGGCCCGGCGCCTGTGACGCGGAGCTGTCGGCGGAGCATATCAATCCCGCTGACCCCGCCGGGCTCTGTATCAGCGCACTGTCCCTTACACCGGTGGATGGGGAGGCGGGCTGATGCGGCGGCCCCGCATCATCCCCGGGCGATTCCGCCCGTTGCTGCACGGCTTGCTGGTGCTGGTTTCCGTCGCCCTGATCCTGATCGCCGCCGGATCTCTGTTCCGTATCGGCGTGACCGGTCCTTTGCCGGAGGACCTGAAGGATCCGAATGTCGCGGAGACGTATGATGAGTTGCGTCACCCGGTCATCGACCGTGCAGATGCCCCGTCATTCTGGGTCCACGTCGATTACACCCGGGGGCCGGAGTCTCCGTGGTGGCCCCGTGGTGAGAGCCCTTTGTTGAACTCGCTGGTCGAAGCGGGAGAGCTGCCCCCGGTGATCGAACGGACCGGTCCGGAACCGGTCGTGTATGAAGGTCCCGAAGGGACGGGACAGTACGGCGGCGATTGGTGGCGCGTGGCCGCAACCATTGACGAGATGCGGGTGTTCATGACCTACGTGGCCAATAACAACACGTTCGTCCGGTTCTCGCCGTACGGGGAGCCGGTTCGGCCCCATCTTGCCCGGTCCGTCGAACCCTCGGATGATTTCAAGGTCTGGACGGTTCGCCTGCGCAAGGGCGTGAGGTGGTCGGACGGGCATCCGTTTACCGCGGATGACATCATGTTCTGGTGGGAGCATGTTGCCAACGATGACCGCATCGGCCGTATTCCCGAGACCATGCGGGTCAAAGGCCGGGCGGGTACGATTGAGCGGGTTGACGACCTGACCGTGCGGTACGTGTTTCCCGAATCCAATCCCGGGTTTGCCATCATCATGGCTTCGGCCGCGGGGGCTCTCTACATGCCCGGTCCCGCCCATTATCTCCGGCAGTTCCATCCCGACTTCGGCGACCCCGACCTGATCGCCGCCGTGGCGGCTGAAAAAGGCATCCGGCCGGAGCGGGTCCTCATCGAGAAAAGCCACATCCTGAACCCCGAAAAGCCGTCGCTTTCCCCCTGGTTGCTGCGCACCCATCGCAACAACGGCCCCTGGACCCTGGTACGGAATCCCTACTACTTTGCCGTCGACACCGCGGGTAACCAGTTGCCGTACATCGACCGTATTATTTTCCGCCAGGTCAGCAAACCGCTTCAGTCGAAAGCGATTCTCGAAGGGGAGGTGTCGGCGATCATCCCCCGCGATGTCGATTACGCAAGTCTGATGAACCAGCGGGAGGAGGGGAACTATGCGGTCCGGCACTGGTATCCCGGAGGAGCCAAGGGAATTTTCATCATCCCCAACCGGCTGTTGCCGGTAAGCGATGACGATCCGGCGTCGTCGGCGCGGAGGGATCTGTTGCGGAATCCCGAGTTTCGTCGTGCGCTCTCCCTGGCGATCCATCGGCAGCGGGTGATCGATGCCGAGTTTCACGGGATCGGTATTCCTGCCAACCCGGGACCCGCCCGCGGGGAATTGGGCTATGATCCGGAGCATGGTCCGGCCAATGCGGGGTATGATCCGGAGCGGGCCAACCGGATCCTTGATGAGCTGGGGCGTACCGAACGTGATGAGGAGGGATACCGGACCACGCCCGACGGTCTCCGCCTCACGTTCCGGCTGGTCGGCTCCATCGATATGAGCCCCCTGATGTTCGTCCGGGAGGATTGGAAGCGCGTGGGCATCCGCACCATCGTTCAGCAGCGTCCGCACCGGCTGATGTTGATGCTGAAAAGCCAGGCGGATTTCGTGATCGACACCCGGGCCACCACCGCCGACTGGTCTTCGCTGGGGGCGGGCGGGCCATACTTCCTGTGGTATCACCGGGGCGGGTTGCACGGCGACCCGGAAGCCCTCGCCATGCCGAACCAGCCGACCGAGCTGGAGAAGCGTATGATGGAGATCGGCAATCGCGCGGCGGTGGAACCGGATCTCGAGGTCCGGGAAGACCTCATCGGCGACATCATGAAGGTCGCACGAGAGCAGGTATGGGTCTACGGATTCGTTGCCGAGGGCATGGTGGGAGGAGAATCCCTGTTCGTGGTCAGGGACGGATTGCGCAATGTGCCGGAGATGATCTTCAGTACGTTCGATTACTGCTCACCGAACAACGCCTGTCCCGAGACGTGGTTCTGGGACGACCCCGAAACCTTGAACGGGGCTCCCGCCTCCGATGCCTATCTTGCCGATCGCCGGGAAAGCACCCTGGCCGAAATCCGCAGCGCCACGCTTCCTCCGCGCCAGATCTCCGCGGAAACCGGGGAGCGGGCGGGCCGCAGCGGGGTCAATGCGGGCCGCATCCTTCAAATCGCCCTGTTTTCCGTTCTCGCCCTTTTTCTGGTCATGGCCGCTTTCCGGCATCCCTTTGTGATCCGCCGTCTCGTCATTATGATTCCCACCCTCGTGGTGATTTCAATCATTGTCTACACCGGCATTCAGCTTCCTCCCGGCAGCTATCTCGAAACCCGTATCGTGATGCTGGAGGAGCAGGGATTGCGCGGCCAGGCCGAGCAGGAGGTGGAGGATCTTCGCGAGCGGTTCCACCTCGATGATGGCGCGGTGAAGAACTACTTCCGGTGGGCGGGTCTGTTGTATTTCTTCACCGGCGAGGATGGCGACCGCGGACTCCTTCAGGGCGACCTCGGCAGCTCCATGGTGGACCTCGCCCCGGTCAACGACCTGATCGGCGACCGCATTCTTCTGACCTTTGTTATCTCACTCGGTACGATCCTTTTTACCTGGATCATGGCCATCCCCATCGGCATCTATTCCGCGGTCCGGCAGTATTCGCCGGGGGATTATGTCCTTACCGTGCTCGGATTCCTCGGCATGTGCATCCCCAACTTCATCTTTGCGCTGATCCTGATGCTGCTGAGCCGGAAACTGTTCGGGGTGACCATCACCGGCCTGTTCTCGAATCAATACGCGATGCAGACCTACTGGGATGTCGGCAAGGTGATCGATCTGCTCAAGCACCTCTGGGTTCCGGTCATCGTCATCGGCCTTGCCGGTACGGCGGGCATGATCCGCGTCATGCGGGCCAATCTTCTGGATGAACTGAAGAAGCCCTACGTGGTGACGGCCCGGGCCAAGGGCATGCGTCCGGTCAAGCTGTTGTTCAAGTATCCCGTGCGGCTCGCACTCAACCCGTTCATCTCCGGCATCGGGGGGATTCTCCCGAGTCTGATTTCCGGCGGCGCCATCGTGGCGATCATTCTCAGTTTGCCCACGATCGGACCGATGCTCCTGGAATCGGTGATGGTGGAGGATATTTACATGGCGGGATCGCTCCTGTTTGTCCTCAGTGTTCTCAGCGTTGTGGGGGTTCTTTTGAGCGATCTTCTGCTGATGGCGGTTGATCCCCGCATTCGTATGACCGGGGGCGGAAAATGAGTGCACCGGTTGCAGCATCCGGAAAGCCGGAAACGGTAGAACTCGGCCGGATGAGCCAGCGCCAGCTCATCTGTATGCGTTTCTCCCGCCACCGGTTGGCCGTGATGTCGCTGCACCTGCTGGGCATCTTGTATTTTATGGCGGTGTTCGCGGAGTTCATAGCACCTTACGGATCGCACCGGATCTTTCTTGATCATGTGTACGCACCTCCGCAGCCGGTCCGCGTTTCCCTCTCCGAGGGCTTGCACACCTATGCGCTGGTCCGCCATGTCAACCCGGTGGACCTGACCCCGCAATACGAAATCGACCGCAGCCTCCCCGTTCCCTTGCGCCTGTTTGCACCGGCGGATGCCATGCTCTGGGGCATTATTCCGCTTCCGTGGACCCTCTTCGGTGTCGATCAGTCGGCATGGGATGAGCGCCATCCCGGACTTGAATCGTCCGTCACGCCCACGTTTTTCCTCCTCGGGGCCGACAAGTACGGGCGGGACTTGTTCAGCCGTATCGTCTTCGGTTCCCGTATTTCCCTTTCCATCGGACTGATTTCCATCGCCATCTCGTTCCTTCTCGGGGTGCTGATGGGCGGGATCTCCGGGTTTTACGGGGGGACCATCGACCTTCTGATTCAGCGATTGATCGAAATCCTGCAATCCATTCCCGGCCTTCCCCTGTGGATCGCTCTCGGTGCGGTGCTGCCGGCCGACTGGTCGGATTTGAAAATCTATTTCGGCATCACCGTGGTACTCAGCCTTCTCGGCTGGACCGGTCTTGCCCGTACGGTGCGGGGCAAGCTGTTGTCGCTTCGGGAGGAGGATTATGCCGTGGCCGCCCGTCTGCTCGGAGCCAGCCACCGCCGGGTGATCTTCCGCCATCTTGTGCCGGGCTTCACCAGTCACATCCTCGTGTCCCTCTCGTTGGCCGTTCCGGCGATGATTCTCGGGGAAACGGCCCTGAGCTTTCTGGGGCTCGGGTTACGCCCGCCGGTGGTTAGCTGGGGTGTTCTCCTTCAGGACTGTATGAATTTGGATGCGCTGGTACGGTCGCCGTGGCTGATCATGCCCACGGTGTTTGTGATGGCGACGGTGCTGGCGTTTAATTTCGTAGGGGACGGGCTGCGTGATGCAGCCGACCCCTACCGGTAAGGATACAACATGAAACAAGCGGCATTTTTCTGTAACGGACGGACCTTCGGTTGGGAGGATCCGATCAGCCATGTGTACCGCAATGGTCGACGCGAACGGATCGAATCGCTTACCCGTCTGCATCGCGCCACCGTGGGGCAGAAGAACTTCGATGAGCAGGCGCCGGCGTTGGAGAACCTCGAAGTGATCTTCTCAACCTGGGGAATGCCGGCGCTCTCACCCGTGCAGCTCGAACGACTGCCCCGGCTTGAGGCCGTGTTCTATGCCGCAGGCAGCGTCAAGGGGTTTGCCCGGCCGTTTCTTGAACGCGGCGTGACCGTCGTCAGCGCCGCTGCGGCCAACGCCGATTCGGTTGCGGAATTCTGCCTCGGTCAGATCCTGCTGGCCACCAAGGGGTATTTCCACAATACCCGCGACTGCCGGTCACCGGACCTTCGCCGGGCCGGTCCCTATGTCGGGCCGGGAACGTTCGGCGAAACCGTGGCGCTTCTCGGGTGCGGGAAGATCGCCCGTGCGCTTATCCGGCTTCTCGCCCCCTTCCGACTCAAGATCCTGGTGGTGGACCCGTTTCTGACCGCCGAGGAGGCGCGTTCTCTGGGTGTGACCGTGGTGTCAATGGAAGAGGCATTCCGCAAGGCGTATGTCGTCAGCAACCACCTGCCCAACCTCCCGGATCTTCAACGGGTTCTCGACGGCCGGCTGTTCCGGTCGATGCGGTCCGACGCTGTCTTCATCAATACCGGCCGAGGTGCGCAGGTCCTCGAGGATGACCTGGTCGATGTCCTGCGGGAACGCCCCAACATGCTTGCGCTGCTCGATGTAACCGACCCTGAACCCTGTGCCGATGACGCCCCGTGGTATGGATTGCCCAATGTCTGGCTCAGCTCGCATATCGCCGGCGCTCACAACGACGAAGCGGCTCGGCTCGCCGACCTTGTAATTGAGGAATTCGTGCGATGGGAAAAGGGAGAGCCGCTTTTACATGACGTAAAACCCGAGGCATTGAACGTGTCGGCCTGAATCATGAACGACAACGTACTGGAAATCCGAAATCTGCAGGTCGTCTTCTCGACCGAAGAGGGTGAGCTGCGCGCCGTGGACGGGGTAAACCTCGACATCCGCCGCGGCCGGATCACGGCCATCGTCGGCGAGAGCGGTTGCGGGAAAAGCGTCACCAGCTTTTCCATCCTTCGGCTCATCCAGTCGCCCGGACGCATCGCCGGAGGTTCGATTCTGTATCATCCCCGCAACGGCGAAAGCGTGGACCTGGCCTCGCTGCCCGAGGATGCCGATCGGCTGTATGATATCCGCGGCGGGCAGATCGGGATGATCTTTCAGGAGCCGATGACCGCGTTAAGCCCGGTTCATACCGTGGGGAACCAGCTCTGCGAGGCGATCCGGCTTCATCACAACATCGACCGGGACGCGGCCCGCTCCCGGGCAATTGACATGCTGGGCCGGGTGGGGATTCCATCCCCGGAGAAGCGCATAGACCAGTATCCATTTGAAATGAGCGGGGGCATGCGGCAGCGCGTGGTGATCGCGATGGCGCTGGTATGCCACCCCGATGTGCTGATCGCGGATGAACCAACGACCGCACTGGATGTGACGATCCAGGCCCAGATCATGCGATTGATCAAGGACCTCCAGAGCGACCTCGGCACCTCAACCCTCATCATCACCCACGATCTCGGCGTGGTCGGTCAGCTCGCCGATGAGGTGGCGGTTATGTACTTGGGCCGGGTGGTGGAGCAGGGGAGTGTTCGTGATGTGATGAAACGGCCGAGGCACCCGTACACCATCGGGTTGCTGAAGTCGCTCCCCAGCCTGACAACGGCCGGGCGACGCCTTCCCTCCATCGAAGGGACGGTGCCTTCCCTGAATGCGATTCCTCCCGGATGCCCGTTTCATCCCCGGTGCCCCTTCGCCAGGCCGGGCTTGTGCGATGTGGGATCTCCGCCGGAACCCGAGGAAACCGGGGAGGGGCAGTCCGTAGCCTGTCTGCGGTGGAAGGACGTCGCCAAAGAGATCGCGGAAGGAGTCGGGCACCGATGAATACAGCCATGGATCCGGCGCCAGCAGGCATCGAAAAAACGGCCGCAACCGCGCCGTCACCCCTCCTGTCGGTTCACGGGCTTTGCAAGCATTTTCCGATCTACAGCAAGGGCCTGATTCGGAAACAGACCGGGCTTGTGCGGGCGGTGGACGACGTGACGTTCGACCTGATGCCGGGGGAAACCCTGGGCATCGTCGGTGAATCAGGATGCGGAAAAACCACGGCGGGCCGCACCATCCTGCGCGCCCTTCGTCCCACCCGGGGCGACGTCTGGTTCCGGGGTGAGCAGGGGGCGGAGCCGGTCAATCTTGCCCGGCTTGAGGAGCGGGACCTCACGCCGTTGCGTACGCGGATGCAGATGATTTTCCAGGATCCCTATGCAAGTCTGAACCCGCGGATGACGGTGCGGGACATTGTGGCCGAACCGTTGGTCATTCATCGCCTTGCCCGGGGCAGCGAACTGGAGGACCGGGTGTCGGATATGCTCAAGCGCGTGGGGCTGAATCCCGAGCACCGGTCACGCTATCC
>JAUIHQ010000076.1 GCA_030432155.1 bacterium | reverse complement strand
AATAACAATGTTCAGCAGAATTCCGGCGGCGACATCCTGACCGGCGGCGGCGATATCGCAGTGATCGCCCAGTTCGGCGATGCAGTGATGACGGATGGAACCCGGGCCCAGACCCTTGACGGCGACATCTTCTATGTCGGCGGCACCAACGTCCTCGTCTCGGGTATGTTCGCGGGCGAAGGCAGCGTGGGCATCGTGGCCGGGGAGGGGAACATCATCGATAATGGCGACGCCCTGACCGATGTTGATGCCTTCGGTGTTGAGTTCATTGCCCCCGCGGGCAGCGTGGGCTTTACCAACAACCGCATTGATACCGACGTGGACGTAGCGGCGGCCTTTGCCGGTGACGGCGGGATTCACATCACCGAGGATGACGATCTGATCATCGGTGCGGTCGGCCTGACGGTTAATGTGGTGAATGCCGACAGCTCCATCACCCCGACCAACATCACCTCCATTCCCGGCATGATCAACTCCAACGGCCACATCCTCGTCGATACCCTGGTCGGTTCGATTGACATCCAGGAGCTTGTGGGGTCGCTGACTGAAGGCAATGTGCGAATCAATGCCGACGGCGGCGGCAGCGACCTGTTGATCAACGGCCTGGTGCTGGCGAATGACGGGAACATCTCCCTGCTGGCTGCCGACAGCATTATCCAGGCGACGACCGTGGTCAGTGCGGCCAACGGCTCGGTGGATGTCCAGGCCATCGGCGGCTCGATTACCATGCTTGATACGTCCCTGACCGTGGCGGTGGACGGCGATATCCGCTACCTCGCGCAAAAGGATGTGACCCTCTCCAGCCTCATCACCACCACCGGTGCGGTGCGCGTCGAATCGACCCTCGGAAGCGTTCTTGACGGCGGCGACAGCCTGCCCGAAGTGATCGCGGCTGAAGCGCAGTTCCTCGCCACCAACGGCGGTATCGGGGTGCTGGCCCCGTCAACCGCGGACAGCCTGGAGACCATCGTCCAGCTTCTCAGCGCCGAATCCAAGGACGGAGGCATCAACCTGGTGAACATCGGCAATACCACCATCGGTACCGTACCGGATGTTACCGTGAACCGGGTCAACGAAGACGGAACGACGACGTTGCAGATCAGCCCCGCCCTGGCCGGATTTGTGACCACCAACAACGGGTCCATTGTGCTGGTGAATATCGGTGATGTGCTGGCCACCAACCGGGTGGCGGCGGATGGCACCGGCAATATCCTGCTGTTGACCCAGGGCCTGGTAACCAATGCCCAGACCTTCACCGCGAATATCGAGCTGGATGCGCCGGTCACCTCGGGATCCGGCAACATATCGCTGATCGCCGGGAACTCCATCACCCAGCGCCCGAACGGTGATGTCTCCACCACCGGCGGGGATATCAGCGCTCTGACCCTCGATGGGCCGATTGTGATGGAAGACGGCGCCCTGACGATGTCGGACGGCGGAAACATCATCTACGCGTCCATTTCCAATATCTTCGTCGGCGGACTGGATGCCGGTACCGGCGCGGTGGGATTGGTTGCCCTCGACGGCACGACGTTCGACAACGGCGATACCCATACCGATGTGGTGGCCCGGGCGCTCCAGATCTTCTCCTTTAACGGTGGAGCCGGTCTTACCAACAACGCGATTGAAACCACGGTCGATGAAATCGGCGCCCTCGTCATCAATGGAGACCTGCGGATTACCGAAAGCGATGATCTGCTGATCACCACGGTCGGTCCGATTGAGAACGACGTGGTCGGGCCCGACAGCACAACCTCGATCACCAGCTTCCCCGCGATGACCGGCCTCATCGTCTCCAACGGCCAGCTCCTGGTGGATACGCTGAACGGATCGATCACCGCCGACGGACCGGTGATCAATGCCGATGCCGGCAACCTCCTTCTCGAGGCCAAGGGCGAAGGCAGCGATATCACCCTGAACCAGCTTGTGCTGGCCGCGGACGGCAATCTGTCCCTCATCGCATCCAACGATATCAACCAGAATGCCAGTGTTCTCAGCCCCGGCTCCGGTTCGGTGGACGTATACGCCCAGGACGGCGATATCACCATGACCGGAACCAGCATTGCCTTCGCTGCGACCGCGCCCCTGCGATACCAGGCCAAGACCAACATCACCCTGACCTCGGTCATCGCCGCGAGCAACACCGTCAGTCTCATTGCGGAAGAGGGATCGATCATCGACGGCAGCGACTCGGCCCTGAACAGCATTTCCCCCAACCTGCGGATCTGGGCGGGCACCGGGGCCGGTTCCACCAACGACGATCTTGATGTCCTGACCGGCTTCATCACCGCCCGGGCTCAGACCGGCGGTGTGCATGTGTCCAACCAGGGCATCACCCTGGTCTCCACCGTCTCCAATGTCGTGACCCGCCGTGTGAATCTGGATGGATCGACCACCGACATCGTGGATCTCGCCCAGAGCGATATCGTGACCACCAACGGCGGCAGCGTGTCGCTTTCCACAATCAACGGCAGCATCATTGTCCTGGATGGCGACAATCCGGATGACGGGGTGGGTGTGCATGCCGACGGCGCGGGCAGCATTTACCTGAGTGCGAACGGATCCAACAGCCTGCTGGTCCTGGATGCCGACGTCACCTCGGATGCCGGCGATATCTGTCTGCATGCCGATTCGCATGTCATCATGAATACCGGCTTGACCGAAATCGCCACCGGAGAACGCGGCGCGATAGCCATATGGGCCGACCAGGATGACAGCGGGCAGGGTGACATCATCCAGCTTACCGGGAACACCCGGACCTATGCCGGCAACATCTACTACTATGGCGAGAATGTACGGTTGCTTGATTCAACCCGGATCTCGTCGGTCTTTGGATCCATTTCCATCCGGGCCGCCAACCAGTTCACGATGAGCGCCTTCAGCTCGATTTCAACCCTGTTCGGCTCCCTGGGCATGGTGGCCAATGACCTGACCATCAACGGCCGTCTCCGCGGCGGCACCGTGGCCCTGGTGGCACGGACCCGTGACATCGACGGCCGGGGCAAGGTGACCGGTAACGCGGTCAGTCTCCGTGCGGGACGGAACATCGGCACCGAGCGGGATGCCTTTGATGTCAACGCTGGAACGCTGGCCGCCCTCGCCAATCGCGGAAGTATCTGGCTGGACGAGGAAGATACGGTGGAAATCGGCCCGGTTCGGGCGGTGCTGCTCGGGTTCGGTGTTCCCGGTTGTTCGGAGAATATTCCGGTGGCCAATGCCGGCGCTCTCGACGAGATGGTCGCGGCCGACAACATCACCTTCAATGTCGGCGGCAGCCTCAGCGGCAACACCATGGATGCCGGCGGCGACATCACCCTCACCGTGAACAATGACATCAACGGCTTCGACCTGATTGAAGCCGGCGGTGACATCGATATGGAAGTCGGCGGCGATGTGGATGACCTTGAACAGCTCCTCGCCGGCGGGGATATCTTCCTCGATATCGGCGGGGATTACGTCGGCAGTGAAATTATCGCCGGCGGCGACCTCGAAGCCGACATCGGCGGCGATCTTGAATTCGATCTGATCGAGGCCGGCCGCGTCTTCATCAACGCCCGGAACATTTATATGAGCCGGGTATTCGCCCGCCGCTTCGCCGAATTCCGGGTCGGCCAGTCGATCTTCGATGACGACTCGCTGGTGACCACCCCCGACCTCATCATGATCGCGGGCAACGACATCGGGCAGAATGCGGCGATCCAGCTCAACGCGCAGCAGATCGACACCATCAGCGGCGGCGGCAATGTGACCTTTGTTCAGAACAAGGCCGGCGATACCCGCTTCAATCGCTTCCAGGCCGGAGGCACGCTGGATGTGACCGTACCCAACGGCGGCCTGATCGACCGGAACGGCGGCGGCATGAATATCATCGCGCGCCAGGGCAGGATCGACGCCCAGTACATGGGTACGCTCGCGGATTCCCTGGAGGTCGAGATCGGATCCGGGAACCTGATCGTCGACAGCAGTAACCTGTCGGGTGAACAGACACCGGAGGACTACATTTACATCCACATGGACGGATCCATCGGTGAGGTGGACGACCGGGTATTCAAGTTCGTCGGCAGCGACCAGATCCCCGGGTTGATCATCTACAACCAACGGATCATGGGGGGTAAGGACGACATCGTGCGCCGGTTCAAGCGGGCCTATGGGTTCCTTGGACAGGTTCCGCGGATCATCGAGCCCCTGGGCGCCGGAAGTCCGGGCGTTTTCTTCCGGACGCTGCGCCAGCCGGGATCCGACAGTTGGGAGATCTTCATTCACTACATTGTCCGGGAAATGGCCGACATTACCGTGGCCGGTCTCGACGCCGGAGACGAAGATGGCGATAAGACGGTCGATAGCCGGGAAGATGAGCCCGCCGATGGCCAGCAGGCGGATTTGGGCTCCGACCCCCTTGCCAGGGCATGGTAGGATTCAGGGCGGCCGGCCGGGCCGGTTGTCATGAATACGGAACCCGTGGATGATGTCTCCGCGGATTCGTCCGTTGATGGACTACCGACGGTCGTATGCATCGGTTGTGCCCGCCCGATCTACGCATTCCACGATTACTGCCCCCATTGCAGCGCCCCGGCTTCTCCCTACATCTGGCTGGATCCCTATAAACGGATTTTTGCCGAAGGCTACGTATGGCGCAGGATGACCGGGGGAAGACCGCGGGACTGGGCGATGAAGGTCGAGATCGCTTTCTGTGGAATCAACCTCGCTTGGTTGCTGTGGGTTTTCCTCATCGGCATTTCCTCGCCGCCATCGCTCGATTCAGTTCCGATGAGCGAACGTATCGAAGCATGGTGCGGGTATATCATGCTGATTCTATACGCAGGGTTCAGCATCTGGTTTCTCATCCGGGTCATAGTCCGGAGGTATCGCCTCTATGGAAAGGTTGCGGCGACGCATGATTCTTGACAGTTGATTTTATCGAAAAGGCCCGTAAAGTGGTCCGCTTAACCGTTACACCTGAGGAGATGATATGAATTCAGAAGAACTGATGGCCAAGGCACAGGAATGGATTGCCCTGTATGGTCTGAAGCTGGTGGCGGCGATCCTGATTCTCGTGATCGGGCGAATCGTTGCCAAACTGATCAAGAAGCTGATCACCCGCCTGATGGAGCGCGGAAATGTCGACAAGACGTTGATCGCCTTCACCGTGAACCTTGTCTACGCCCTCTTGATGACATTTGTCATCATCGCCGCGCTCGGTCAGCTCGGGGTCCAGACCGCCTCGTTTGTGGCGATCATCGGTGCCGCCGGCCTCGCTGTAGGTTTGGCCCTGCAGGGGTCGTTGTCCAACTTCGCCGCCGGCGTATTGATGATCATCTTCAAGCCGTTCAAAGTCGGCGACTTCATCGATGCTGCGGGAACCGCCGGCATCGTGGAAGAGATCGGGATCTTCACCACCCAGTTGAAGACGCCGGACAACAAGCAGATCATCATCCCCAACTCGTCTGTGACCGGGGGCAATATCACCAACTTCTCGGCCAAGGAAACCCGTCGGGTCGACTTCGTCTTTGGTGTCGGTTATGGCGACGACCTCAAGAAGGTGAAGCAGGTGCTGCAGGACATTGTGGATGCGGATGAGCGGATTCTCAAGGATCCCGCTCCGACCATCGGCCTGCTTGAGCTCGGCGACAGCAGCGTGAACTTTGCGGTGCGTCCGTGGGTGAAGGGTGCGGATTACTGGGCGGTATATTTTGACATCATGGAGCAGGTTAAAGTCCGCTTTGACGAGGAGGGCATCACCATTCCCTTCCCACCTGTTCCAGGAGTCGGCATCCGCCACCTGAACAGATAAACAATCCTGAAGACAAGAAGGCGCCGGGTCACCCCCCGGCGCCCTTTTTTGTGCTGTCGATAACCGCTCATTCTCGTTGGACATTGGCCGCATTGAGCGTTCCGCGACACGTCAGCGGCGCGATTGCCGCGGATGTATGAAGGATGAAAGACCGGCACGCTTCGCGACCCCGTTTCCATCAATCGTAATCGCTTGCCCACAACCTTCCGGTAACTCATCAACCCGGCTCGCGAGCCACTCGCCCTCCCGGGTGGAAACAATGACATTGGGTCATGCTGCTTGGTCGTTTGATGTTGCGAAGGAATCCGCTGCCCGCTTTGCGCCCGCTATACAGTCGGGAATGCCGACGCCCCGGTAGGAACTGCCGGCGAGCTGAAGTCCGGGATGACGGCTGCACAGGCGGTCGAGCTCATCTAGCCAGTCTGCATGGCCTACATCATACTGGGGATTGGCGTTCAGCCATCGATCAATCCGGGTGATCACCGGTTCGGCCCGGATACCCAGGAGTTCCCGATACTCACGTTGTACAAGGTCCAGCAATTCACCATCCGGCTTCCCGGGCGTGTCTTCATGAAACGGTCCCCCGAGGAAGGCCCGCATGAGAATATGGTCATCGGGAGCCCGTCCGGAGAACTTGACCGATGACCAGGTGGAGGCGATCAGGTTATAGCCTTCGGGTCGGGGACACAGCAGGCCGAATCCATCCAGCCGGTGTGCGTTTCTGATGTCGTTACGCCGGTACGCCACAGTCACCACGGCCGTGCTGACGGTTCTCATCCGGCCAAGGGATGCGGACATATCCGGATCCAGGGATTGCAGGATGCGGGATGCCGCCGGGGCGGGGAGAGTACATAGAATACCGTCGACCTGTTCCTCGAACCGGTCTCCCCCTGAATTGCCGGAAAGCCGATAACCTGCCCGGGTTGCCGGGTGAACCGCCTCGATCTCGGTTCCAGTGCGGACATCGCAGGTTAAGCATTTCCGCAAACGGTCGGGAAGCTGCTGCATACCGCCGGCGAGAGAATAGAACATGGCTTTTGGTCGGGGTGTCGAAGCTGCCGTCGCCGGCGGTTTCCGGGCCGCACGGATCAGGCTCCCGTGATCCTGCTCCATCTTTACGAACAGGGGAAATGTTGAAGCCATGCTCATTCTGTCCGGATCGCTGACATAGATGCCGGCCATCATCGGACCGGCGAGACGTTCAAGCGCCTCGCTGCCGAATCTCCGCCGGATGAACGAGCCGAGGCTTTCATCGCTCTTCTCTCGCCGGGGCGGAATCCACAGGTCCATCAGCATGCGCATTTTGCCGGGAAAGCTGATGACCGGAGAGCGGAGAAACGGTCCGAACTTCGTGGGGATGGTCAACCGCATTCCGCCGGGGAACAGCACCGGTTGTCCGTCCCGTACGATGTAAATGTTGCGCGATGCGGTATTGCACGGTTGAAGCTGGTCCTCCAGACCGATATCACGGCAAAGGTCGATCCCGTGCGGTTTGTCGGTAATGAAGGAGTCGGGCCCCTGTTCGATGAGAAATCCGTCACGGTGTTCGGTACCGATTTTGCCGCCAAGCCGTGCCGATGCCTCAAACAGGACAACCTCGAACCGATCCGGGTGTTTCCCGAGTTCATAGGCCGCCGTAAGGCCGGTGATGCCGCCCCCGAGAACGGCGATCTTCTGTCTGGCGTCAGGTTTGCTCATGGCCCGGGGGCGGACCCGGCATGAGGCCGCTGCGATCGTTCATGCACCATGTCAACGAGTGCGCGAACGTGCTCCACCGGGGTCTGTTTCAACACGCCGTGGCCCAGGTTGAAGATGTGGCCCGGCATGGTTCCTCCCGTTTTGAGGATATGATCCACATGGGAAGAAAAAGCCTCCGGCCCGGCCAGGAGATAGACGGGATCGAGGTTTCCCTGAACTGCAATATCACTGCCCAATAAGGATCTGGCCCGTCCGAGATCGGTCCGGCTGTCGATGCCGATGACCGTACCGCCCGCTTCTTTCAGCTCGGGCAGGATACCGCTGCTGCCGGTTGCGAAATGGATAACCGGCACATCCGCATGCTGCCGAACCCGGCTCAAAATTCTGTGCGAATAAGGTTGGGCAAACCGTTTGTAGTCCATCGGATTCAGGAGGCCGGCCCAACTGTCAAAAAGCTGTACGGCCTGGGCGCCGGCATCCACTTGCGCACACAGATAATCGGCAATCACCGTGGCCAGGCGCTCCATGAGTCCGTGCCATGCCGCGGGCTCCCGGATCATGAAAAGGCGGGCCTGTTCAAAATCCCGGGAGGATCCTCCCTCGATGGCATAGCAGGCGAGGGTGAAGGGCGCGCCCGAGAATCCGATCAACGGGGTGCGGCCATCGAGCTCGCGCCTTACCAGCCTGACCGCTTCCACGGTCGGATTGAGAGGCGTCCTGTCTGCCTCGGCCGGCAGTGCGTCCACATCCGATGCGGTTGTGACCGGCCGTTCGATCACCGGTCCTTTTCCGCTGATGAAGGTCAGGGGAAGCCCCAGGCATTCGAGTACGGGTAAAATATCGGAAAAAATGATGGCGGCATCGAGGTCGAAAGCACGTACCGGCTGCAGGGTCACCTCGGCCGCCAGCTCCGGTGTTTTGATCATCTCGAGGATCGGGTGCCGCTCCCGAAGCTTGCGGTATTCCGCCATGTAGCGACCGGCCTGACGCATAAGCCACACCGGCGTGCAGTCGACCGGCTCCCTTCGGCATGCCTTGAGAAACCTGTCGTTCATGCGGGACCGCGTTGCCAGATGGCTTTTCCCACAAAGAAGGGACCCAGGGACTCGAGGAATTCGGATGTCTGGCGCGTTTTTCGCATCGCCTGGACCATGGCGGAGAGCGGATAGAGTTCTTTTCCAATCAGACCGATGACAAAGTCATTATCGTTCCTGTCCAGCCCGCGGCAATCCAGACGAACATCATACCCATGATCGCCGGCGCTGAACATCGCCCCGAGCTTGCCGTGCTCGGATAGAATCGCGGTTTGTTCCTCCGGGGCGAGTTTCTCAAATCGCCCGGAGCGGCGGAGGGGATACCAGACCGCCCACGGCCAGTCGGGATTGCTGATACGCTGCAACGGGCGATTCACGAGGACATGATCAAGGTCGGCTTCATACCCGATGGCATAGCTGCGGCCCAGCATGGTGTATTCGGGTTTTGCTTTCAGCCGGGCGAACGGGCTGGTCTGCATGAATTTCCGTAGCGAGGTGACAAAAAAATCCGGATCCTCCGACGCGGTCATCAGGCCGACGCCGAAGGGATCGTTGATATCGGCGTACAGTGCGCAGGGAAACGCGGTGGAGGTAAGAGCTTCGATCAGCGCATGGGCTTCCGGGCAGTCGCCGAATGCGAGAAACTGCATGAACAGGCGCCGATTGCTTCGAATCACGTTGCCGGCGGCATCACGACCCTTTTCGCTCAGGTCCGGTCCTTGGGGTGGATGGGGAGAATTCATGGTATCATGTTTTCAGCCGGGTGATGGCTTGGCCGATCACCTCGATCGTTTTGTCGATATGTTCATCTGTGTGGGCGGTGGATACGAAGCTGACTTCGACCGGTGACGGGGCAAGATAGACACCCTGCTGCAGGCAGTTATGAAAGACGTTCACGTAGAGGTCCTGCTGCGTGGCCATGACGTCATCGAAGTCATGGATCACATGCTCGGTGAACATCATCGCGAAGATGCTGCCGATCGCCGGTATTTGGATGGGGATTCCGGCCTCGGATGCGGCGGTCTTGATACCTGCGACAAGTCGTGCGGTTCGTTGTTCGAGAACAGGGTACGGCTGATCCTCGCGCAGCCGCTTCAGCGTGGCCAGCCCTGACGCGACCGATACCGGGTTGCCGCTCAAGGTGCCGCCCTGGTACACATTGCCCAGCGGGGCCAGCGATTCCATGATGTCGGCCCGGCCTCCGACAGCGCCGACCGGCATGCCGCCGCCGATGATTTTCCCGAGGCAGGTGAGGTCGGGCTGAATGCCGCATATCGACTGGTAGCCCCCGTACGTGAAGCGGAACCCGTTGATGACTTCGTCGAATACCAGCAGGGCCTGGTGTTGATCTGCAAGGCGGCGAAGGGAATGAAGAAAGCCCTCTTCCGGAAGCATCAGGCCGGCGTTCGCCGCCACCGGCTCAACAATGATGCCGGCAAGGTCGTTTCCATGTTCAGCCAGTAAGGCTTCAACATCTTCTATATGATTGTACCGTGCGACCAGGGTATCGGCGGCGCAACCTTCGGGTACGCCGGCGGACGACGCGGATGCGATCCCTGCGACGCCGCTGCCCGCCTTGACCAGCATGCAGTCGGCGTGGCCGTGATAACATCCGCTGAACTTCAAAACCTTGCTTTTCCCGGTGTACCCCCTGACCAGGCGTACCGCCGTCATGCATGCTTCGGTTCCCGAGCTGACAAGGCGGACCCGCTCCATGGAAGGAACAGCCTCGCGGATCATCTCCGCCAATTCGATTTCCGCCCTGGTGGTAACGGCGTAGCTGGTACCGCGGGCGGCGGCATCGGTGATGGCTCCGACAACATCGGGATGAGCATGGCCGAGGATGAGCGGGCCGAATGACATGCAGTAATCGATCAGGCGCCGGCCGTCCTCGGTTTCCAGCTCCGCTCCGGATGCCCTGCGGGCAAAGATCGGCTCGCCTCCGACCGCGCGGAAGGCCCGCACCGGGCTGTTGACACCCCCCGGCATGGCGCGGAGAGCCCGTTCCTTCAATGTTTCCATGTCCGTCATCCTTTCCTCAGCCCTGCAACATACCGTTGATCTTCGGTTCCCGCGAACAGAAAAACCGATGCGGATTCGGCGGGGCCGGTTGGAAGCAGGGACAAATCGTGATAGGCTTCCGGTACGTACGAACCAACGGGAAGGGAGATAGATATGGCATTGAAAGCAGGCGTACTTTTATCTGGGTGCGGCTATCTGGACGGCGCGGAAATCCAAGAGGTGGTTTGCACCCTCCTCGCCCTCGACCTGGCGGGCGCCGAGGTTCTGGCCATGGCCCCGAATGTGGATGCTCCGGTGATCAATCACCTGACCGGGGACCCAACCGAAGAGAACCGGAACATCCTTGCCGAGTCCGCGCGTATCGTTCGCGGTCAGATCAGGGATGTGGCGGAGGTGAGGGCGGACGAATTGGATGTTCTGATTCTGCCGGGCGGGTTCGGCGCCGCGAAAAATCTCTCGAATTTTGCCACTCGCGGGAAGGATATGTCCGTGCATCCTGATGTCGAACGGTTGGTTCGAGATGTCCACGGTCAGGGGAAGCCGATTGGAGCGATCTGTATCGCGCCGGCCATCATCGCCCACCTGATCCCGGGGGCGATGTTGACGATTGGCCATGACGCCGATACCGCAGGTGCGCTCGAGGCTATGGGTGCGGAGCACCGGGAATGCTCCGTAACCGAGTTCACGGTGGATCGCGACCGCAGGATTGTTTCCACGCCGGCCTACATGCTCGGTCCCTGGACCAAGGATATCTACGCCGGTATCAAAGCCTGCGTGGACGAGGTTCTGAAGCTCGCGGAAAGTTGACGTTCAGGAAAGGCGACGCGACGGGAGGCCGCGCTTTTCCAGCGCCTCCGCGGTTGAAGGCCCAACCGCTATCCAGGTCCGCGCGGCTTGTATTTCGTCCGGATACGCCTCGAAGTAGCGGGTCACGGTGGATGTGCTGGTGAAGATGACCCGGTCGAAGGGAGTCGTGGGGAGGTTGCGGAAGGGAATCGGCCGGTTGTGGTAGAATGGGACCGGCAGCAGCTCGATACCGATGGCCGCCATACCCTCCATACGCTCATGCCGGGGGGACGTGTCCGAACACGGGTAGAGAAATCGCCCATGGAAGGATTGCTGAATCGTGGATGAAAGGGCGCGCACCCCACCGAGGGAATCGGCAAATGCATCCGCCTTCAAGCCGTACGCCGTGAGTTCATCCCGGGTGGCCGGACCGACCGCAAGAAGCTGTTTCCCGTGGAGCATGCGGACATCGCCCAGTGCCATGACCGCCTCCATGCATGACCCGACCGCGAAGCGGGACGGGAAAAGGATGCCGTCCACATCAGCCAGGCAATCGGACAGGTTCCGGGTACGCTCCGCCATGGGGAGCGACACGAGCTTGATCAAGGGCCAGTGGATCAGGGGACCATGGATCAGAAAATGGTCGGGATCGGTGCCGGTGAACAGAGCAGCGGGTCGGGGCGGGAAGGCCCGGGTGCCGACGAGGTAGACCGTGGGCGAGGCCGGTTTGCAGGAAGGCAGATCTTTCAACGACGTCCGGGTGATAATCTCATCACGGTACCCCAGGCGTTCCCCGATGATCAGGGGCGCTTCATCCGGCCACCCGGAATCACGGAACTTCTGATACACGGCCGGACAATCGCTGCTGCCCATGTATACGGCGAGGTTGCCGATCTCCGGACCGGGAACCGGGGGTTCGGGCATACCGGGCGGCGGAGACCCGGACATCAGGGTCAGCCGATGGCCTTCGCCTCGATGGGTCAGGGGGGCCCCGGCCCGAGCCGCCGCCACCTGGGCTGCGGTGACCGAGGGGATGATATCGACCCGGATGTCCCATGCGGTCAGAAACTCAAGCTGTTCACTGAGGTGGCCATAAATCCCGGGGTCGCCGCCGTGGAGCCGGACGACCAGTCTTCCCTTTTCGGTTTCGTGGAGCAGCATGCGGTGAATGTCGGACTGGGATGTGGATGTGTGACCGCCGGCCTTTCCCACGGGGATTGCCCGGTCCTGGATCATGAGCAGGATCTCGTCGGGTATCAGCCGGTCGTGCAGAACCACATCCGCGTGCTTGAGATATCGTCGGGCCCGTTCCGGAAGAAGGGCGGCATCCGCCGGAACACCCATCAGGACGGCAAGGCCCGCGGTCTCGCGAACATCGATGGATCGGAGGGCTTCGCGCAGATCCGCGTTGTGATCCCGGATGACGAGGGCAAGCCTTCCCTGCTGGGGTGTCGGGTCATAGTCGAGATAGGTATGAATACGTGCGGACAATCCGAGCCGGTCAAGGGCGCATGCGGCGATAATGACCGCGTCGTAGGACCCTTCGTCGAGTTGTTGAAGACGCTCCTGAATGGTACCGCGGATCGACTTGAAGGCGGCATGCGGAAATCGACGTTGCGTTTCTTCGATGCGCCTGGCGCTGCTGGTTCCGATGACCTTGATATCATCTTCGGCCACGCCTTCCCGGACGACCAGCGCATCACGGATGTCGGCGGCGGGAAGAAG
>JAUIHQ010000422.1 GCA_030432155.1 bacterium | reverse complement strand
CACACCACAAAAAGAGCTGCGGCATAAAGCGTGGAAAGCGACACACATTCCCCGGCGCCTCGCTCATAGCCTTCCCGGTGGATGAATGCATCCATGGCTTCCAGCGTCTCGGTTTTCCAGTAGGGAATAATTTCGGAATTGTAACGGTCGAGACCGAAGTGCCGGCGGATATCGATATCGAAGTAATACTTGTCGCCCTGGTATCCGAAGAGAGCGTTGCTCCGGCTGATCACGTCCGGGTCGATGAACGGAGCGAACCGGGCCAGCTCGGTATCCTTGTGGGTGAGACCCCAGGTATCGAGGTCGAGGTTGAATTCGTAGTTGTCGATGATGTACTGCTTCAGCCGCAGGATTCTGCGGTAGGGACTGAGATCCTTCACCCCGGCGAACCAGTCGGTTTCCAGCCATTTCCACACCCGGGGCGACATGATATTGGCCAGCACCAGTCCGTAGAGCAGGTCGGGGAATACAAAAATTTCCATATCCGAGAGCGAGATGGCCGAGGAATACCGCTCCAGCTCCGCTTCGGGTACGATCCTGTCCGTCATGCCGTTTTCGATATCAAGATGTAATGTCATATTCTTACCATACCCTGTCTTTTCCTCCGCACCACCTACAAATATCTTTCCTCCTACGCTCCTTCTGCTACCGTACAGTCGGGCTGGGTATCGAATCATGACAGAGAATTATTGGCGTGGCTAACGACGAATCATCTTCCGGGTCTCCTTCCGGTGCCGATCCGGCATCTCCGCGTATTGAAGATCTTGTGGTCGATTTGAATTTCACCCCGACCTGGGCCAGGTCATCGGGTGAGAATCCCTATGTACATGTCGACCGTCCCGAACGGAGCAACCGTGGCGGGCGGGATGACCGGCCGAAACGTCGTGATCGCGGTGAGCGGGGAGGTTCGGGAGGCGGGCGGCGGCCGCGGCGCAAACCTGAAGAGGGTGGCCGGGACGGGCGACCGGACCGCAGGCGCGGCCAGGGCCGTTCGCGGGAATCCACGTTTAATCCGCTTTTCAAAGCGGTCGAGATTTCATTCCTGCCGGAACGTGACAGCCTCGGCGCGGTGGTGCGTCAGTTGAATCATGCCCGCCGGGCCTTTCCGCTGCCCTTTGTTGCGGGTCTGTTCCTCGACAAGCCTGAGCATCATCTCGTCAAATTCGAGATCCGTTCCCGCGGACGGGCGGATGCCGGCGCCGACCTGATTTTTTTTGAAACGCTGCACGACCACGTCCTCTTCACATCCCGTGACGAGGCCCGCCGCCACCTGGCCCAAACCGGCCTGACGGAAATGTTCGACCTGGAAGAGGTGGAAACGGAGCCGCCGGCCGGTCATTTTGTTTGTGTCGGGAAGTGCCGGCTCTCGGGCGCACTGCTCGGACCGCCCAATTATCACGAATACCAGGAGCGGGTGCTGGAAGCGCACCGGACGCATGCCTCGGGCATGTCCCTTGATGATTATCGCAACCGCCATGTGGAAATGGTGCGGGAGCCGGAGGCGGTGGAAGCCTGGAAGGAATCCTGCCGGAAAAAGCAGGTCTATCGGTTGAAGGGCGACACCGAGGGCGCCACGTTGAGCCGGCTCGAAGCGGAACGGAAGCTGATGGCCGAGCAGGGGGATAAGCTGATTCGTGAAACCCATCGCGCGGTGATTCCCGCCAAAGCCGCGCGGGCCATCGAAGATCCGCGGCTCCGCCAGGTCCTCGAAGCCGCATGGTCCAAGGAAGACCGTTTCCCCTTCAGCATGATGCTCGCCCTGCGCCCTGCACTGAAACGGATGAAGCTGCATCTATTCAAGGTCGGGAAAGGAGACACGTATGTTACATCGATCCCGCCCAAACCGTTTGATGCGGATCACACCATCCCATCCATTCACGAAATGATCGATCTGATCCAGGCCCATCCGGGGTGGAACCGGAAGAAGCTTGCGGAAGAGCTGTGTCCCGGAAAAGCGATGGAGGATGCGGACGTCGTCGAACGTCTATCCCCTCTGTCCTGGCTGATCGAGAAAGGGCACGTGATCGAATTCTTCAACGGTTCTCTATCCCTGCCCGGCGCCGGACGCCGGACACCGGCCGGTCGGAAAGAGAAGGCCGAGTCCGTTTCGTCGGGTGCGGTTGAATCCACCGAACGTCCGTCGAACACGGGGGAGACCGGCGGAACGAACGACGTACCATCACCGGATGCAGGCGCGAATCCTGTCAACAATCCCGCGTCCGACCCGGGTCATTGACCTTCCGCGCCGGTTGACTCCGCCGCCGGCTGATCGGCGGCAGAGGATTCACCGGTCGCTTCCCGCAATCGCTGCTTGGCCAGGTGCGCCAGACGAGCTTCGTAGCGAGTACCCTCTTCGGTGATGCGAATGCTCTCGAAAGCGGGCGATTGCAGCAGGCGGTAGATGAGGGACGGAGGAATCACTTCCTGAC
>JAUIHQ010000421.1 GCA_030432155.1 bacterium | reverse complement strand
GGAGGCAAACAGCCTGACCCGTGGCGCGGTCGAGGCCGCGGGTGCCGGACTGGACACCGTGGACAAAGCGTGGGTGTATCGCGGGAATCTTTCCACGATTGATCTGACGTATTGTGTGCGAGAGGAGAGGGTGTCCTCGATGACCGATGAGGAAACCCGGGAGCTCATGGACAGTCTGAAAGGCGTGTTGGCGCGGCACGGAGCGACGGCAGCGGTCAGTGATCCGGCGCGATTGCTGGTCCTGCTGGACCGGCTGGACGGGCAACCGGAGGCAGGGACACCGCCATGGATCGGCAGCCCGGCCTGGCCGGACAACGAGACGCCCCGGGACCCGCGCTCTCAGATCATGCGGGATGCCGCGGCGGTTCTGGAGACGCATGGGGTGAACGATGTGCGGATCGATCTCGGGGAAAACCCGGCGAACTGTCTGTGGCTGTGGGGCGGGGGCACGCCGGTTCGCAGACTCCGGCCATTTCTCGGTGCGCCGTTGCGAGCCTGTGCGGTATCGAACAGCCCGCTGATGAAGGGCATCGCCGCCTTGAGCGGTTTCGAGCATCACGCGCTGGGCTCGTTGTGGATGGCGGCGACCCGGCCGGAGATCATGACGGCGGAGCGGATGCGGGACTTGTTTGCCCGCCACGAGTTGACGATTGTGTATGTCGAGTCCTCGAGGGAATGCGGCCGCTACGGCGGTCCGCTGGAGAAAGTCAAAGGTCTCGACCGGATCGATATTCATGTCATGGGCCGGGTGATGCAGGCGGCCCGGGAGTTGGGCGACACGCGGGTGACCCTCGCCGCCGCCCTGCCGGACGAGGTTGAGTATACCGCGCCGGGTCCGGTGCTGGTGTGGGATCGGAAGGCGAAACCCGACCGGTCGATACGGTGGGATGAGACATCCTGCCAGGACGGATCAATTGGCGCCATCGACCCCACGAGGTTGATCGCGCAGGTGATAGGAGAATAGTGTATGGCATTGATCGTTCAGAAATTCGGCGGCAGCTCGGTCGCCGATGTCGAATGTATGCGGCGTGTCGCGAGCCGGGTCGCCCGGACCCGGGCCGCCGGCAATCAGGTTGTGGTCGTGGTCAGCGCCATGGGCGATACCACGGACGAGCTCGTGGAACTGGCGCACACCATCAATCCCGATCCCTGTGAGCGGGAGTTGGACATGCTGATGGCCAGCGGCGAGCAGATCTCGTCGTCCATTCTCGCCATGGCCCTTCACGCGATGGGCATACCCGCCATCGCGATGAGCGGACCCCAGGCGGGTATCCTGACCGACGGGTTCCACACCAAGGCCAAGATCACCGAAATCCGGCCCAAGCGGATATTCGACCAGCTCAAGCAGGGGCGGGTGGTGATCATAGCCGGATTCCAGGGGTTGAATCCCAACGAGGATATCGCCACGCTGGGTCGCGGAGGGTCGGATACCACCGCGGTGGCCCTGGCTGCGGCCCTTCGAGCGGACCGGTGCCAGATTCTCAAGGACGTGGAAGGCATCTACACCGCGAATCCGCGGGTGGCGCCGTCGGCATGGAAACTCGATGAGATTTCCTACGACGAAATGCTGGAGCTGGCCAGCCTCGGCTCCGAGGTCCTGCAGTCCCGGGCGGTGGAGTTTGCGAAAAAGTATGATGTGGTTCTGGAAGTGGTTTCCAGCTTCGTGGAGAAGACGGGAACCCTCGTGACGAAGGAAGGTAAAGGTATGGAAGATATTCTGGTGCGAGGAATTGCAGCCGACAAGGGTCAGGTCAAGGTTACGGTGGGTAATGTGGCGGACAAGCCGGGTATTGCTGCCGAGGTGTTCAAGGAACTGGCCCGGGCCAATGTGAACGTCGACATGATCATTCAGAATGTAAGCCTGCACGGGGTGACGGACATTTCGTTCACTGTACCGGCGAACGAGTTGAGCCGTACCCGCAAAACCCTGGATGCCCTGTCGCGGTTGATCGGACCGGACCGGAAACCGGATATCGACGCCGATATCGCCAAGGTCAGTATTGTCGGGGTGGGCATGAAGGGCCATTCCGGCGTGGCGGCCCGCATGTTCGAGGCCATGGCCAAGGGCAAAATCAACATCGAGATGATCTCCACATCCGAGATCAAGATCTCGACGATCATCCGCAAGGAAAAGGCGGATGAAGCGGTCCGGATCCTGCACAAGGCATTCGGTCTGGATAAAGGTGCACCGAAAAAGAAGAAGACGGTGCGAAAGAAATAGAAGGGGGGAGCCCCGCCGTAGTGCATGGCATGCCGCGGTTGCATGAGAAGAGAAGGAAGACACCATGAAGCGAATTGAAATCTACGACACGACCCTGCGCGACGGCGCCCAGGGAGAAGGCATCTCTTTCTCCAGCGTCGGCAAAATCCTGTTGGCCAAACGGCTGGATGAATTCGGTGTCGATTACATCGAAGGCGGCTATGCCGCGTCCAATCCCCGCGATATGGAGT
>JAUIHQ010000420.1 GCA_030432155.1 bacterium | reverse complement strand
CTGCTCATGGCTCGCGACCATGTCGAACAGATACTCGCCCTCCAGCAACTGATCCCAGTCGTCGGCATGCACCAGCTCGAAGGTGTCGGTTTTGCCGTTCCGGGGGTGGAGGTTCAGAAAGAACCGGTAGCCGATATCCCGTAGCAGCGTCGCGATGGAGCCGGGCGTGACGCCGTACCGCATCATCTGTCCGGGTGACAGCTCGATGATCAGCGTGGGTGTATTGTCCCGGAGATACTCAAGTCCTCCCTTGAGTACGGATGCCTCCATGCCTTCCACATCAATCTTGATGAGGGTCGGCCGACGGTCCGGATGCTGACGAAGCCAGCCATCAAGCGTCTTGGAACGTAGCCCGCTTGTTCGATCATCGGAACAGGGCAGGTAGTATGCCCCGGATGTATGGTGCGGGTCGACATCCGCGGCAAAGGTTTCGTCCCGGTCGGAAAACAGCACGCTGTGCGCTTCTACGTTGGATGCCAGCCCGTTCCTCTCGATATTGCGCACAAGGAGCTGATAAGCATCCTCCGTCGGCTCGAACGCGGTGAGGCTGCCGTCAAGATCCATGAGCGCCCGGCCAACCGGAACGGCATACGTTCCCACATGGGCGCCGATATCGAAGACCTGGTCGGAGGGCTGCAGCAAACGCAACAGGACTGCGAGGTCGCTGCGTTGATGCGCGCCCCACGCCCTCAATTGGGTCTCTACATGGTCCCCGGCGAGACATTCGAATGTACCGAGGTCCGTGGTAATGGCCGTAACATTCATATCGCCCGCAGAGCGACGGCGAGCGAGCTTCTTGAACCAGTGTATCAGCATAGATTGATAAGGGTACCCGGATACGCCCGGCATTTCGCTATCAAAAGGCGCGAAAGTGGCAAGGTGACCGCGGAAACCGGGAGCGACCGGCCTGCACGTACATCGCGGGAACCGGCATCGACGACAGCAACTCGTTCTTCCACGTCGAGGCCATCGGTATCAACAGCCCGGTGGAAATCACCTTTGACTCGGTCAGCGGCCGCGTCTATGCCGTCGAATATAACGAGGCCCTGACCTCAGATCCGCAAACTTGGACCGAACTCACCAGCGGCATCCCCGGCGACGGCTCCCCGCTGACCATCATCGATCCCGATGGCTCCACCAACCGGAAGTATCCGGCACGGGTACGGTTCGCACCCTGACATCCCCCGACCCTGGTGCGGCCTTCATAATCACGGGCCTGATTGGTGGCCGGCAGGGGCAGTCGAGGAGCTAAAACGGAGATGCCTCCACCCGTTCACCCTGCGTCTTTCGGTCAAAAAGTCAGACCCTGGAAGTATTTTCCATCCTTCCAGAGCACGTACGTCGTTGACTCCCTGGTGAAACCAGTGGTCCGATCCCTCATGGAGAAAGCATGAAACGTTTAACATGTCTCATGAGAGGTGTAAGCTAAATGCAACCGGTTGCGTTCCTTGCTGGGTGTGCGAGGGATGATGCCATCGGAATGAAACGTATGCGACGATTTGCACAATATTCTGCCGTTCTGTTGTTCGTGATCCTTGTCGAGCCTGCTTTGGCCGTGGATCTCGATTGGGCCGGTCATTCGAGGAACAATTCCTACAACGGGTTCATCGCTCCGTCACAGGAATTGCAGATCGTCGTGGAATCCCATCCCGTGGACGGTGCGACAGCCGCCAACATTGCCTATTCCACCGACAATGGTGCAACCTGGCATGCCCGGAGCATGGGTGACAACGGCACCGTCAACTACGGAAGCAACGATCGCTGGCACGCGAACATGGGGATGTTTGCCGAGGGCGCCACCATCCGCTATGCGGTCGAGGTGATCGGGCCCAATCAAACCCTGTGGGTCAAGGACGGAGGATCCGATTTCCATGTTACGGTCAGCAATGCAGCGTCGGCGGTGGCATGGATCGGCAACACGCGCACCTATCCCGACTACGGGTCCGTAGACCCCAACACGGCTTTCTGGATCGATACGGAAACCTGGCCGCCGGGCGTCGCGGTTTCCGCAACCCTCGGCTACTCCACCAACGACGGCGTGAGCTGGGCGGAGGCGGCGATGACGACGAACGGCCAGAGCAACGGACATGACGCGTGGCATGTCCAGTTGCCCGGGTTTCCGGCCGGCACGACGGTGCGGTACTACATCCGCGCCGAAAACGAGAATGGAACCCGGTTCTGGGACAGTAATACAGGATCCGACTACAGGCTGAGAGTGAACTCGCTGATCCGCGATGTGTATACCGATAAGGGTCGGCTGTTCCCGGGCCACACGGCCAATATCCGGGTGAAACTGTACAATACTGAGAGCGAAGTGAGCGGCACCGTGACTGTCCGTGTGAAGCGGCTGACCACCGAAGTAGCCTCCTTCACGACCCATGTAACGCTTCCGCCATGGAGCGGGCAGACAATAACGTTTCCCTGGGTAACACCGGCGGATGATTTCCGCGGATACA
>JAUIHQ010000419.1 GCA_030432155.1 bacterium | reverse complement strand
CATCCTCGAAGACGAAGAGGAACCGGCGCCGGAGGCAGAACCCGAAGCCGTGCCGGAAGAGAAGGGCGCCGGCAAGAAGGTCGTGATCGATCGCTTTCTTTTGGAGGAAGGCAAACTCAAGATCAGCCTGCCCGCCATGGTCGGCGCCGCGGTACCGGTTCCTCTGCCTCAAATTGAGATGCTGGATATCGGCAAACCCGATGAAGGCGGTGAATCCGGCGCAAGTGTGATCGATGTCATACAGACCATTTTCAGCGAAATATTCAAATCGGTCCTTTCCGTGGTCAAAGGGTCAGCCGACCTTCTTGGAAAAGGGGTAAAGGCGGTTGGCGGTACGGCATTGGAGGGCGCGAAAGTGGCCGGTCAAGCCGCCGGAGCGGTAGGCGGAGCCGCGGTGGATGGAACGAAAGCCGTGGGCGGTGCGGCGGCCGACGGGGTGAAAGCCGTCGGCGGTGCCGCAGCCGGCGGTGCCAAGGCGGTCGGCGGTGCCGCAGCGGACGGCGTGAAAGCTGTCGGTGGCGCAGTCGGGAAACTTGGCGGTCTGCTGGGCGGCGGTGACGATGCAGAGGAGACGTCAACCGCATCCGAACCGGCCGAATAAGTCGTCGTAGGGGATTCATCGGCAGTCGGTCTGTTCGCCGGCTGCCGAGACGGCATCAGGATTCGAGATGTTGTGCAGGGATCTTTTTACGTCCCTGGTATCCGTCGTCCATGCCGTGATAATGGCTGACCGAATCTTCATCACCCCGCCAGCAAAGCAGAACCTGCCGACCGTTGATTTCACCCGGAAAATCAACCAGGCCGATCTCAAACTGCCAGTCCTTGTAGAACCCGCCCAGATCTTCGAGTTCCTTGATAAAAGCGCGAAGATCCGCGGTCAGGCGGCGGACATGTTGTCCGGTGTCGGGCACGTCCGGCTGGTTGCGAAGCTTTTCCAGCTCCCGCCCGGTCTGCAGGATGTCGTTAACGATCCGCTTCACCAGCGGCAGACGCTGATTCACCTCGTCTACGGTAAAATGCACCTTTTCCGGTTGCTGTAATGTTGACTGCGCCATAACCATTGCCCTGCAAATAACATACACCCAACCGGGTTTCTGCAAAGACCTCCTGCGTTATTTTTTTTCAGCGATGTTTTTCCGGGACCCCGGCTTGACGAAATACCCGCCGGTGCATACGCTCGCGGGCCGATTTTCAGGTGAATTATGGAAGAAACGACCGATCAGAATGAGTACCGCCGTCAGCGGTTGGACAACCTCCGGATGCTTGAGGAGAAGGGGTATCGTCCCTACGGAGCTGCGTTTGAGCGCACCGGACGAATCGCCGACATCCGTGCCGGGTTCGAGGAGAATCGGGAGGTTGCGGTTGCCGGGCGGCTGATGACCATCCGCATCATGGGCAAAAGCCTCTTCGCCGACATACATGACGGCAGTGACCGGTTTCAGCTCTATGTCCGGAAAAACGAGCTGGGGGAGGACGCCTATGCCGCCTTCAAACTCTTGGACATGGGGGATTTTGTCGGCGTCCGGGGCCGGTTGTTCACCACCCGCACCGGCGAACCCTCGCTGATGGTGGCGGAATGGACCATGTTGTCCAAGGCTCTGCTTCCGCTTCCCGAGAAGTTTCACGGCCTCCACGATGTTGATACCCGCTACCGGAAGCGGTACCTCGATCTTGTCGCCAACCCCGAGGTCCGGCAGGTGTTTCGCCAACGAGCCGGCATCATCCGGGAAATTCGCGCATACCTTAACGACCAGGGCTTTGACGAGGTTGAGACGCCGATGATGCAGCCGATGGCCGGCGGCGCCGCCGCCAACCCGTTCCGGACACATTACGAAGCCCTGGGCATGGACATGTTCCTTCGCATCGCGCCGGAGCTGTACCTCAAGCGTTTGCTGGTCGGCGGATACGACAAGGTATTCGAGCTGAACCGGAATTTCCGCAACGAGGGCCTGTCCCGGTTTCACAACCCCGAGTTCACGATGATCGAGGTGTACCAGGCATACGGGGACAGGACCACGATGATGGAGCTGGTCCAGGGCATGATCCTTCGCGCGGCCGATCATGTCATCGGAAACCGGAACGTCGGAACCCCGGACCAGCCGGTGAACCTTGAGCAACCCTGGCGAGAGGTTCCATACCATGAGTTGATCCGTGAAACCGCGGGAGCGGACTGGTTTGATCTCGACTTGCCGGCCATGCAGGCCCGGGCCGCTGACCTGGAGGTTCCGGTGGATCCGGCATGGGATACGATCATGCTGACCCAGGAAGTGTTCGAGAAGAAGATCGAGAAGACGTTGATCAATCCCACGTTCGTCACGCGCCTGCCCGCGGAGCTGGTGCCGCTGGCCAAACCGTGCGAAGACGATCCGTCGCTGGTCGATGTCTTTGAATTGATCATCGGCGGCCGGGAGATCGCACCCGGATACAGCGAGTTGAACGATCCATTGATTCAACGCAAGCGGTT
>JAUIHQ010000418.1 GCA_030432155.1 bacterium | reverse complement strand
GATTTCCATAATCGTGGTCTTCTCGCCTTCGAGATCGGAATTGGTCGATCATCCCGGTGATGTCCGCATTTCCGATCTCGAAGGCGAGAAGACCACGATTATGGAAATCCGGTGCCATGCTGAAGATGTCGGCAAGGTCATCGGCAAAAACGGCAAGACCATCAGCGCCATCCGGACTCTGTTGAGCATGGTTGCCGCCCGCGACGGGCGGAAGGCCATGGTCGAAGTCGTGGAATAACCACCGGAGCGCGGTGTGCTCACCGTCGATGTCATCACGATTTTCCCCGCCATGATCGATGGCTATCTCGGGGAAAGTATGATGAAGCGGGCTGCGGCCATGAAGGCCGTGGCGTTCCGGACCATCAACCTCCGCGATTTCACCGACGACAAGCACCGTACCACCGATGACCGTCCCTATGGGGGCGGCCCGGGGATGGTCATGAAGGCGGACCCGATCTTCCGGGCGGTGGAATCCGTGCGAACTCCGGACAGCCGGGTGATCCTGATGACCCCTCAGGGCCGGCGCTTTCAGCAGGCCGATGCCCGTTCTCTGTCCGGCCAAACCCATCTGATTTTCATCTGCGGCCACTATGAAGGGGTTGATGAGCGGATTCGGACGTCGCTGGTGACCGATGAAATCTCCATCGGCGATTACGTGCTGACTAACGGTGTTCTACCGGCAGCCGTGGTCATCGACTCCGTTGTCCGGTTGCTCCCCGGGGTGCTGGGGGGGGAGGGGGCCGCCGACCAGGAGTCCTTTTCCGCCGGTCTCCTCGAATATCCCCATTATACGCGGCCGGAAGAATA
The DNA here is from genome assembly GCA_030432155.1 of bacterium. Lineage (GTDB taxonomy): Bacteria > Verrucomicrobiota > Kiritimatiellia > CAIVKH01 > CAIVKH01 > JAUIHQ01. The sequence goes on along the minus strand of JAUIHQ010000418.1, from coordinate 1,660 downwards.
CCGGGGCATGAAGGTCCCCGAGGTGCTTCTGTCGGGGAACCATGAGCAAATCGCCCGCTGGCGCCATAATCAGGCGGTGGAACGTACCCGGACCCGTCGTCCCGATCTGGGCGGGTAACCGCTTGACTCTTTGCGAATGATCGCTACTATCTCGGCCTTTTCACGTCAGAGAGGGTTGGAGTCATGGTTGCCACGATTTTGGAAAAAATTGATCAGGAACAGCGCAAGGACAAGAATATCCCCGATTTCCGGGTGGGAGACTCGGTCAAGGTCCATGTGCGCATCCGCGAGGGTGAAAAAGAACGTATCCAGGTGTTTTCGGGTACGGTGATTGCCCGCGACGGAAAGAAGGGGAACGAAACTTTTACCGTCCGCCGCATTTCGTATGGCGAAGGCGTGGAACGTATCTTCCCGATTTATTCCCCCAACGTCGACAAGATCGAGATCGAGCGTTCGGGCGATCCCCGTCGCGCGAAGCTGTATTACCTGCGCGGCCGGACCGGCAAGAAGACAAAGATCAAGGAACGCGCGGCCAAGGAAGCTTCGGCCGACAGCAATGCTTGATCACGAGCGTCGAGCCTGGGGCGGGGGTATCTCCCTCGTGGCCGGGCTTGATGAAGCAGGTCGCGGTCCACTGGCTGGCCCGGTCGTCGCCGCGGCAGTCGCCGTCGAACGCGATGCACTCGAAGCCCTGGCGGTTGACGCATTCCGTACCCTGAACGATTCCAAGAAACTCCCGCTTTCCCGGCGGGAGTCTTTGTATGCCCTGATCACCTCCCGTGATGAGATCATCTGGAGCGTGGGGCTGGCCGGGGTGGAGGAGATCGACCGGCTCAACATCCTCAATGCAACCCACCTCGCCATGCGACGTGCGGCCACCGGACTTCGTACGGCGCCCGGACTCGTGTTGATTGACGGATTACCCGTCCGCGACTTTCCCCTGCCGTCGCAGGCCATTGTCGGCGGTGACGGTTCCAGTTACCTGATCGCCGCAGCCAGTGTCGTGGCCAAGGTGACGCGGGACCGGATGATGGCGGAGCTGGACATGGAGTTTCCCGGGTATGGTCTGGCCCGTCATAAAGGATACGGCACCCGCGAGCATCTCGAAGCCCTGGGCAAGCTCGGTCCCAGCCCCTGCCACCGCAAAACCTTCCGCCCCATCTCCCAGCTCAATCTGTTTTGAGACGTCGGCAAGGCTGGAGCATGAAATCAAGATCGGGTCTTCTGCGCAGATGAAGCGAACGCGGATCCGCCTTTTCTCGTGTTGCTCAATAACGAAGGGGGACCTTTGACGTTTCCGCCGCGGCCATCGGGAGGAGGAAACCTGAGTTCCGAAGGATGAAGTCGCCTGGGTAGGGCGGTCGGTCCCTCGACCGCCGTGGTCATGGGGCCACGAACACGGACATCCCCGATCCCCTCCCCGGGAGGGGTGCCCGAAGGGCGGGGTGGGTTTTCGGTTGATAGAAACATAGCCGGTTCTACGAAAGGGGCGACCCACCCCGTCTCCGCTGACAGAGCGTTGAACGTTCCTACCCGCAATAGCGGGGCCGTGAACCTCTTCACCGCTCCCCTTGCTCGGATACACTTCACCGACCGGCTTACTCGCACGATAGCCCAAGTTCGACAGTTACGCGACCGAAATTGCCGATTTGCTAAGGAA
>JAUIHQ010000075.1 GCA_030432155.1 bacterium | reverse complement strand
CCGGATGCGGCTTTTCTGTCCTGATTGTAGAAAATACATAGACATGACAGCAAATTGGGTCTGCGGGAAATGCAATGAAGAAGTCTATGCAAGCTATCTTACAAACGACTTGCTAAGCCCTTGCCCGAAATGCCTGGTCGAGTCTAGTTCCGTTATATGTCCTCACTGCGGAGAACTCCTCAACTTGACGGAAAATGATCCGGATGAGTATCCGGCACAGATTAAAGGATCAACGTTCTCCGGCAATCCAAACAGCTTGAAGCAGACGAAAGAGCTTCAGGACCTTGAATTCAAAAAGAAAAAAGCCGATATGAGTGCAGCACTACTGCAGTCTGAGATTCGGCTAGAAAATATGAATGAATCGAGGAAAGAAAAAGTCAAACGACCGCAGGAAGAAGTGCTAAAGGATAGCTTATCTGATTTCAATGCCCGGCACCTTGCAATCTATCAAATCGCCGATGATGAGCTGAAGAAAGCAAAAGAAAAATACGGTCTGGATTCCGACACGTATCGCCGTACACAGGAAGCGGTTGATGCATGGAAGGAAGAAAACATGTAAAGGAAAAGCCCCGCACTTCTGCGAGGCTTTCTTTTTAGTTTGGACCTGCGACTGATCCGTGCATCGGCACTCCCGTTATGCCGGGAACGTTGGTGACAGATTCACACAGGTCTTCAAGGTGCTTCATCTCACGAGACAATCCATTCTCGTTTCCAATTTTGATCGCTTGTCGAACAGCCAGAAGCAATGATTGGCATTGGTCACGGTAGATGTCCTTTTGTGCTCGTTCAGAAGTGACAACCTCACTCCATGTATCCGTCAGTTGATCTACGACACGAAACACGTCAGGGGACATACACCGCCCACCTTGCAACATTGCCGTGAATGCTCGCATGGACTTGGTGTGATTATCCAAAACCGTATTGTACTCCGAAAAGACATTCTCTTCTTTCATTTGATTCTCCTTCTTTGTGATGGACGGAAACCTGACCTTCCCCCCTAAAACTGGACCGTTTTCAAAGAGAGTCCTCTGGTCTACAACAGACGAATGGAGGACGAGAGATGAGAGGAAAGCGGTACACGGAAGAGCAGATCATCGGGGTTCTGAAAGAGGCGGACACAGGGTTGGCCTTGCCCGATTTATTGCGTAAGCATGGCATCAGTGAAGGCACGTACTACCGATGGAAAGCCAAGTACGGAGGTCTGGACGTCAGCGAGGCCCAGCGACTGAAGTCGCTGGAGGATGAGAACCGTCGCCTGAAGCGGTTGGTGGCGGACCAGGCCTTGGACATCCAGATCCTCAAGGACGTTAACTCAAATAAATGGTAACGCCCACCGCTCGACGGGACGCTGTGGACTACGCCGTACAGACGTACGGGGTCAGTCGGCGGCGTGGCTGTGGGTTGTTTACGCTCCGTCGCAGCAGCCTGTACTACAAGCCGGTACCCGCGAACGACGGACCGTTGCGGGAAGCCATCAAGGAATTGGCCGGCAAGAAGAGGCGTTGGGGTGTCCCGCGTATCGTGTACCGGCTGCGCAACACCGGATGGAAGGATAATCATAAGCGTATTGAACGGATCTACCAGGAGGAGGGTTTGCAGGTGAAGAGGCGCAAAGGACGGAAGGCTTATGCCGGAAAACGTGAGCCGCTGGAGAGGCCCACCGGCCCCAATCAGGTATGGGCCATGGACTTTGTCAGCGATGCACTGGCCAACAAGCGCAAGATCAAGATGCTGACGATCATTGACTGGTACAACCGGGAGTGCCTTCGCATCGAGGTCGATACCTCGATCAACGGCACCCGAGTGGCGCGGATCATGGAGGAGCTGCGGGATCGGCGCGGCCTGCCGCAGAAGATCGTGACCGACAACGGGCCCGAGTTTACCGGCAAGGTTCTCGACGCTTGGGCATATGCACGGGATGTGAAGCTGCACTTCATTCAGCCGGGCAAGCCAAGCCAGAACGGCTACATCGAGAGCTTCAATGGCAAGCTGCGCGATGAATGCCTGAATGAGCATTGGTTTCTGAGCGTGGACGATGCCAGGCGGTTGATCGAAGTGTGGCGCCATGAATACAACACCGAACGCCCCCATAGTGCGCTAGGCGGGCTGGCGCCGGTTGAGTTTGCGACGGCGGAGTTATCCACAGCCGCCGCCCGACCTCCGACGAGCCATCAAAGCCCATTCTCGGTCGGAAACGGCGGCTATGGATAACTCCTCGCTGGCCATGTCAACGGTGTTTGAGTACATAAACCATCAGGCCATGACTCTCATGCGAAGTGGTCCAGTTGATGGGGGAAGGTCACGGGTGCCTGCAAGATTGTTGGCATATAGAGTTACGGAGCATCCAAGTTGTTTTAAGAGCAAAATACCAGTAGTAAGCCCCGAAACACCTCCTCCAAGAATTGCAACCCTTGCATTACTTTGAGTCATCGTCAGCCTATAACAATCGTGAGTTTTTACAAAAAATAATTTACATCTATATATAAAGAGATCTCTAACAGATCATTAATTCCGTAAAGTTATAACAACTTCTTCTCGCATTCTTTTCTTCAAAGCCGATCCTGCGCTCTTTGATCGTGGCGGAGGAAGATATCTTTTGTTGTCTGGTAATTTTCGCTTTCGAATATGTTCAACAGAAAAGCCTATCTCGGTGGATATGTGCTCAATACACTTTGAATTCCGAACGAAAACTCCACGCAAGTTACAGTCACCAACGACGAAGACAGCCTTGCCTTCAGGCTTTAATACACGTTTTGTTTCAGTCAATATTTTATGAATATCGACAACATACTGTCTTAGCATTCCTCGATTGCGATGGGAGAGAGTTGTTGGATTACACATTGATTCAACGGTTTCTTCAATGGAAAAAGACTCGCTGTCATTGGTGAACACAACTTCTGTCCCTACATTTGTCGCTCGAATGCTTCTTAATTCGTTTATGTTGTGACGCATCCATACAAGTGAAAATTTGTGGCCACGCATGTAATCAATAGCATTAAGGTAAGGCGGGGAAGTGATGACAACATCGACCGAACAGTTGTTTACAGGTAATTTTCGGGCATCGGAAATATTTACTGTTGCTGAGTTATAAGATTCATTATTGGAAAACGGAACACATTTTAAAACTCGATCAACTGCGCGTTCAAATTCGTCGAATGCTTTAACGGGCGCTTTATCATATACCTTGTGAGGCCGGCTATGAGAAACATCCATCGCAAGAGAGACCCCTTTTTGCTTTGTTATAATCAACCGAGAAAAGGCACACCAAAGTACATCTCGCACCTTTATATTTCGAACCCTGGCGATGGAGCTCGACAAGGCTGCCAATTGTATTCTATTGGCACGATCAAACCAAAATCGAACGAAGGCCTTTGTTTCTTCATCTGATCCGGCGGGGTATGCTTCAGAAAGTTTTAGGGTTCGGCCTAGATTTTTTGCGCGTTCTAAAACCTCCGATGCTTTATTTTTTACTTCGAGAGGACATACTTCATTTAACCAACAGCGAGCAATAAGAACGGCTAACGGATCGCGATCAAATCCAACAGCTTCATGACCCAAAAGTTTTGCCGTAACCAATGTCGTTCCAGATCCAGCCATCGGGTCAAGAACGCGCAATACCTTTCCATCAGCGGGTAACTCACCCCAAACTAGGTCCGACGCCATCCGAGCCGGAAATGGGTGAATTGATCGAATCGATGTTGTTAACATAAGAACCCTATGCTTGTTCGTTTTCTGGATATGAGGCAATCGTCGCTCCAATTGCCTCAAGGACTTTATCTGGTCGCTGATTCAATTCAACGGAAGTTTCCAGAGCGGTCACATATTCGGGAGCCAACCTAGCCAGAGCCCTGCAAAGATCTATAACTTCCGATTTCTCCATTTTAATTTTATATCGTCCACGCCAAAGGCCAGTAACAAGGGCTGCATATTCAACTGTTGCCCCCGGATTCTCCTCTTGTTCTTCCGCAATTGTTTCAAGGAGTTCTTTAAATTTCCCTTGCTCTCGATTTTCTTTAGAAATTTTATCTACCCATGCGGCTGATTCATTAGGCGTTGTACATTCGGTAAACAACTCACGAAGACGATTATGGTTTAATCGTTTCAACGGCTGAAGACGGACAAGACGCGCCAGATCATTAATTCTTATCAATGTTATAGTTTTTCCCGTTTTCTCTTTATCAGCATTTATTTCCCTAATAAGCGCAGCGCTATCCTCTTTCTTGGTGGAAAAGTCAGGCCCCACAACCAAGGAATGATCGCACTCATAATCATCCCGGTGGCGAGCAATGGTAGATACTCGTACATTTGCATTACTAACCACCTTTCCCTTCACTTCCTTGCTTTTCGCTTCAAGGCTAACTGAATAGCTTTGACGATTTCCACCTTTACCGGGAAGAATCGCCTCTGCCATTCCGTCGGGTTTTCCATTCCCTCCAAGCGGAACGGCTTTGTATCCCATTGAGTTGAACGAAGCCACCAATTCTTTTTCAAGACCTTTCTTATCGGTGGCAGCATCCTGCAATGCTTGAGCAATTAAACGGGCATTTCTTTTGCCTGAATCAACTGCCAAATATCGGAGTAATTGATCCCGGCGTGCCATCGTGTCACGAATGCGTTCCTCATCAAGACCTTGGCTGTACAGGTGTGCCTCCATCAAAACTTCGGAAGATGCAAGCAGTCGAAGTGGTAGACTACGTCGTTTATCTTCATATTCGTCTAGGAAATATGCAACAAATGGGTGGAGCGTATTGATTTGGAGTATGCCTGTGCTAATGTCCAAGACAGCAACACCATCATCTTGCGACAAATCAACGAGGACAACGCTTTTGATATATCCTTCATCGGAAAGTGCCTGTGTTTCGAGCTGGTCTAGAAGGCTTTGTTTATCGCCTTCATTTAAATTGTGGGGATAAGAGGTATAACTCGGGTTGCACTTACCTTCTAAGGCCCCCTTAACCATTCCGAGTATGGGAAATCTGGTAAGGCTTGCCGGACTTTCAGAAATTCGCCTTGCCGCGACAACGCTCTGATCTTCTCCCTCATCATGTTGCTGTAAAGCAGTTCGGGCGTGATTGAATATTCCTCGAAGCAAATTACGGGCATGGTTAAAAAGGACGCCCTCGCGAACAGCTTCCCGCGATGAACGAAGTTCTTCATCTAAATTATCTATTTGAACGACAGCTCTAAATCGTGCAAAAGTACCGTGCCGCAAAAGATTGCGTTCGATACCAAAATATTCATCATCAATATTTACAAGTCGCCCGCGGACATATACGAAAAAACCATGACTTCTGCCCGTTGTTTCGTCGGATTTACCCCCTGTCAGCAAATCCCGGAATATTTCCACATATCCGGTTACTCGTCCCAAACCATGCCGATGAGTTAACCCAAACCGAAACGGTGATTTAATTGGTAGTTCACTTTCCTCCGTCGGCTCTAAATCGTCAGAATTTGGGGCCGGCGGAGGAATTTTGCTCAAATCCTTGCCAAGAACCCACGTTTTAACTCTCTTTTTCGTAAGCTTCGAAGGGGGGACATCATCGCCATCGAGATAAAGTTTGAAGTCATCCCGCAGTGGCATCGCGGTGGAGAGTACATATCTTAAGCGACCCCTCTTAATGTTTAATGCCATGTCTTTAAGATCGGACATCACTGCGACAGTCCAGCTTTTAGCTGAATCAGGGCCGAATAATTTCATGGCTAGGAAGCCTGGTTTTGTCCCTTTAATCCATGGTGTGACGACCATTTTTGCTTGTTCCTGAGTCAGTTCTCGCAAGGGAAGGGCAACCTGTTCTTCTGTGTATATTCCACCCTGCTCACCGGATGGTATCGATCGATAATCTATGCTTGTGGAATAATATTTACCGGAACGTTTGGATATGTGTGTGAGTCTCTCGGCCAACACATAGGTCGCCAATTTTCCAATACCGAATTTCCCAATTTGAGTGCGTCCGTTTGGATTTTTTCGGTTTGTATCGCGTTTATTACTAACACCGATTAACCAGTGCTGGCGAAGACCGTCTCCATCCATGCCCTCACCGTCATCAATAACAACTATTGATGAATCATCCTTTGTCAGATCGGTAGACAGAATGACATGAACGTTATTCGCGCCAGCATCGAAGGAATTTGAAACAAGTTCTTCAACGGCTTTATTCGGACTTGAATACAACCCTTCTGAGAACAATTGGATAATTCGATAACTAATACGAACGTCTATGGATGAGACTTCTTTTCCTGCTGTATACAGCTCGTTATCAGTCATTTACAAAATCTCCCCGGATACAAGATATGAATTTAGATAAGGAGACTCAAAAGCACAACAAGTAAATCTTTTCATTTTTGATGTTCAGGGTGGCGGGTGGGCAAAGGCGAATGACATTGTGTGGCTGCGGATATAATCCGGTTGGCCATGATGACAATATTCGCCGAGGAAAAGAACCTGTTTTAACCCGTTAAGAACAGGTATGAGCAGAAAAGCGAGCGGGGGGTGACTTTTCTGACAAGGAAAGTCACGCTGGGTCGCCTGCTCACTTCCAGGCCAATGTCTTGGAGATACGAACCCGGCAGAATCTGACCAACGGGAGGTATCTGACGGGTGCAGGAGCGAACAAGTCTTTTGGTCTGAACTCGTCCGCGTCAGCGGTGGTACAGCGTCTGCTGAACCGTTCTAAAGGACATCAGAGTGTCCTTTAGAACACGTCCCGTGTGTGAACCCGTAGGTCGCGTCAGCGACGAGGGAGGTTTTTGGCGAGTACGACCTGTGGACGTACGAGCCCGCAGCCGCGTGAGCGGAAAAACCGACCGAAGTCGGGGGTCAGCACAAATGCACAGATTCGCACTTTATCCCGACATAGAAGCGCGATTTGACAATCGCGCTATTCCCCTCTGCGGGGAAGGGTGTGGGGATACCTTACAGGTCGGGATTTTCTTGGTAAAATGTTCGAGCCGACTCGTAAACACGCACCAGCCTTCGCTCTTCGCTTCCGCTCAGATGCTACGGCTTTGGCATGCCGGCTTTGGGAAGCGAAGAGCGAAGGCTGTCACGCCGGAGACCCGAAGGGCGAAGGCGGACTTCTCCACCCAACATTCCTTCGCTTCCGCTCAGAGACTACGGATTGGCATGCCAGCCTTGGGAAGCGAAGAGCGAAGGCTGTCACGCCGAAGACCCGAAGGACGAAGGCGGACTTCTCCATCTCACCACACCGGCGCTTCCGCTCAGAGACTACGGATTGGCATGCCGGCTTTGGGAACTGAAGAGCGGAGGTGGACATACCACCTTCGAAGGCAACCGGGAGGTCGCCCCTCCGGACATCCGTTGAATGCGACTGGAGGGGCAATCTCCTGCTTGTCCTCATCAACCAATTCCATACACCCCGTTGTGGGTGGTGTCTTAAAGATAGACCACAGACGAACAACTGCCGGGGGCCAGGCCGTTGGTCCACTGCACGGCCCCTACCAGGTGGACCACATTGGTTTCCCCTGAAATCGCCTCCCGCGTGCGGGTGCCTGTGCCTTCTTCAAGATTCCAGCGCAGAACTTCGGCGTCAGGCTTCGGGCAATGGATATTCCCGCAGTACACGGACGATGCTTGATGATGAATACCAGTCACTCCAGACAAGCTGCAGGCGGTCGACCCGCTGGGTGCCGAAATCCATATCTCGTGCCTTCCCGAGGCAGGCCGCCAGTTGATGCCAGTCCGTCCGTGCATCGCGAAACCGCACGGCGGTACAGTGGGCCGTGCGGATTCGATACCGGCGGTCGAGCTGGTCCTGCCACCCGACTTCCCTGAACGTTCTGCGCAAGGCATCGCGTATGCCCGACGGCTCACTCGCTACGGGGAAGCCCTGGATCATGATGGTTTCCGGCGAGGCGGTGATGCCGCGAAAATGCACCTCGAACGGGTGACGGCCCTGAAGCGCCCGGTCGACAACCTCGCGCAACCCGATCAATCGGCGATATTCCGTTCGCCACGCCAGGCTGCCGGAAAGGACTGCCATGACCGTCACGTGCAGCTCTCCGGGGGCATAGAAGTATTGCTCCGGAAACGCGGATCGTAGCCGGTCGAGGAAGGCGGTAACGCGGTCGAGGACCGGCGGCGCGATGCGGAAAATGAGACTCACCCCGCGGCGCCGGTCGGCATGCTTGTTGAATAGAACCGGATCAAGCCGGGGCTCACGCCGGGCAAAAGCCGCAGACGCATCCGCCCACAAGCGCTCATATACCTCTCCCGCATCCATGACCCCCATCCTGCCCGAACCCGCCCGCTTCCGCGACAGGATTCCGACTGATCTACAGGCGGCAACCGACAAACGCCATGGACGCTCGGTTCGGGACAACCCGATCCGAGCCATCCTACCTGCAACAAAAAAGCGCCTGCCGTCCGGTCACCGGGCGGCAGGCGCCTGTTTTCTGCCTGTTTGTTTTACCCGCGTCCGGCAACACCCGGCCGGGTTCGTCCCATACGAATCTTACATCGCTTCGAGACGGGCGGCGGCTTCCTTTTTGGAAATGCCCCGCAGCGCGGCAAGGGTTGCGATCTGGGCTTTGCGGGGGCGGGTCTTGCCCTTCTCCCAGTTATAGATGGAGAGAGGGGAAACGCCGGCCAGCTTGGCGTAGTCGGCAGCGGAAAGGCCAAGACGATCGCGCTGGGTCTTGAGGCCTTTCGGCGAAAAGCGGAGATTGGCTTCGTCGGGATCGACATTGGCCGTAACCGGCTTGGCCAGTACGTTCTTCTCCATGATCCCGGCCTTGCGTTCAAGACGAGAGACCTGTTTCTTCAACGCGGCGATGTCACGACGATAATGGGCCGAAGCCTTGCGAAGGGTACCGACTTCACGGCGGATTTCCTTACGGGCAAGACGCGCGATTTCATCTTTCAACACACTGGCAATATTGGGCATAGATTCATACCTTTCCGTTCTATGTGAATTTGTGTATCTCTTTACCCTATCGCGATCTTTGTCAGGAGGGAAGAAAAGTTTTTCCCGGCGATCAGGGATTTCCTGATGGCGAAGCAAACGGGTTCGAGTTCTCAACCCCTCCCCATGCATTGTGAACCGCCCGAAAGCAGAATCACAGTTTTCGATGCAGCAACAGGTTAGAATCCGAACCCTCACAGGCCGTCTACACAGACAGACACCATGTCCGGCAAAGGAGGGTATCAGGATGACGAGGATGATCCCTGATATACTATTCTTATCTGAATCTATAAGCCGAGAAGCCGGTCCGCTCTCCGCCGGTCAGTTGTTTTGCATACAACTCATGGAACAAGGTTGCGGGCGATAACCTCGCCCTTGGGAATCAGGCCTGCACCGCCGTCACCGTATCCCACCGCCACCGCGCCGTTATTGCAATAGCGGAACCAGCCGGCAGCCCCGGATGCCTCGTCGGGGCCCCATCCCCGGGGACCGCTATTATTCTCCAAACGCGCATCCAATTCATTTTCTGATAATCCATTATAGTCGGCATAGATATACCCATTCGGGTTCTGAAGATGAAAATTGGCCTGCCAGAAATTGCCCGGCGCCTGAATACCGTCGCCGATAAGAACCAGCCGGTGCGGCTCGTGCATGATGCCAAGGGGATAGCCGACAACCGTCCCGTTGTTGGTGTAGACCGGCCACATCAGATAACCGTGCACTGAATAGGTGATCGGGATCATGGACCCGACGACTGTGGGTTGCTTGTCCGCGTTGGGCGATGTAAACAGCGTCCGGGCCGCCATGGGATCGGTCAGGTACGGCTGCAGCTTCCGTTCATATCCCCAGCCTTCATGGAACCGGCCGTCGTGCTCCCCGGCATAAAGAAAGGTTGCCGCCACAATCTGCCGGAGGTTGCTCAACGACTCCGCCGCCCGGGCCTTTCGCTGCACGGATCCAATCACCGGAATCAGCAGCGAGGCGAGGATCGCGATCACCGCAATCACCACCAGCAGCTCGATCAGGGTGAATCCCCGCCGATGCGACGATGAGATGGAACGGAAACATGACGACATAATGTAACCCAACCCTTACTCCACCCCGGGCATGGGAATATACGGCGATGGCAGCTATACGTAAATTCAATCCGGTGTTCTCATTGCCCGCCCGGTCGTTTCCGGCGGCACGGCTTATGTTTGACGCCGGCATCCCCCTTCCCTACACATATCAATGATGGAGGAGGAGTTGACGCCGCGGGTATTGCTTACGGAGATCGGGAGCTACGCTTCCGGGGATGAGGCTTTGTATATCGCAACCGTCCGGAACCTGGTGCGGGCTGGATATCAGGTTCACCTTGCATCCAGGATTCCCTATCGCGGCGCCATGGTGAAAGCGGGCTTGAACGTGGAGGAAACCCTTCTTCCGCTGGATATGTTATTACCGCCGCTTTCGGCCGCCGGGGATATCCCACGGGTATTGCGAGGCCAATTCCCGGAGATGTATCACCGGATCGTAGGCCTCGTGGAAACCATGCAGGCGGTCCTGGTTGCTCCGGGAGGGCGATTTCTTGAGCAATACAACACGGTCAAAGCCATGACCACCGCGGCCGTTGCCATGGAGCGGGGAATCCCCGTCTACCATTTCCCCCAGAGCTTCGGGCCCTACCCGGCGGAGCGAGACGTGCTGCTGGCATCGTTCCTGGCCGGAGCCGCCGCGATCGCCGTTCGCGATGACCACTCCCTTGCCTATCTCCGGTCCATCCTGCCCGCCGGAAAAGAGATCATCCCCGGTCGCGACATGATCTTTACCGAGATGTATCCGGTCAGCAAAATCGAGTCATTCGAGCTCGGCCTGAATCTGCGATACGGCTTCAACGGCCACGGAACCCTCGACGGTATTCAAGCCCTGGTCAGGCACTACCGCCGGGAACGGCCGCAGGATCGTATCGCCGCATTCACCACCACGCATCCGTTCCCGAACGAGCTCACCCGCATGCTGGAGACGGAAGGGATTTCGGTGTATCCCGATACGATTCGTTATCCGGACTACCTTCATCTGCCTGCAAGCTGCGACCTGGTTGTCACCGAAAGTTTTCACGGCTCGATTTTCGCCATGCTCGCGGAAACACCATTTCTCATGTGCCGGCCCGACTATGATGCCTGGAAGTTTCTGGGCTCCGGCTCCGTCGAAGGTTTTCCGGAGTACAGGGGGCCCGGCGATGCGGAGCAGGGAAAAGCACTCGCGATGGTGGCAGCGAAGGCCCAGTGCGACCTGGACAATCTTCGCCGGCGTCAGCAGGCATCTCTCGTCCGCAATCGACAAGCCGCGGCGGCAGCGCTTCATACACTTCTTGACCGGATGCCGGATCGCGTGAAAGCCCGGGCAGGATAACACCCCTGATTTCAACGCCCTATCCGAATCAATTTCCCGGACCGATTATGCATACGATCATAATCATGAAAACAAGTTCATCCGAAACCATATAACGCCCGGAAGCCGAACCCGATGCGCACCATCGCCCTGATGCATGTTTATAACGAGGAAGCGGTTCTCGCCCGAACCCTCGAGCACCTTGTCGAGCAGGGCATCGAATTCTACATCCTGGATAATGAATCCACGGACCGCACGCCGGAGATCGTTGCATCGTACCGGGGCCGGGGCCTGATCGGATCAGAGGTAATCCCCCGGACCAACGGCCTTTTCCGTCACGCCGAGATGCTCAGGAGGAAGGAGTTGTTGTGTGATGAACTGAACGCCGACTGGTTCATGAATTGCGATGCGGATGAACACCGCCTTCCCGAATTCCCTGGTGAGTTGTTGATCGATTCCATCCGGCGCATAGACCGGGAAGGGTTCAACTGCCTCAACATGCTGGAGTATGTATTCATCCCAACCCGGGAATCGCCGGACCATAGTCCGGAATCCTATCATCATACGATGACATCCTATTATCTGTTCGAGCCTCAACCCCGGTTTCGCCTGAACACCTGGAAGCATGAACCTCATCGGCGGATCAATCTTATCGAGGATGCCGGGCACCGGGTCCGATTCGACGGCATGAATCCCTATCCCTTCAACCTGCCCATGCGTCACTACTTGTTTCTCAGCATGCGCCATTTTATTAAGAAATACGCCGGGAGGCGGCATCCGCAGAGTGAAATCGAGCGCGGCTGGCATAGCTGGCGAGAAGCACCGAAATCCTCCGCCATTACGTTTCCCCCGGCATCCACCCTTCACCGGTACGACCCGAACCGGCCGCTGGTGTTCGACCCCCGTTTCCCGCGCCGTCACCATGTGGTGGAAACCATGACAACCAACGCCTCATGACCCTGCCGCCGTCACACCTGACCTTTCGCGTTCCCCTTCCTCTGAACCGGCCGGCCTTGAACCTTTATGCCTCGGCCGAAGGCGCGGAGATCGAAACCAATGGCAATGCGGATCTTGCCTGCCACCTGATTCCGGCCATGGCCCAACGCCTGCCGCTGCTGCTGGATCGCACCCCGGACCCGGAATTGATGGCCGGTCTTCCCCGCATCATGAACCGGCTCGCCATGTGGTTTCCCAAACTCGCCCCGATCGAAGTAGAGCTGCCCGCGGATCCTTCCCCCCCGCCCTTGCAGCCGGGGGCCGGCCGGGGAACCGGCCTGTTCTTCACCGGCGGCGTGGACTCGATGTATACCCTGCTGACCCGGATGAAAGATATCCATGCGCTGGTATTCGTGACCGGCTTCGATATTCGGCCGGACCAGACGGACCTGTTGAAGGCCACCCTCGACATGGCCCACGAAGCCGCCGGGCGATACAACAAACATCTCATCGTGGTGGAAACCAACATCCGGGATTACCTTGAAACCCATCTTGGCTGGGGAAAATGTCATGGTGCAGCCCTCGCGGCCGTCGCCCATATGCTGCGGCCTTCGCTGAATCGCCTGATGATTTCCGCATCGCATACCCCGGACCAGCTCATCCCCTGGGGCACCCACCCCGAACTCGACCCCCTGTGGAGCGGGCGGGATATGGCGATCACCCACGAAGGACTGGATATTCCCCGGCTCGATAAAGTACGGCGAATTGCCGATGACCCCTGGGCGCTCGATCACCTCCGGATCTGCTGGTCATCAGATCGGGCTTACAACTGCGGGACCTGCCCCAAATGTATCCGCACCCTGCTCGCGCTGGATGTGACAGGTCGGAAAGGCGCCTGCCGTTCCCTGCCCGGCGGCGTCACACCGGAAGCCGTTACCGGATTGATTCCCTCCCTACCTCCCCATTCCACGGAGCGATTGCATTTCAACGAGCTGCGGGAGGCGTATGCGAATGCAGGACGGTCCGATGACCCGCTGGCCCGGGCCATCCAGCAGGTTTGTCGGCATTTCCACGAGCCGGAATCCGAACAGAGTCCGCCCCCCCTTCACGTCGGCCCCGCCCGAATCAACATGGAAGACGGAC
>JAUIHQ010000074.1 GCA_030432155.1 bacterium | reverse complement strand
CAATCCTGCATCGCCCGAGTTTCCAATCGCGATCAGCACGTTGCGAATGAAGCGGTCACGCCCGATCCGCTTGATCGGCGAGCCGGAGAACACATCCCGAAACTGCGCGTCATCCAGCGCGGACAATTCATCAGTATTGGCGATCGCCGCCGACACCGTACCGTCCACCCGGATCGGAAGCATTTGGTGGGACCGGGCCCAGTCGACGGACAGGGTTCGTATCAGGGCTTCGTCGAAGTGTTCGGGATCGACCGTTTCCATGAAATCGAGATGGAATTGCTCGGCCAGCGCCTTTAGAACCGTGCTATCAGGGAGCCATTCGCGTTCAACGGCCAGCTCACCCAACCGCTTCCCCGGCCGGGAAGCCTGGTCGCGTAGCAGGGCTTCGACCTGCTCCGGGCTCAGGTCGCCATTGCGGACCAGAATGTCGCCGATTTTCACGGTTCATCCCTGTCGACGGCCGGGTCGTCTCCGGGGAGTTCCCCCTCGCTCCCGGTCGGGTCATCCAACGATACCGCGGATGTATCAATACCGGTCTTGTTCTGGAGACGCGTCTTTAATTCATCCGCCTTGTCGAGGCCGGTAACGATGTGCGGGGTCACAAAAATCAGGAGGTTCGTGCGCAGCTTGGAGTCGGTTTTGCTGCGAAACAGCCATCCGATCAGAGGGATATCGCCCAACAGGGGGAATTTGGACACCTGGGTGATCTTGTCTTCGCGGATCAACCCGCTGATCACCACGGTCGATTGGTCGGGGATGGTGACGGTGGTGTTCACTTCACGCTTGGCGATCGACGGGGCGAACTGGGTCTCCGAGGGTCCTTCATCCACGATTGCCTCAATGCTGGGATTCAACTGAAGTTTAACCTCGCCGTCCGGGTTCACATGCGGGGTCAGGGTCAATTTGATGCCCACATCCACCCGCTCGATGTTCTGGATGACATCACGGTTATCGCCGGTTCCCTCAATGCGCGAACTGAGAATGGGGATGTTCTCAACGACACTCACCGAGGCTTCGGTGTTGTTCTGGGCCCAAAGCGGAATGTTGGAGAGAATTTTGACGTCCCGGTCCTGGGACAGCGCACGGAGCAGAATCGGTACCTGGGGAATGATATTGCCGGCGGCATCGGCAATGGTACCCCGGGCCAGGCCGATGGCAAAACCCTGCGGAAACGTATTGTCCTGCAGAATCCCGGCAAGCGTGTCTTCCGGGCCGGGACGGCCGCGGCCGAAGAACGTGGACGACCCGTCCTGCGGCTGTTCCACCGATGCCAACTCGACACCGAATTCAAAGCTGTCCCCGACCGTTACCTCCGCGATCAGGACTTCAACCATGACCTGCTGGGGAATCCGGTCGAGCTCCTGAACCAGCGCCAGTACGCGGTCGTAATCCTGCGGCGCAGCATCCACAATCAATGCGTTGTTAGCCTTGTTGGGCTCGATGGCGATGCGGGGTGCGGATCCTTCCTTGGTCTCTGTTTTCTCCAGGAGTTTATTGAGGGTCTCCGCCGCTTCGCCGGCGAGTATGTATTTGAGGAAGATGGCGTTGAGCCGGCCGAATTCGGCCGGGGCTTCGATATCGATCTCGCTGATGATCCGCTTGACCTCGGCGAGTTGAACCTGGGTGCCGACCAGGACCACGCTGTTCGCCTGGGGAACGGGAACCACGACCATGTCGGCCGGAAGGTCGCCCATACCGGCCGATACCTTTTGAATATGGCGGCTGACCCGCTCGCCCGAGGTGACCATCCCCTGCATGGCGGACATGAGCTGGCTGGCCACATCATCCGCCGCCGCGTGCTGCAGGCGAATGACTTCGACGCTCCGGGATGCGCCGGGCTTGTCGAGGTCGCCGATGATCCTCTCCATCCGGCGGATGCTGTCCGCCGTATCGGTCAGGATCAGGTGGTTGGTGTTGCCGAATGCCCGGACCGCACCGTCCTTGCCGCCGCGGACCAGCGGTTCCAGAAGCTTGGCCAGCTCAACCGCGCTGATGTGTTCAACCTTGATCACCTTGGTCATCAACCCGCTGCCGGTCACCGGTTCCCCTTCCAGCAGAACATCTCCGCCGGCGAGTTGCCGATCCGGAAGCGGTACAATGTAGGATCCTTCAGGCTTCTCCAGCACGGTGTAGCCGGATGATTCGAGAAGGGAGATGAGAAGGGGATAAACATCTTCCACCGGAATCTGCTGAGGGGTCACCACGGTGATGCGGCCGGTCACCTTGTCATCGATCACGAATCGCCGACCCGTCATCTCGCCGACCACCTTGACGATCAGGCGGATATCCGCCTGGTCAAAGTTGAAATTCACCCGGTTGCGGTCCGACAAGTCCTCAAACGCGGCAGGTGCAGGCGACGACACCCATCCGCATAGAACTCCCGCAAGCACCATGACCGGGAGCATTCTCATCTCGTGATACCGCGCTCGGAGCTTTCCACGAACCGGATGAGATGCTCGAGGTGCGCATTCGACGGCAGCTCGGATCGGATGGCTGCCGTGGCTTCGGCCACGGTAAGATTCCGGCGGAATATGATCTTGTGGGCAGTTCGGATGGAAGCGACTTCCGCCTCGCTCAGCCCGTTGCGTTGAAGGCCAACCTTATTGATCGTGGCGGTTGAGAGAGGATTGCCGTCGGCCATCATGAAGGGCGCGATGTCCTTGACGACTTTTGAACAACCGCCGGTGATGCTCAAACGGCCGATCCGGACGAACTGATGAATGCCGCAAAGTCCGCCGATGATCGCCCCGTCTTCAATGATGACATGGCCGGCAAGCGTACCGGCATTGGCGATAATCACCCGGTCGCCGACCGAGCAGTCATGCGCGACGTGGACATAGGCCATGATGTGACAATGGGATCCCACGGTGGTGTAGTCACCGTCATACGTCGCCGCGTTCACCGTTACATACTCGCGGAACGTGTTATGGGAACCGATGCGGACACCAGGCCGTCCTCCCTTGAACTTCAGATCCTGGGTCTGGTGGCCGATGGAGCAGAACGGGAAGAAGGTACAGGCTTTGCCCACCTCGGTGTTGCCGTCGATCACCACATGGGATATCAGCCTCGTTCCCGCGCCGAGCACGCAGGCGGGACCGATCGTGCAATACGGCCCGACCCGGACGTCATCGGCTATGCGGGCCGCGGGGTCGACCAATGCTGTTGGATGGATGTCCGGCATTGGCTCAATCGTCCGACGAGCGGTACGTAAACATCATGTCCGCCTCGGATGCGATTTGCCCGTCGACCGTTACTTTTCCATGAAGACGGGAGGCCCGCATCCTGGCCCGGTTGAACACCACTTCAATCTGCATGATGTCGCCGGGAATCACGACTCGGCGAAACTTCGCTTTGTCGATGGCCATGAAGTAGGCGACCTGCCCTTCCGCCTTCATGATCTGATTCAGGAGGAGACCGCCGGCCTGGGCCATGGCCTCAAGCTGGAGGACGCCGGGCATGATGGGAAGCCCGGGGAAATGCCCCTGGAAGAATGGTTCCGTAGCGGTAACGTTTTTGACCGCCACGATCCGATTGTTCTCGAAATCACACTCGAGAACCTTGTCCACCAGCAGCATCGGATATCGATGCGGCAGGATTTTCATGATGTCGTTAATGTCCAGTACCGCCATATTTACTCACTCCTTCTGTACGTGCCGACGCCGTCCCGCGACGGCAAACTGCTTCTCCGGCAGGGAGTTGTCGACATATGGAAGGGACAATACCTGCGGAGGGGGGATATTTCGACAGAAAAAACGCTCTGCGGTCAGAAGGATGCGGGACCGCCGAAGCGGATCGGCTCATTCTGGCCAATCAACTGGAAACCAACCTTGGCTTTGTCGGTCCAGGCCTTGACACGGGCCCGCTTGAATATAGGGAAACTGTCGTCTCGGACAATGAACGACAGCTTCTCATTCTCTTTATCCATCTCGGCAATGATACGCCCGTACCAGGTGTTGGCATTCTCCAGGCCCGGATCTTCGAAGGTGTAGCCGCCGGTGGTGTCGGGGTTAGGCAACAGGGCAATCTGGCCGACCATTGCGTAGCTCATATCCACAACGTAGTCGCCGACCACGATTTTGGTATCGCCGATCGTCTGAAGAATCGAGGCGGTGTCTCCCTCGGGATTGGTCCGTGCGATCTCGGCCCGGGCCTGGGCGACTTCCCGTTTGATGTCATCCAACGGAATCCGGTACAACTTGTTGTTACGGGCCTCGATGTAGATCGGCTTCTCATTACCCAGAACCTGGAGGGGGGTTTTCACCAGAACCTTGGTTCGGGCCGCGTCGATACCGGTGGTGATGATGATGAGCATCAACACCCCCTGAAGACAGGTAAGGATGTCCAGAAAGGAGTCGAGGGATACGCCGCTGTCTCTGCTTTTCGCCATGGCCGTCCGTCAGTATTCTTCCTGTTGCTCCGCCACCATGCCGCCTTCGAAGCGGACTTCCTTATCCGATTCGAACAACTCGAAACCAAGGTCGATGCCGCTGTCCATGATGGTACGGATAAGTCGGCGGGAGACGTGGGATGCATGCGGACGAACCAGCAGAACAATATACTCGGTCTCCTGCTCGGCCTTTACCATCTCCATGAACTGTTCGAACTGATTGCCGCGGATTTCCAGGTCGCTGAGCGGAATACTTTCCCGCCGGTTACCCTTGTCGAAGAAAAGGTCGAGCCGGTCCCGGTACACATCGATGTAGTTTGCGTTCTTCGCTTCATTCCCGTCGGCAAACTCGGTAAGGCCCATCACCGCCGAAATCACGATATTATCCGGGTTTGCGGATATGATCGTGATGTTCGCGATCATAATGGTCACCAGGGCGCCGGTCAGCATCAGAATGATGCACATGAACGAAGAAAAGTCGGTCTTGGTGGAATCGCGATTACGGGCCATGGCGTGAGTTCCGGAACGGTCTCTTACACGATTTCCTCTTTGAGCGTGATCACCCGCGGCTTGCTCAAGCGGGTGCAGAAATCATTCGTGATGTTGAGGTGATTCCGGAGGTCCTCCATGGTCTTGCGGAATTCATCAGATGAAGCGATACCGGACATACTCTTCTCGATGGACTGCTGAACATGAAGAAGCTCCTGGATACCGCCGGCCAGCTTGGCCACTTCGTCCATTTTCGAGGCAAGGGTTTGGGCTGCTTCGACCGACTTGGTCATGCCCTCTTCGCCGGCCAGCTTCAGCTCTCCGGCCACCTTGCGGTATTCTTCGACAATGCCGGATGCCGATTGCTGGACGCCCTCGAGGAGGCCCCGGAACTGCTGGGCCTCTTCTTCGGAAAGTTTCCGGCGATTGGCGAGCAATTCCTCTTCCTTCTTGGAAAGGTCGGCAATCACCCCGCTCATCGTGGCCTGAAGGGAATCCCCCACCCCGGCGATGTTGCCGGCGAGCTGGCCGGTGATGTCGCGAAGCGTCGCTTCGTAGCTGCGGGACAGGGCGCCGAACTTTTCCTCGACAACGCCCGCGGCCTTGTCGATGGCCCGGGTAAAGACTTCATCATACCGATCCGGGTCGGGAATGTACCGGCGGAACGCGGCTTCGATCGAATCCTCAAGATTCTCGATCACGATCGGTTGCTGCTCGGGCGAAGGCAGCCGGGCCAGGAACATGTCGTCCAGATAGTTATCCAGTTCGACAAACAGGTTTTCTTCGTTCCGCTGAATGAAGGAGAGAGGAAACATCAGGAACACGGTCAGGATCAGCGCGAGCAGCGTGGTATCGAACGCCACGCCAAGACCCACCGTCACCTGTCCGATGGCTTCTTTGATCGCATTGATGTCGGCGGATCCGCCCAACACGCCGAAACCGGCCACCGCGGTGGCCAGACCCATGACGGTGCCGATGAAGCCCATGATGGGGATGGCCCAGATGAGCACGCGGCAGAGGGAGTAGGATGAATCCGACGAAGAGGTGTCACGGGTCGATTCAGACTGGGCCCAGGTGGAAACGCGGCCGACATCCTTGGTGCTCAACCACAGGGCGATCGCGCGATCCATGCGGTTGAGGATGATGCTCCAGCTGAACTCGTCGCGGCGAACCACACTGTCCCGCAGGTTCTGGAGCTGTTCGTCATCGCTCATATCGATATCCATTGGGATCGGGTTCGACGCAACCACCTTCAACTGGTTCTTCACAATCCGGGCTTTCAATACCATCAAAGCCAGCACCATGAAGGACATGAACAACTCGCCGTACTGCACGAATCCGCGCTCGTTGACGATGGCGTACACATAATCCATCCGGGTTCCCTCAAGGGGAAAAAGCCCGAGAGCAAGGGCCACCGTACCGACCACACCCACGAGAATCTGAATGAAAACGTTGGCGTCGGTACTTGGCCGGCCGCTGCGGATTTCCTCCACCTCCGAAACATCCATTACTGCAACATCATCATCGATCTCGTTGGCCATATGTACCTCGGAACGTTATGGACAGGGGTAGTGACTTCGGTTTGATGAAGCTTGTCATCCCTGTTGTTTGTACGAATCATGATTTTGCCATGAGACGTTTTGAAGTCAACGTCCGAATCAGGGGTTTCCCTATGAAATTCGTGTGAGAAAAACCTTGCGGAAAGATGAACACCACCCCCTGCCACGTGGTCTCAATCGGCTCATGACCGCCACAGCAGGAAGGTAAAACGATTAAACCGGCGGGTACGGGTGGATTCCCGCATCCCGGCGGTTTCCCAAAAGGGGCTTTGACATGCCTCCGGGGCTGTAGCAGAGTGACCGCTCCAATCAATAGAAAGGAAAGCAGCAGCATGTATGATCCGAAAACGATGACGACGGTATTGGTCGGCCTGGCCTTGGGCTTTGCCGGCTGCAGTAAGGCGAATGATGCCGCGTCGGCGCCCGCCGATGATGTGGACATGACCATGGAAATGCCGGCCGTCCCCCCCACCTCCGTAGAAACCCCTGACGATAGTGAAGTCCTTGCCGTGGTGAATGGCACGGAGATCACCCGCGGCGAAGTCAATCAGCAGATCAATCAGGCTATGCAGCGGGCCCAGGGCCGTATACCACCTGAGCGCCTGGCCCAGATGCGTATGCAGATGGAAGATCAGATCCTGGAGGGACTGATCACCCGTACGCTCCTGAACGATGCGGCTGATGCCGAGAATGTCGAGGTTACGGATGAAGACATTGCGGAGGCGGTTGAGACGATCCAGTCGCAGCTCCCCCCCGGCCAGACCATTGAAACTGCGATCGCGGCCGAGGGCATCACCGACGAGGAATTTCAGGACCAGCTCCGCCAGGAAGTGCGGATCAAGAAGCTGGTGGATGCGAAGGCCGAACAGGTTGCGGAGGTCGGCGACGAGGAGATTCGTGCGTTTTATGACGAAAATCCCGACCAGTTCGAGCAGCCCGAATCGGTGGTCGCCAGCCACATCCTGATTCAGTTCGACGAAGACGACACAGAGGAGACAAAGGCCGAAAAACGCGAGAAAATCAACGAGCTTCGGGCTCAATTGGTCGATGGCGCTTCCTTTGAGGAGCTTGCCCAGGAGCACTCGGACTGCCCCAGCGCGGCCCGCGGCGGCAATCTGGGTCGTTTCGGACGGGGTCAGATGGTGAAGCCGTTCGAGGAAGCGGCCTTCAGCCAGGAAACCGGGTCGATCGGCGATGTGATCGAAACTCAGTTCGGTTATCACGTGATCCGTGTGGAGGAGCATGACGAAGCCACCACGGTCGACTTCGAGGAAGTGAAGGATCAGATCGGCATGTTCCTGTCCAGCCAGGAGAAGCAGACTGCGGTGCAGGAATACATTGAGAACCTGCGGGCCAGCGCGGATATTGAGGTCCCCGGCGAGACTGATAACGTCGAAAACTGATTTCTGATCCCAGCGATTGGAACCGGGCCGGTGCTCATGCGGGCGCCGGCCCGTTTATTTGCCGGGGCACTTCAAAGGAAAACAAAACACCCGGAATTCACGATAAAGTGTGGACGATAGGCGCCGGTTGTATTACTGTGGCCGACTTTTCACCCGAAATTGACGAATCATGAGTGATAACGGAAACAAGATTGTCTTGGGATTGCCGAAGGGAAGCCTTCAGGAATCAACATTTGCCATGTTCAAAAAGGCGGGTTTCACTATCCGCTCGGGCTCGCGTTCGTACGTCCCGTCCGTGGATGACCCGGAAATTGAAGCCCGTCTGATCCGCGCCCAGGAAATCAGTCGATATGTTGAATCCGGACTGCTGGACGCCGGACTTACCGGGCATGACTGGATTGTGGAAAACCGTTCGCAGGTGCATGAAGTCGCGGACTTGGTCTACGCCAAACAGGGCATGAAGCCTGTTCGCTGGGTACTTGCCGTTCCCAATGACTCCCCCATCCAGTCGGTAAAGGATCTCGAAGGCAAACGAATTGCCACTGAGGCGGTCGGCCTGACCCGCCATTACCTCGAAAAAAGCGGGGTCAACGCCGAGGTTGAATTCTCCTGGGGCGCCACCGAGGTCAAGGCGCCGGAACTGGTGGACGCGATCGTTGAGATCACCGAAACCGGATCATCGTTGCGGGCCAACAATTTACGCATTGTTGAAACCATTCTCGAGTCCACCACCCGCTTCATCGCCAACAACGCATCATGGGAAAACGAATGGAAGCGGAAGAAAATAGAGCAGATTGCGATGCTGCTTCGGGGAGCTCTGTCCGCCGAAACCAAGGTTCTGCTCAAACTCAATGTCCATAAAGACAACGTCGATACCGTGTCCAAGCTATTGCCTTCCCTGCATGCCCCCACCCTCAATCAGCTCGCCCATGAAGGCTGGTATTCCATTGAATCGGTGGTGGACGAAACGGTGGTTCGGGAAGTCATTCCTCAGCTCAAAGATGCGGGCGCCGAGGGCATTATCGAAATTCCTTTGAACAAAGTCGTCCCCTGACGACTCCAATGCAACGAAACAAGGTACGTAATGGGCTCTGTTAAAAAGAAACGCCGTAAGAAGATGGCGAAGCATAAGCGGAAGAAACGTTCCGCCGCGGATCGCCATAAGAAGAAATAACGGGCCCGGGCGGGCAACCGCCCGGATTTCCGTTAGGTTCCTCCATTTCATGACGCACATCGCCGACATGAAGGCCAGGCTGATGGCCCTCCTCGCCCTTGCCCTTTGTGCCGGCTGTACCGCGCCTCGGGGTGGGTCCGGGGAGAGCGCGTCCGCTTCCGATGACACGCTGGATGACCGCGCAGCCGCGCTCGCGTCCTACAGCCGAGCGGTGGTTGCCGGGATGGATGGCGACCCCGAAACGGCTTTTGACCATTTCCGGGAAGCGGCGGAGAACGACCCCGGCAACGAGGAATTGCAGCTTCGCGTCGCCCTCGGTGACCTGCAGAAGAAGGATTTTAGCGCTGCGGAATCACGGGTTCGTGCCTATCTTGCCGAGCCCCCGGCATCCGAGCGTTCCCAGCTCATGCTGGGTCTGATCCTCCGAGTTCGCAAGGATATCGACGGCGCGCTTGAAGTGTACCGCCGTGCACTCAAAGATCATCCCCGTTCCCCGGTTGTACGCCTGGAGTATGCATCCACCCTGGCCACCCTTGATCGCGCAGATGAAGCCATAGACCTGCTCGACAAGGGCATTGAAAAAGCCGATGAACCCGGCGGACAGATGCAGCTTGCCTATGCGTTGGCAGAATTGACCGTACGCAGGGGAGCCAAGCGATTCGAAGCGGGTGAAACGGTGGAAGTTGATGATGCGATTGTCCGCCTGACCACACTTCTGGAAACGCACCCGGATGACGTAGGTTTACTGTTGAACCTCGGTGATCTGCACATACTGAAACGTGAGGTGGAAGCCGCGGTCGGGTATTTTGTCCGCGCGGAGGAGGCCGACCCCGACAACAGCCGTATCCGCCGGAAACTGACCATGAGCTTGTTGAGTTTCGGGGATCGGCAGAAAGCGGTGGAAGCCCTCGAAGCCATTCTTGCCGACACCCCCGGCAACCTGCGTGTGTACTACTATCTCGGCGACATCTACGAGCAGATGGGAGAGTCGGAAAAGGCGATTGAGACGTACGAACGGGCGTCGCTGGCGGATCCGTCCGCAACCCGGCCCTATATAAAACAGGCGTATGCGTTGCTCGCCGAAAGCGAGTATGAGAGAGCGGTCGTCATGCTGGAAAAAGCCCGGTCGCCCACCGATGATGATCCATCCATTCTGGAAATGCTGGCCTACATGCACCTTGCCAATGAGGATTATGAACCGGCGGGAACCGCATTCAGGCTTGCCGTGGATGTATATGAGCAGGAAGACCGGCAACCCATGTTGAGCAACTTCAAACTCAACCATGCCATTGCCGAGGCCATGACCGGACATCCGGACACCGCGGCGGAAATTCTTCGCGGGACCGTACCCGATGACGACGAACAAGTGGAGGGATTTCTCGCATTTGCCATGCGGCAGGATGGAGAGAATCAGACCCGGTGCCTGGAGGTGTTCGACCGCATAGCCGATGTGTTGCCCGACACGTTCCAGGTACGGCTGTATGCTGCACTGTTACATCATTATGCCATGCGGTATGAGACCGCCCTCACCTATTTTGAGAAGGCTGAATCCACGCCGGAGAATCCCGATGAGGACGAACGGCTCGATGCAACATTCTATTTCTGGTACGGGGCGGCCGCCGAACGGGCCAAACAGTATGACCTGGCCGAGACCCTTTTCCTGACCGCAATTCGGAAGCAACCTGACTTCGCGGATGCACACAATTACCTCGCGTACATGCATGCCGAACGGGGTGTGAAGCTGGAAGATGCGTTCGACCATGTCCAGGTTGCCCTCGCCGTGGAGCCGGACAATCCGGCATATATCGATACTCTCGGCTGGACGTATTACCAAATGGGACGTTATGAGGATGCCCGCATCGAGATCACCCGTGCCCAGGAATTGCTGCCTGAAGACCCCACGATCCTTGAACACCTTGGTGATGTCCTGCTTAAGCTCGGTCGCGTGAAGGAGGCAGTCGATGCCTGGGTGACATGTCTCGACATGAACCCCGAGAACGCGGACGCCCTGCAGGCAAAGATCGAAGAGCATCGCCCGGCACTGCATGAAGGAAACAACCCGTCGCCGGAATCGGTCGACCGCGATCGTTGAAGTCTTCCGCAAGCCGGGCCATGCAACGATAGAATCGATCTCGAAACGGCCGTCACCGTATCGGCACGTAAATTTCGGTCTTCAGGTCTTGGGGCGGAGTCTGGTCCGGGCTGTTCAGATAAATCTCGAAGCAGGGTTCTTCCCTCAGTTCCTCCCCGCTTGCGGGAAGCCATTGGCCGAAGATTCCGCGGTAGGTATGGACCAGATTCTCATAGGGTCCTTCATGAAGAAACATGGCATAACGTCCGCCGGCCAGTGTCCGGGCCTTTACCTCACCTTCCGGCTGTATATTGTCGGAAACAGTTATGCATGCATCATAGCGAAGGTTCTCGGCCTCGACGGTGTCGGGATCGTCATAACTTACACCGATGCATTGAATCCCCGGTTGATGGAACAGACCCCGTGCTCCGGCGAATGCGCCGATGGCTCGCCAGGCATCGCCTGCCGATTGATTGTAGTCACCGGTACGGCGTACGGCCAGTACGCGGGTCTCATTACGTTCAACGAGTTTCGGTTCGATCATGATCTCCTCCATGTTCAGGTTTGGGGTTACAGGCGGCAGAATGATGGCGCGGTTCTTGCGGCGGTAGGACGTTGGACTTTCGCCGAAGTGCCGGCAAAATGCCTTGTGAAAAGCCGATGGTGTCTCATAGCCGGCATCGAGAGCGGCTTCGGTAACCGAAAGATCAGATCGGCTGAGTTCGAATGCCGCTCTTTCCAGGCGAACACGTCGCACATAGCCATGAAGCGTTTCTCCGATATGAGCCTGAAAAATCCTGTGAAAATGATAGGGTGAGAAACATGCGATCTTTGCCAATTCATCGAGTCGAAGAGGCGCATCGAGATGGTCATAAATATAGCGTAGCACCCGGCTGATCCGCTCCACATGATCCTGCCTCGTCTCAACCTTCCGTATCAGCAAACGATCTCGATCTGTATTCATTGCCGGACAATCTACACAACCCCGTCCCCCCGGACATCTTCGATCTTGCGAAATTCCTCGCCACCGCATCACCAAGGGGGACAGGTGACAGAAGGAAAGATGACAATGGGTGACAGGCATTTAGGGACATGTCGGGGGTGACAGGTGATTTCATTGACAGGTATCGGAAAGGGACGGGTGAACGGTTCGGTTGAATGATTCGAAACAGTCGTGAATTGGCGTTCCGGATAAATTTCACCGGCGTATTTACAGCGGGACGACGCAATAATTTCTTATTCACACTTTCATCGCCCAATTCATGGGTTGATCGAGGCGATATGTGAGAACACGTCGATGATCGGAATACATGCCTGCGAAGATGAGGTCACGGCGCCAACTCAATCAACACCCGGCCAGAAAGATCGCATTACCGGCTAGATCTGAACATAATGCTTGTAACAGAATAGTTCATCGGGCCCGTGCCCGATAATTCTTGCCGCCCCGTGCTTCTTCTTTCTCAGGTACGGCCGGAAACGTGCAGCCGTATCAAGAACAAATAGTTCCGAACCGATGACAAGTCCATCGACCCAATAGCGTGCCCTTCTTTCAAGCCAGGACTTGCGTGTATGCGTTCCCGGCCTGAGTTCATCGTATGCATTGCTAAGGCTAGCAAACAATTGGGCAATGCTTGAAAAAGGGTACATTCCCTGCAGGGCGGGAAGCAAATGGTCCACGACGTGTGGCGCAAAAGGGTGTACCCCGGTGGCCGCCCAGACTCCGAAACTGCCATACCTATAGTCCGATGGGTGTTTGACCATTCCCGCCCGCACCGGATTCATCTCAATATATTTAACACACGTCCATGCAGCTTTGCCGTCCCCCAAAAGGGTATGCTTGAAGCGGTCGGCCCATAGCGAACCCCGTCGGCGGATCGGGCGGGTCCGATTGAACCAGCATGTGAACTGCTGTTGGAGGTCATGCATGAACCAACTGATGTCCACCATACGTCGGGCATACACCGCCACCTTGGGATCCTTTAGGCTTAGTTTCCTACCCGGATAATACTCTTCATAACGACGGCAAACTTCCTCAGTTGACGGCAGAGTACCGGGTGCATACGCAACAAGGTGAAAATGATTCGACATCACGGTATACGACAACACCTTGACCAGAAAGAAACCGTCTAGTTTGTGCAAAAGTTGAACAAACTTCTCTTTTTCAACCTTACCGAACGGGCGGTCCGAAGGGATCCCGGCCACCTGATTATAAAGGTGGTACATCATCGGTTCACCCACGACTTTGATTCTTGCTCTTCTCATAAAACACCTCGTGCCTACACACACAGGAAGAAAACAAGACCGGCGATTTCCGGTTCTTTTTTAATAAAAGTTCAAATAACGGTGCCTGCCACAAATCGAGCCGGCGACAACGGCGCCGCTAGTTGTTTACAGTCAAAGACTTGCAGAAGAATTCACGAATATCCCAATCATACCCAATAGGGACAGGTGACT
>JAUIHQ010000417.1 GCA_030432155.1 bacterium | reverse complement strand
GTCCTTGAGCGGTTCGCGCCCCTTGGTACTGCGGATGATCTCGATCAGTTCATGCTTGGCCACCGCGGAGCGGGTTTCGCTGCCGAGAATGTCCTCAAGGCGGGACTGGGCGCTTCGTTCATCGCGCAGGCGCAGGAAATAGGTGAGGGGATCCTGAATGCGCCAGCGGCCGAAGGTATCGACCGAAATATAGAGCTTGTCCTTGGTCGGCATGTCGTTTGGCCGTCCGTCCCACTCGAGAATCCGTTTGTCGATGGTGTTGACCTTCTGGATGAACGGGACCTTGAGGTGAAGTCCCGGCTCGGTCACGGGATCGCCAACCGGTTTTCCGAACTGGGTGATGATCGCCTGTTCGGTTTCATGCACCGTGTATAATGCCTGGGAAAGGGGCAGGCCGATGAGGATGGCGATGGCGATAACGACGGGAACGGCCTTGTTCATCGTGCCGCCTCCTTTGTCGTATCCCCGAGCTGGAGCAGGGGCAGAATCTGTTGGGCCTCATCATCGAGAATGATCTTCGATTTCATGCGGGGAATGACCCGGCCCATGGTTTCAAGGTAGAGGCGGCGACGGGTCACCTCGGGGGCCTTGTTATATTCCTCGAGCAGGGCATTGAACCGGGCCACATCGCCCTCGGCCTCGTTGACCCGCTGCTTGGCATATCCCTGGGCTTCCTGGATCCGCTGGTCCGCCTGGCCGCGGGCCCTCGGTACGGCTTTGTTGTATTCGCCGTTGGCCACGTTGATCGACCGTTCGCGTTCCTGCTGAGCCTGGTTCACCTCGTCGAATGAAGCCTGCACCGGTTGCGGCGGGTTGACGTCCTTGAGCTGCACCTGGTCGATGCCGATGCCCATGCTGTATCGATTCACGAGTTTCTGCATCCGGACCAAGGCCTCGGATTCGATCTCCTGGCGGCCGATGGTCAACACTTCATCTACCGTGCGGTCGCCGACCACTTCCCTCATCACCGACTCCGATACGTCGCGGAGGGTGTCGCCGGGATTGCGGACGCGGAAAAGATACTCCATCGGATCCTTGATGCGGTATTGAATGACCCACTCCACGAGGGCCGAGTTGAGGTCGCCGGTCACCATGGTGGTTTCCAGCGGCCATTGGCCCCGGTCCGAATACTGGGTCGGGTTGGAGGCCCCGGCGGTACCGAACCCGAACTCCTGTTTGAGCTGGCGGCGGACCGGCACCACGGTGACGCGGTCGATGCCGAGCGGGATCTTGAAGCGCAGGCCCGGCTCGACCTGCTTGATATACTTGCCGAACCGGAGGACTACACCCACCGACTCCGCGGGGACGGTATAGAACGTCGACATCCCGATCAGAATGGCGAGAATGGCCAGCGGAATCAGCCACACGCCCTTGGGAATGCCGTTTTCAAACGGGTTTTTGATTTCAATAACCTGAGTTGCCATGGCAACCGGAGCATACACGTCCGCCGGGCCATGTCAAAACATCCCCGGCAGCGACTCACCCTCGGCAGGCGAGCCCGGTGCGCATAGAGGGAGCTACGCATTTCCCTTGATGTATACCGGCATCGTTCCTCTGCGAAATGGCGGGGGCCAACTTCTTCTGCCTGCGGTTGCATCCCTTTGGTCCGTCTCGTAAAGTCGCTTTGATTCGACAGTGTGCAACCCTTCGATGACGGGTGAGGAGCAGACGATATGAATAGGATGCGTATCAATATGTTGAGTTGTTTGGCGACCTTGCTGGGCTTCATGCATGATGGGCGGGCGGATACGGGCTCGGAACCCTCGGCCGACCCGGTGGTTCCTGCCGACGCCGTCATCGCGGTGATCGACGGGATCGACATCCCGTACGACTGGTTCAAGCATGAGTTCCGCTCCGGCTTTTTCCGTCATGCCGGCGAAGAGGATGTCCGGCAGGCGGTGTTTGATGATTTCATGGAGCGCATGACCCTTTATGCTCTGGCGAAAAAGAAGGGTGTGGACCAGGAACCGGAGCTGGCCGACGCAATCCGCTCCCGCGTGGACGGCATGCGTGCGTTTATGGAGTATCAGCTTGCCATGACCGAGGTGGGCATGGTCGTGGAAGCCTTTCTGGAAACCCTTGAGAGGAAGCCCGAGGACTTCGAGGCGACGGAGGAGGATGTTGCCGCGCTGTTTCGGGATCAGGTCTCGGCGATGCCCGGTGCACCTTCAAGTCTGGATCAAGTTCCTGAACCGATCCGCAAGCAACTGGAAGCCCGTGCCGCGATGGAGAAGTACAAGGCGTATGTCGGAGAAACGATCCGTGCGTGGAGCGAGGATCTGGACGTTACGGTGGAGGACAGCCTGATCCAATCCGTTCCCATGCCGGACATGAAAGGACATGTTCCCCCGATGTTACGTCGGCCGTCCGCCGGCCCGGCGGTCATGCCCCCGGTGACTACTCCATCCGCTCCCTGACCGCGTCCGGGGGGATTTCCGGTTCCGAGGCGGGAACCTCTCCGCCGCTGAACGGGGATCGGTTGAAAAGGGACGCCCAGTCCATCCTTG
>JAUIHQ010000416.1 GCA_030432155.1 bacterium | reverse complement strand
AGTTCCTCCTGCGATCAATCCGCCTTTGATCAGGAAAGACCGGCGTCCGACATCAACGGGCTTCATAACATGCATCCTTCCCGGGCTTGCCGAGTGTCGACAACGACCACCGCGGGCCCGTTCTGGCTATGATAAAGATGCGTTCCGGGATAGCAACGAGAATCCGTATTGCACCGTCGATCCTTTTCACCATGCCACGATGTCGCCGGCATGGCCGGGTAAGCGTTCCGGATATCTATGTGTTCCTCGACCATGCATCCTTGCGGAACCGGCCGGGTGTCGTGTGTTGATACTTCGTAAACACGCGGGAGAAATGATGAGGATTGGCAAAGCCGGTACGGTAGGCGATTTCGGCCGCGCTCAAGCCTGTTTCCCGCAGGAGTTGCGCAGCCTTCCCTGTACGCTGCTTCCAGAAATATTCTTTCGGCGTCACCCCCATGCCGGATTTGAACAACCGGATAAGGTGGTTGGGGGTTACGCCGGCGGCTCGCGCCATATCCACCACGGTCATTGGGCCGGGAGGAGAATCCTCGATATAACGGATGGCTCGGGCCAGGGATGGATGAATGACCGGCTGTTCGTCATCCAGGCAACCGGTGCGGTGGATGAACGAGAGCAAAAGAGATTTGATCAGCGCATCCCTGTATAGCCTGCTTCCTTCCGGCTGGGAAGATACTGACATGGCCATTGTTGCGAGATCCCGCATGTCCGGGGTAAACGGAAGAACGTCAGGACGCCCTTCCAATTGCCGTATCAAGGGTGAAGAGGACCGGGGTTGACCCGCGAGGCACCAGCCGTGGCGGGTCTCCGATTGTTGCGCGAAATGGAAGATTTCCTCATGACCGGGCGTAAGCAGGGTCGCCTCTCCGGCCCCGACCCGGTAAACGTGCCGCCCTACCTGAACCTTCATGTCGCCTTCGTACACATAGACAAGTTGGAGGTCCTGTTGCAGACGGGGACCGAACTGGCTGGGTTGCGAATAGACAATCGACTTGCACTCAAACCGGTCAATATCGCCAAAAATGTTCATGATAGATAATAATAGGGTGATTCCGGGCATTGTCGAGCCTTGTCACCCGGCGTAGGATGGGTGGCACGATGATGTGTCGTACAACGAGGAGATGAAGGTGATGAAGAAGATCGATATTGCAAAAGACGGGTTTGTTTCCAAGAGCGCGATTGACGATGCCGCAGCTGCGTTTTACCGCGACCATGGATTTCTGGTGGTGCATGACGCCCTCGAATCCGGTGAAGTGGATACCCTGAAGGCGGAAGCAGTTGCGGTCTGCCGTCAGGAACGGGGTGAATTGGTATATTCGTTCGGCAGTGGCCGTTCGGAGGCTGGATTTCCATCGGTCCAGGAGCTCCGTTCCATGGATGACGAAGAGGCCATTGCCCATTTCCTCTGCATTCACCAGGCCCATAAAACGAGTCCCGTCATCCATGATTACCTTGCCCATCCGGTGATTGTGGAAACCCTGACCCGCGTGATCGGTGCGAATGTGAAATGCATGCAGTCCATGTTGTTCATCAAATCGGCGGGCAAGCCGGGGCAGGCCTGGCATCAGGATGAGGATTTTATCCCGACCCGCGATCGCTCACTGGCCGGGGCGTGGATTGCCATGGATGACGCGGTGATCGAGAACGGCTGCCTGTGGATCATTCCCGGATCGCACAAGCCCGGCGTGCTGTGGCCGATGTATCCGCACGATGACAAGAGGTACGACTGCACCGTCGCATCGTATGACTTCCCCTACAAGGATGAGGATGCGGTGCCGGTGGAGGTTCCGGCCGGCGCCATCGTCTTCTTCAACGGCTATACCCTGCACAAATCCGAGCCGAACAAGCTCGAGCGCGGATTCCGCCGTGTGCTGGTGAATCACTACATGAGCGCGGAAAGCTTCCTGCCGTGGTTCGCTCCGGGAAACCTTCCGGAGGGGGTGGCCAGGGCCGACTACCGCGATATTGTCATGATTGCCGGTGAAGATCCCTATGCCTGGAAGGGGACGGTCGACATTGCTCATCCCCATGTACGTGCCGCCGGGCAGGGCGGGTGCGGTGACGGACGGATGGATTTGAAGGCCTACAAGGAAACGATCCAGACCGGCGCTTCGTGATCGTTCGATTCGGAAACGACATGCCCGCGGGCCATTCACCGCGGCAAGGATGAAAGGTCGTGATGACCATGACAACCACAACCGCCTTGAGTTCGCGTGATCGGGTACAGCGCGCGATGATGCGCAAACCCATGGATCGTATCCCGCGGTATGAAACCTGCTGGGCCGAAACGCTGGAACGATGGATGGGAGAGGGGCTTGATGCCGCCGATACCGGAGAGGCAATGACGAAGGTTCACGAGCTGCTTGGGTCGGATTTGCATCAAGTTTGCTGGCACTGGCCGCATCCGTTTCCGGGTCGCGAGGTCGTGGTGAGCGAAGATGAGGAAACCCGCACTACGCTGGGGCCCAGCGGTACGATTGAGCGCTTTTGGAAAAACAAGAGCGGTAC
>JAUIHQ010000415.1 GCA_030432155.1 bacterium | reverse complement strand
TTGTTTCCCGGCGATATCATTCCCGCCTATTTCAAGGCCTGCCACCCCATCGGCTATCGATTTCTGTACCAGACCGCGGCCCAGGGCATGGATCCCCGGGTGCTCAGCAAGATTCTTCCCTACCTGCTGCTTGCCGTCACCGCGGCCGCCCTGGCCTGGGGTGTCTTCCCGCTGACCGGACTCGGAGGGTCGCTGGTCGTCCTCGCCCTGATGCTGGGCTGTGAGGCGATATTCAGCCGGATGGGGGGAGGATTACCCCGGGCCTTTGCCTTCCCCTGTTTCGCGGTGGCGATGGCCGGCATGATGCGAGGCCGTCCCGGTCTCGTGGCGTTCTCCACGTTTGCCGCCGCGCTTTTTTATCCGGTGACCGCAGTTGCCGGCGGTCTCGGGCTGACCCTTCTGATGATCCTCCCGGCCAGTCAGCGCGGGAGAGCAGCGGCATGGACGTTTCGTCGCCGGGTGGTGTGGGTGGCGGCGACGGGGCTCCTCACCCTCGCGGTCCTGATGCCGCCGCTTCTCGCCACCAAACCTTTCGGGCCCCAGATCTCGCCGGACGACTACGAGGCGTTTCCCGAGGCCGGGCCTTACGGCCGGCTCGTGGCGGATGACCGTGCCGATTACCAGGAGCCGTTCGGTCCCGTCCTTCATCAGACCTTCTTCGAGACGTTTTCCGGCCGCGGCCCCGCGCTGGTTCCCGCCCTGCATTCGTGGATCATGGAGCGAGACCCGGAAACGGGAACGCCCAACCGGTATGTAATCCTGCTGCTCGGCGTGTTCATCCTGTCCGCGATGGGATTCCTCGGCATGTGCATCACCCGGCCGGAATCGAGCCGCCTCATCCTCCTTGCCGCCTGCGTCTGGATCGCCTATCAGGCATCCATCCTGCTGACACCTCGTCTCTTCATGCCCCAGCGGCATCTCGCCTACACCCTCCCGCTTTTTTCCATCATCATGATCCCCGTCGGACTCTACGGCATGTTCGGATTCCTGTTCGGACAGATTCGGCATCCGGTGTGGAGCAAACGGTTGCCGCTTTTGAAAGGCGCCGCGACCGCCCTGGCGGGATTTGTGTTTGTCATCCTGACCGGCACCGCGATGTATGAACGGACCGGCTTTGTCCGTCACAACCGGGATATCATCAACCTTATCGAAGTTTTCCGTTACCTGCCCGCCGATGCGGTCATTGCGGGATGGCCTCCCTTCGTCGATGACATCCCGTACATCGCCGAGCGTAGCGTTCTGTTGAGCGACGAAACCTACCTGCCCTACCATGCCGCCTATACCGAGACGATGCGGGAACGCATGTGGGCGCTGCTTCGGGCCATGTATGCGGATTCGCTCGAACCGCTGATCCGGTTGCGGGATGAATTCGGGGTGACCCACCTCCTGGTCTACAAGCCCCACCTGGAGCGACCCCCTCTGTACTTCCTGCCGTTCACTCCGCGGATTCTCGAACTCCGGCGATTCGGCGAGAATGCCCCATTTATCGTTCCGTCGCTTTGCCGGGATCACGCCTTGTATGATGAAGGTGCGATCTGTCTGCTCGAACTGGTCGGATTGGAGAGGTCGCCATGACGGTCATCGACCGGCTGATGAAGCAGGTAGTAAAGGCGGGAATCTGTACCGGTTGCGGCGCCTGCGCGGGCTGCGACCTGACGGGCCGGGCCCGCATGATCGATTCCCCGCGGGGCCCCGTTCCCGATCCGGACACGTTTCCCGTGGATCTTCCTGAAACCGCATGGGACGTCTGCCCCGGGAAAGGCATTCATTATCCCGCACTCTATCGCACACATTACCACCGCACGCCCGACCACTGGTTGAGCGGGATCACCTGTTCGGTGCATACCGGCCACGCCTCCGACCCGGCAATCCGTGCTGAAGGCGCATCGGGCGGCATCATCACCCGGGTGCTGATCCACCTCCTCGAAGAAGGGCTGGTCGATGCGGCCATCGTGGTGAAGCAGGGTGTGCCCGAGCCGCTGAAGGCGCGGGCGGTCATTGTATCCACGGTCGAGGAAATTCGGGAAGCTGCCCAGTCGGTCTACATACCTGTCTCCGTGCTCGACATCCTGCCCCGTCTTGAACCGG
Organism: bacterium; assembly: GCA_030432155.1. GTDB lineage: Bacteria > Verrucomicrobiota > Kiritimatiellia > CAIVKH01 > CAIVKH01 > JAUIHQ01. Next base: position 420 of record JAUIHQ010000415.1, on the reverse strand, counting down.
GCAAACGCTACGCCATGACCTGCCTGCCCGATCAGTCATCGGCTCTCCGCGCCCTGCAGGCGGCCGGCCATGAAAAAGCCAACCAGATAGCCTACGTTCTCGGCCCCTACACCGGTACCGCGCTGTATCCCGCGGCGATCAGCGGCTACCTCAAGTCAAAGGGGGTCGCACGTGATGACGCGGTTACTTCGTTGAAATGGCGGGCCGGGGAGTGGCCGGGTTACCTGGAAATCAAGACGGCATCCGGGAAAGTCCTGCGTTCGCAAAAGATCTATTACAATTTTCTGATTCCGTTCTATGTCACCCAGAATAGCCTGCAGAACATGGATTTCGCCAACGAGTTCAGCGACCTCGCGGTGGGCGATGCCTGGTCGCCGGTGCATGAAGCCCGCGGCGGCGGCTATGCGGTGGTGGTCACCC
>JAUIHQ010000414.1 GCA_030432155.1 bacterium | reverse complement strand
AAGCCGGTATACATTCTCCTCAACAAACCCCGCGGCGTGGTCAGCACATCCAGCGATGATCGAGGCCGCACCGCGGTCGTGGACCTGGTCAGGGAGGTGCCGGGCCGCCTCTACACCGTGGGCCGACTGGATAAGGACAGCGAAGGCCTGGTGTTGTTGACCAATGACGGCGCTCTCGCCCATCGCCTGATGCATCCGCGTCACCATGTACGGAAAACCTACCGGGCCAGTACCAACCGGCCGTTGACGCCGCGTGAGGAGCAGGCGCTGCTCGATGGGGTGGAGGACGAGGGTGAATGCCTGCGGGCCCTGTCCCTTCGAAACCTTCGGCGGGATCAGTCCGGCGCTCGCTATGAACTCGTCCTCGGCGAAGGACGGAACCGCCAGATCCGGCGGATGTTTGAAGCGCTTGGCATCGATGTGAAACGGCTGCAGCGAATCACCATCGGCCCGCTGCATCTCACCGGTCTTCGCACGGGGCAGTGGCGGAAGCTGACCGAGAAAGAGATCGAAACGTTGAAGGCCCCGGCAAGAAGAGGCAAGCCCGAGCGTTGAGCCGGGTCTTATACCAATCGCAATTACGTATCGGTATACATGCGCCAGACGATTTGGTTTCAGGTTTCTGTGTTCAGGTGTCAGGCGGGCCTGAAACCTGACACCGGAAACCTGTTGAGGAAGGCTGAAATATCACCGACACGTTCTTCCGACGGGTCTTACCGTTCCCTTACCCGGAAGCGGAAGAATGTGTCCGGGGCGTTGGTTCCGACGGGAATGCGAAGGGCTGTGCCATCGGCGAGCGGAAGACCGTTGTTGCCGGCCGCATCCCACCGTGCCCAGCCCCCGGAAAGATTGGTGGCGGCTTCCATGATAACCGAGCGGTTGGGGAGGCTGTGGCCGATCTCGATGCCGGTCGGACCGGCGCCGATCTCACCGGTCCAGTAGTCGAAGCCGTTGGTGGGATTGCTGTAGGTAAGAAACTCTTCCTCGTTGCTGCGGTTGTCGCCGTCGGGATCGGCATCGGGTTCGCCGTCCGGTGAAACGGCGGAACCGAATACCGCCAGGCGCCATTCGTCATACGACTGCCAGTCCGGCAGCTCGTTGTTGATCCAGTCAGCCACTAGCTGAATGCCCGCGTCGTCGAGGGTGAAGGTGGCGAGGGGAGGCATGCGGGTGAATCCGTTGGTGGCCGCTACGCGGTTCCAGATGATGCTGTGATTCACATCGCCCGGTACAATCAGCAGGTTATTGGTGTCGCCGCCGTTGGCGGAAGCAAATCCCCGGATCAACCCGGTGTTTCGGAGCAGGATATCGGCCCGCCCGTCCCACACGCCCGGCACGGTGCTTTCCGCGCCCATGTGACAGTATCCGCAATTGACGGCGAGAAAGGACCGGGCCCTCACCTCGAGGCTGAAGTTGGTTTCGTCCGGCCGCACATACCGCTCCAGCAAGGCATCCGCCGGCAGGTTGTTGGATAGATAACCGGCGCCCCCGAGCAGTTCGATCATGTTGCCGCTGTTCCCGGCGACCGTGCCGGAGCCGTTGAGCTGGCGGGTGTTGAAACTCAGGGAGTGACCGGCCGACGGGGTATGGCAGACCAGGCATTGAGCCCGACTGGGAATCGCCCATTGCTGGGTGATGACGGTGCCGTTGTTGGTGATGGACAGCAGAAAACTTTCACCGCTGTCCGGGACAAGCACCGCATCGGACTGATTGCTGTTCCATTGGTAGCTGACCCCGTAGGCCCCGCCGGCGTTGCGGACCAGGACCCGGGTCTCGATGCGGCGGCGGGTGTTGGTATGGCCCCGGTCCATCTCGAGGTCAAAGTGCTTCACCCACATCATGCCCTCGGGATAGTCCCAGGGCCGGTCGGGATCCGGGGTGATCCGGTCGGTGGTGTTGGTGATGGTAAACCAGCGCCGCTTGATGGCGTGGTCAGACCAGAACGGTAGATTCACATCGTAGAACTGCACGCCGGGGTTGGGGGAAAGGTCGGCGAGGTCAGCGAAAAAACCGGTATCCGCGAGGGTCTCCGGAAATGCATACTCGCCGGTCTCGGCCACCAGGCGCCGGACCTGCTCGTTGTTGATGTCGAGCATCAGGATATCGCCATTGGAGGGATCCAGGCCGAACTGAACGATACCGCCCTCACCGGCGATGCGGGTCACGTTGGTGATACCCTCGCCGCGCTCGATCATCCAGATGTTCCCGGAAACATAATCGGAGCACAGGTAGCGCCCGTCGAGAGACGGGTATCGCGAGCCCCGGTAAAGAATGCCGCCGGTGATGGAGAAGCCCTCGTAGGGGCCGCTTCCGTGGGGATAGTCCCACACCGGGAAGGTCAGGGGCTCGGCGTTGGCCGGTTCCCGCTTGTCGGCGCGAGGGCCGAGGTGGGTGCCTTCGTAGTAGACCCAGTCGCCGTTGCCGCCGGGCGGGATCACGCTGACTTCTTCCCAGTTGGCGTCGCCGACGTCGGCCACCCACATCTCGCCGTTCAGAGGATCAAAGGAAAACTG
>JAUIHQ010000073.1 GCA_030432155.1 bacterium | reverse complement strand
TTTCCCCCGTATCGATTTGACGGTCAGGGTGTAGGCGGCGGTCTTGCCGGCCAGGTCCTTGGCCGGATAATCGGCGGGGAACACGGCATCAAACGATTTGGTTTCGCCGATGGACATACCGGTCAACGCTTCATCCACTCCCGGAATGTACGCATGATCCTTATCGGCCATCAGCCAGCCGCCCTCGGCTTTTCCGAGGCCCTTGGCGTCCGGCGCCACCGCTTCGAGCGGTTCACCGTCGATCACCGCCTCGTAATCCACTTCCACCATGTCCCCGGTTTCCACCGGACGGTCCTTGACATCCTCATAGGAAGCCTGGCGGTCCCGGAGATTGGTGACAGCGTCGTCAATCTCCGCGTCCTTCACCTCAACCGGTTCGGCCTTGATTTTGAGACCGCGATACTCGGGCACATCCACATCGGGCGCCACATCGAGGGTAACGGAAAAGGTAAAGGGCTTATCTTCGGCTAGGTCATCTTCCTTCACATCAAGGATGGTCACGGTTTTGATGTTCTTGTCCTTGATCGCCTGCTGGTAGCCGCGGGGCACAAGGCGCTCCTTGACCTCCTGCCGGATTTCCTTCTGGAACTTCTTGCGCACGAGCTTCTCCGGCGCCTTGCCGGGACGGAATCCCGGGATCTTGGCGAACTTCCCGTATGCGGATGCCACCTCGGTGTATTCGGCGGCGACCGCATCGGCCGGCACTTCAATATTCAACAGCCGGCGGCAGGGGCCGACGGACTCAACCTGGATATTCATAGTTGCTTTCTTCCTCTGTAAAACGAGCCGCCCACCTTAGGCCAGGGCGGCAGGCGGCGTCAAGCGGCCACCGGGCCGGATTCAGCGGGGTACGGTCCGGCTGAACCCATAGGGAACGACCATGCCGTAGCGGTCGGCCATGTCCTGAATGTCCCCGAGCAGCTCATCCGACGGGGACTGAATATAAAGACCGATCATGTCGTAGATCTTCTGCCAGGCCCAGAAATCGACCAGGGTCCGATTCCCGGATGCCGCCTCGGCCAGATCGAGGTCAAAGATCATGTCGTGCTGCCGGTCCCCGGAGCGACCGATCACCTGAAATGCAATGCGGGACCCCCCGGCCGGTACGCGGCCCACAATCTGCAGGGGGCGGTCAAGGTACAGATGGGTCAGGGTCCGGGGATACACCTCGGCACTGTCGATCCCGGCAAACTGGTACCGGAGGTCGGTCAGGACCGGTCGACCAAGCTGGCGGGCCCACTCTTCCATGGCTCCGGGAATCTGATCCTCATCCGCCGCCACCCGGGCCTCGCCGCGGTTGCGGTAGCTCAACAGATCGAGAAAGAAGGTATTGACCCGGTCTCCGCCCCCCACGGCAAAGATCGAGACGGAGCCGTCGTTTTCGCGGCTGATGCGGTCGATGATATCGATGCTGCCGGTGACCCCGGTGGTCGGGCGCCCGTCGGTGGCGAGAATAACCAGCATCGGCCGGGCGGGATCGCGCGGAATATCAAGGGCGGCTTGCAGCGATGCATACACATCGGTGTTGCCGCGGGAACGCATGTCGCCGATAAATTCCCGGGCCCGATCGAGATTACCCGGCGTCGCCTTGACCCAACGGTTGAAGCAGGGGGTGATGGCATCGCGGAATTCCAGGATTTCGATGCGGTCCCCGGCATCCACATGTTCCAGCCAGCGCCGGAGACCGCGCCGGAAATCAGCCAGTTTCCATGGCGAGATACTCTCCGAGCAGTCCTGAACAAACAGCAGGTCCCGGGGTAAAACAGGGAGGGAACCCTCGCCCGCACGCTGAATCTGCAACCGGAAGTACACCCAATCGTCACCCGCAGGCTGATAGCGCTCCAGGTCGACCTCCAACAGATCCTCGATCGGCTCGACATCGGTAACCTCCCCGGGCGCCTCATCAAGTTCACCGGCCAGCGCATCAAGCGCGGGATCGCCGGCACCGGTCTTCAGATCGCCGGCCGGATCCCCGGTTGATGCGAACGACACGAGAGGGATATCGGAGGAGGATGAGAAGCCGAACGATGACCCACCCGATTCCGGCTCGAAGGTATCCGGTATATCCGCGGGCAGGGCGATGTCCGGGGCGATGTCGGCCCGGGGAATATCCGGGGCGAACGCTCGCGGAAGGGCAGCCACGTCGTCACGGAGCAGTCGCTCCTGAACCGCGCGAACCTCCTGCCGGGAGAACGCCGGAGGCGGCCGGTCGGTGGGCGGTGCCTCCGCCTCCACGTCAGGCGCGGCGGCAACGTTTTCATCCGGAGGCGCGGAAAACGAACCGGCGTCGCCGGCCGACCATTCGGACCAGAACTCGCTGACCGCGGCCGGGTCCTCGGGGCGGAATCGTTCCACGGCATCGGGTGCAGGCGGGGGTTCGGGGGTGACCGACCCCAGCCTCACCGGCTCGTATCGGGGCATGGCCGACACATCCGGAAGGGCGGCAAAGCGCACATCCGGAAGCTTCCACACCGCGGCCCAGTGGACCGCGAGGGACAGCAGCAGCGCGGCTCCCGCCCACCCGGCGTGCACCATCCGGAGCTTCCCGGCCGGTGTTATCGACCTGCCCTCGACCGGGTGCATATCAACCCTGCAATGTCATCAGGAACTCGATGTTTGTCTTATTCTTCTTCAGGCGGTTGGTCAGCAGCTCCATGGCTTCCACCGCGGGCACACCGTTCAGGGCCTTGCGAAGAATCCAGATTTTGCTCAACTCATCCGGATGCAGGAGGAGCTCCTCCTTGCGGGTACCGGATTTCTCCACGTTGATCGCGGGGAAGATTCGCTTGTCGACCAGGTTGCGGTCGAGGCACAGCTCCATGTTGCCGGTGCCCTTGAATTCCTCGAAGATGACCTCGTCCATCCGGCTTCCGGTATCGACCAGGGCGGTGGCGATGATGGTCAGGCTTCCGCCGCCTTCGATATTCCGGGCCGCGCCGAAGAAACGCTTGGGCTTGTGGAGGGCATTCGCATCCACACCGCCGGACAGAATCTTGCCGCTGTGGGGCTGCAGGGTGTTGTACGCGCGGGCCAACCGGGTGATGCTGTCGAGGAGGATGATCACATCCTTGCCGCATTCCACCATCCGCTTGGCCATTTCGATCACGATTTCCGCAACCTGGACATGCCGCTCCGGGGGTTCATCGAAAGTCGAACTCAACACCTGGGCCTTGGTGTTCCGCTGCATGTCCGTAACTTCCTCGGGGCGCTCGTCGATCAGCAGGACGATCAGGTGGCTTTCCGGATTGTTGGCGCTGATGCTGTTGGCGATCTTCTGGAGCAGGACGGTTTTCCCGGTTCGGGGAGGCGCCACAATCAACCCGCGCTGACCCTTGCCGATCGGTGTCAGGATATCCATGACCCGGGTCGAGATTTCCGCCGGATCCGTTTCCAACACCAGCCGTTCGTCGGGGAACAGCGGGGTAAGGTTCTCGAACGGAATCTTCGGCCGGTTGTTCTCGGGCGACTCGTGGTTGACATTATCGACCTTCAGCAGGGCGAAGAACCGCTCCTTTTCTTTCGGAGGCCGGATTTCCCCTTCCACGAGATCGCCGGTCCGCAGGGCGAAGCGCCGGATCTGGGACGGTGAGACATAGATATCCTCGGGGCACGGCAGATAGTTATACAGCGGGGAACGGAGAAACCCGAAGCCGTCGGGAAGGATTTCGAGAATGCCTTTGCCGAACATCGTGCCCTTGCACCGGGCGTTCGCCTTGAGGATTTCAAAAATCAGCTCATGCTTGCGGAGGGCGCCGAGGTCCTTCAGGCCGAATTCGTCGGCCATCTCATTCAACTCGGGAACGGTCAGCTTCTGGAGCTCGAACAGTTTGAGTTCCTTGCCGTCAATGATCGGCAGATCGCTCTGGTCGATCGGTTCATGTGTATCCATGCGGTCGTCAACGGTATTTCCATTACTCGGGCCGTTGCCGCCGCGAGGCGGACCCTGGCGGTTCGACGAACGGCGGCCGCGGCCGCGGCGCCCCTTGTTGCCATGCTGCTGATCATTCATCCTTCATTCTCCTTCTTCCGGATCCGGTCCACCAGGATCCGGATTTGTTTTTCAAGTTCTTCCGGCGTTTCGTCGTTGCGGATCACCCGATCCGCCCGCTCCGCCTTTTCTTTCAGCGGCATCTGAGCCGCGATCCGCCTGCGCCCGTGTTCCGGGGTCCAGCCCCGGCTCTCAAGGCGCCGGGCGACCGTTTCCGGTTCCGCGGTCACACACCACACTTCATCAAACAACGATTCCGCACCCACCTCGTAAAGCAGCGGCACGATCACGACACACATCCACCCGTCGACCCGGTTCATCCAGCCCGCCACTCGATCCATGATGACCGGATGAAGGATGCTGTTCAGCTTCCTGCGGTCGTCCTCGTTTCCGAAGACTCTCTCCGCGACGGCGGCCCGGTCCAGCGTACCGTCATCCCGGCGGACGGCCTCGCCGAAGGCGGCAATCACGTCCTCCAGAACCGGCGAACCCGGTTCCACCAGTTCCCGGGCAATCCGGTCGGTATCGAGTACCGGGATCCCCAGCCCCGACAGGATGTCCCCTGCCGTCGATTTCCCGCAGGCAACCCCGCCGGTCAATCCGACTCGCAACCCCGTCATGGCGCGACGGGCTCCGGCGGCCTGTATTCAAAGCCCTGGTCCAGCAACGCCCCGGTATGCTTCAGGACATCGAGCGCTTCCCGCGCTGTTTCATCCAGCGAGAGCGCCTCGACGGCCAGCGACTCGGCATCCCGAACCCGGCCTTCTTCGAGGGCGGTCCGGGCCTGCGATGCGAGGTCGGCGGCATGCAACTCATCCGCTTTGGATCGGTACGCATACACCACGTACTTCCGATTTCCCCACACCCGCTTGAAATACGTCAGTTCCTCCGGCCGGAACTCGAACAACCGGGCCGGCGCCGTGTCCGGCGGATCCAGCCGGTTCACGAAGTACCGCATCTGCCATTCCGGCTTTCGGTCTGAGAACTCCCCGATGCTGTAGACATACCATCGGGCGCCCATCTCCTCCGTGAAATCCCGGAAGTCTTCTTCCGACGAACCGAATAACAATCGTCCGTATCGCTCATACCGGTCGCGAATCTCCGGGCTCTCGAACTTCGGATGCAGCACAATGCCGCATTTCCCGTAGGCCGCGATGAACCCGCTGACCCCCATGTTGGCCAGCACCGTATCCGGCGCGGCCTCTTCATACAGCCAGTTCGCCAGTTCCTTCATTTCCGGGTAGTACACATTCCATCGACCCCACCGTGCGGGGTCATGGAGGGTGTTGCCGGCCTCCGCACAGAACGCCAGTGCAACCACCACCGGCACCGGCCAGCGGATCCACATACGACGGGATGCAAGCGCCATCGCAACTCCGGTTCCGGCCAACGCGGCGGCAAACACCGCCACAAGGACGTGGAATCGCACAAACAACCCAAAGGCCGCAAGCGATACGAGAAAGTACCAGATCACGGAATAATGGCTTGGTTGGAAAGGTTTGCGGGACGCCGGAAGAACCAGCAATCCTGTCAGTACGCTGACGAACAGAAGTACGGGAAAATAGAGAAAAGTCAAGGCCCAATCGGGGGCATGAAGTGCCGGTACCCACATGACCCGCTGGGCGAAGTCGAGCAGGGCCGGATCGGCAGGTTTCTGATTGAGATACCGTATCTTGGCCGCCACCAGCGAACCGAAATGACCGTACGATTGGGCATAGGCGCCATAACCCGCCGCGACCAGAAAGAGGACACCGGCCACAAGCCCCCCCGCCTTCCCGGTCAGAAGACGGCCGGCGGCATGCTCCCGTATCCGGTCAAACCAGGGCCATCGGCCCGGCGCCCGCCAGAACGCCAGAACCGTCATCAGCAGGAGTACAAGGAAAACCGGCGACCCGAGCAGGCCATGTGCCCGGTGATAGGGCACAAGCAGACCACAGGCCATGACCGCGGATACCTGCAGCAGACGGGTGCTGAGCCAGGACGCGGTGATCACCCGCGGCCGGACGAGTAGATACAGGATCGAAATCAGCGCCATGGCTGCGATATAGAACTGGGTCATATCCCAGAATGCGAGGGCGCCGAACAACGCCGCCGCGGATACCATCCCCCACCCCGCACAGCGACGGGCGGAAGCAGCCCGGAACGCAAGAGCCTCCGCCGCCAGCGATCCAATCATGAGGGGTATGGCAAACGTCTCGCGTGAGAGCTCCTGGCCCGTGGATCGAACCACTGCCGCGGCCGAGACCGCGTAGAGGAGGGATGCGAACATTCCTCCCGTCACCGACCGGGTCGAAACCATGACCCAGATACCCAGAAGCGGGATGCCCAGGCAGAAAAACGCGGCATCGATCCAGCGCAAGCGGTGATGAGGATCCATGCTGTCCGGGAACAGATGCATGAGCGGCGCCTGAATATATTCCGCGCCCACGGTGTATGCGCGGAATGTATGGATGCCTTCAGGAGCCTGTACCATGGGATCCACGGGCGGGATGGAACCCCGGTCATACAGCATTTTTACCCGGCGGTAATGGAGTGCGCTTTCCAGTGTAAACGGAAGATCCTGCCCGTAAGCGTCATATTGAGTATCGAGAATCGCCCGGCGGACACCGAGACCGAGAACTCCGGTCAGCAGGAACAGGACGGCAAGGACAAGATTCTGGAGCAGGCGACGATTCAAGATTATTCGGGTTCAGATAGGGAAACGCTCAAGGCGCGAGTTGTTTCATCCGGATGACGACAACCGGTATCCGCACATCGATCAGGCTATCCTGCAATCCGTGCGAAATCCAACAGCCTCGGATCAAGGTCCTGCATTCTCTTCAGAACCTTGACTTCAAGGCAATGAGCGATTCCGGGCACTGAATCCCGGTTCAGCGAAGCTGTGGGCTTTCCCATCCGCCGAACCGAAAGCCTGCGCTCAGGATTCGCCCATCACGGCACCGCCGGCCGTGGGTTCCGCCCCGATGGATTCATCCTGATGAATCGGATTGCCGGCGGGGTCCACAAGACGTGCGGTGACAAAGATCAGAAGATTGAGTTTACGGCTGTATTCACCCTTGTTGCGGAACAGGCGGCCGATGATCGGAATATCGCCGAGAAGCGGAATCTTGTCGTCGACCTTGACCAGATCCTCGCGGATGAGACCACCCATGACCACGGTCTGACCGTCCCAGACCACGATGCTGGTGGTCACGTTCCGGGAGGCAAATACCGGCTGCGGGATGTTGTAGGTGAAGGTCTGACCACCGGCGCTGATCGATGAACCGTACTGAATCCAGTCCACGAGCTCCGCAACTTCCGGGGTGAGGACAAGATCGATGGTGTAGCCGTCCGGGCCCACCGTCGGGGTTACGTTGAGGATCACACCCACTTCGCGGGTTTCAAACGAACCGGGGGTCACGGTCGGAGGTGTCACAAGGCCGCCGGCAGCCGAACCGCCGGTGGTGCTGATCGACGTCACCGATGCGGAGATGGTCGGCTCGGTCACTTCGAACTCGGTCGGGTAGATGATTTCCTGCACGACCTGGATCTGGGCGTTCACGCCGCTGCGGGTTGTGACCCGGGGCGCCGAGAGGAGATCCGAGTTGCCGCGCTGCGAGAGAGCATGCACGACCACGCTCAACTCAGGATTGGTCAACACGCTCGCGAAGCTGGCGATCCCGCCGAGGAAGGGCTGACTTTCGCCCTGGGTCAACCGGCTGATCGGGTCGATGCTGCCGGTGGTGAGATCCTGGCCGAAGAACCGCAGGCCCTGGCTGACGCCGGAAGCGTCCGCATTCATCTGGATACGCTGCGGGACGCCGTCCGCACTGGTGCGGGTGGCGATTTCATAGTTGTCGGTCAGGATCCATTCCAGGCCGAGTTCTTCAAGATCCGACTGCGCGATTTCCACAAACCGGGCTTCAATTTCCACCTGGTTCGGGATCACGTTCAGACGGCTCAGTATCCGTTCAAAGGTTTCGAGATTCTCCGCGGTATTGGCCACGATGAGCTGGCTGATGGCGGGATTGTAGGTAATGGATGTTCCGACCGGGAACGGCACACCGGCGCGCTCGAAGAAATCCTTCACATCGGCACGCTGCATGGTGGCGCGATTGGATCCCATCTCGATAAAGTCGCTGTTCCGGTCGGCCGTGTCCTCATCCGGCTGCTGTACGATGATATCGATGATCGAAGGCTGCACGGGATACATCTTGGTCAGGATCCGACCGGTTGCCACATTGGCCGGGGTGATGATGACCGCGTTTTCCTCAATCCGGTATTTCAGATCGGCGACCTCGGTGATGTACTTGATCGCCTGCAAAAGCGTGATCCGCCGGAGGTTCAGGGTGACCGTCGGAACATTGGCCCCGGCTCCGCCGTCGCCGCCAAATCCAGCATCAGCCGCAGGCTCGCCAAAGCCTCCGCCGCCGCCGCCAAAGCCGAAGTCATCCCCACCACCGCCGAAGAAATCATCGCCACCGCCGCCGCCGAAACCACCGCCGCCGCGGGTTTCGGCAGCCTGCCCGCCGCTGACCGCACCGGGGATATTCAAGTTGAGGATGATGTTGACGCCGTCACCGGTGGGATCCTGCACCTGGCTGGCATCCACAAGAAAGGTAACCACATCATTGATGTTGGCCTGGCGGAATTCGATCTTCGGAATGATGATCTCTTCCATCTTTGCCTGAAGCTGCTGAGCCGGCGTTTCGACATCAATCGGACCTTCGCCGCCCTGGCCGGGAAGCGAATCCAGTCCCTTGCCGCGCGGCGGATTCCAGCCATCCCGGACCTGCTCCATCATGCCGGCAACGGATGCTTCACGTTCCTTTGAGCGCCGCTCATACTTGATCTCCTCGATTTTACGGAGGAACCGCATGGCCTTCACGTTGTATTCGTCGACCGCGAGGACCTCGTCAAAAATGCGCTCGGCATCGTTATATTCCTCGATGTCCATGAGCTGCTTCCCTTCCTCGAGAAGCTGATCGACGGTCTTTTTCTTCTCCACAAAGCGGGCCTGTTCCGAAGGAGGCGTGGGCTTCATCGCCTCTTCGCGCTGCTTCTGCTCGTACGCCTGGATGCGCTTGTCAAGCGACTGGGCCCGGCGGTTTCCGGGATCATTGGCCAGGGCGGCGTTGATATACTGGCGGGCTCTGGCCGGATCATCACGATAGGTGTCGCGGGCCAGTTGGTAATTGGCATCGGCGACGGCTGCCATCGCCTGGCTGTGAATCGCTTCGGTCTCAGGCCGTACCGGCAATTTGAGAAGACCGGCGTTGAGGGATTCAAGCGCCTCGGCGTATTCGCCGCGGGCATAGCTGTTCAAACCCTTGTTGATGGCGATGATGGCCTCTTTTTCTTCCGCCTGCCGCCGAACCTCTTCCTGTCGCGCCATCAACTCCGCTTTGTCCAGATCCTCACCGGCAAGTCCTTCGGAGAGAATCGGCTCCGCCGGTTCGTCACCTTCTTCATCCGCGGCCATCCCTTCGTCCGCCTCTTCCGCGTCGGTCATGCCGCCATCCTCTTCAACCATATCGACATCCATCGATTCCACATCGTCTTCGGCCATGATGTCCATGGTTTCAGCGGGTTCTTCGGTCATCATATCGTCGGTCATATCCGCGGCCCCGGCGTCTTCCATCATCATATCATCGGCCGGCTCAGCAGGTTCTGTCTCAGGTGCGGTTTCTTCCCCGTTGCTATCGGAAAGAAAATCGAGATCCTGGAGCAGCGAATCGAAGCTGTCGTCATCCTGCGCAAACGCGGGTGAAATCCATGCAACCGCCGATGCGGCTACGAGACAGAGAATCATACGTACTTTACTCATGGAGTCGTCTCCTCATTGCTCACGAATAACGAGATTCGCGCATTCAACCACAACAACAAAATAATCAACCTATTCATGGCGGAGTCAGCATTCTGCGTACGCCGGGAGCGGAATTCATGGGGGATTGGGGGGCAAGAGGCTCTCGCTCGCTCATCAACTGTTCCCGCTCCTCTTCGGTGAGCCTACCGACTTCGGTTTCCTTACCCGTTTCCACATCGCGTATTACGACACCGTTCTCACGTATGTCAATGACTTTGTACACGCGGTCCTTGATGGTAATTTCATCGCCGGTCACCGCGCGGTAACGACTCCCGTCGAGGATGAGAATCATCAGGGCAACGCGCTGGCTTTCCTCGATGACCCGGCCCTGGACAAGCCGCTTCACTTCGCTGCCCTGAGACAGGACGAGAACGGGCTGACCCTCCGGCGGCTCCGGCTCATACGCCTCCACGGTATATCCCTCAACCTGTTCGCTCATCTTCACGAAATAGGTGCGTTCCAGGGATCGAAGATTCAACTGGTAGCGGATCCCCTCCTCGCCCTCTCCGATCGAGGAACGACTGACAAAACGGAGTTTGAACGGATTCACCTGCAGTCGGACCAGGCGAAGCTTGGCCGCCGGGGGCGGATAGGAGTCGGGATCCATGGGATCGGTGTTCGAATTGATCTCCTCAAGATTGGAGAAGTCGTCACCGTCGGAATCCAGCGCCGCATCGGTAGGATCGAGCGGATTCAGACCGTACTCTTCCTCGACAATGTTGGGGATGGAGTCCCCATCATCGTCGCGATCCTCAAGATTCACGATGGGCGGCTGCTCCGTGCCGCTGAAGGGATCCACCAGGGCGTCAAACGGAATGGGGTTGCCATCGGGGATGCTGGCCACGCGCAGCTCCCCGACCATCATCCGACGTTGATCTGCGGGAATCTGATACGGCTCATCGAGAGACGCAATCGTGTCGTCAAACGCCGTGTCATCCACCGGTTCGACCGGGTGGTTCTGCGGCGTTCCCTGCCATGATCCGGTCTGCATGGTATTGCGTCCGGAGGAAATCCTGAGTACCAGGAACACGGTTGAAGCCAGCAGGAGAAGAAGCACAATGATCAGGATGAGCCGATCATAGCTCTGCTTGATCCATCCACTGGGCCGGAGAGAACGGCTCATCGCTCACCCCCCCCGTCATCCGACGGCCGCTCGAACTGATAGACATCGATCGTTACCTCGGCCCGAACCTGCTCGCGGCCGGCAACGATTCGATCTTCACGCGGAATGATCACGGTCGGAGCAACATCACTTCCCGGCTCCATCATACCCGGCATCCGGCGCGTAGGCGCGGGTTGCCCCATCACCCCGGGGCGACGGGTCCCCGGGGTACCGGCACGGTTCTGCAACGTTGTCATCATCGAACGAACGTCGGTTTTCTCGCCGAGGCCGGCGCCGAGGTTGGTCAGTTGGAGGTCCGCGATCACCATGAAGAGGTCGGCCCGGAGCAGACGGTTCAGCGCTTCCCACACCGCGCTTTCATTTCCGGAGAATACGATGCGGAACCGCTCGACACGATAAAGTTCGGAAGGTTCGGCGGCAGGGATGACGCTGGCAAGCCCGCGTGTGCCGAAACCGGGAACGATTCCCCCTCGCTCAGCGCGGGACGTTGACGGCGCCCGGGGTATCGGACGGGTCGAGGTACGGGCATTGCCGCGGCCGCTGAACTCGTCCTCCGCCTCCTCATGTTCAAACCGGGTCCGCTCCACCGACTCGATGGCGCTGATCCGGGACTCAACGAGCAATTGGCTGATGACATCCACCATCCGCAATTGCCGCACCAGCCGGTCAATCGTCCGGGGTTCAGGCAACGCGCCCCGCGCAAATTCCTCAAATCGGTAGGTAAACTCCTCGGGCAGGGCCACGCCCTGGGCGTCCGCCTTGTTCTGAATGGCACGGAGCATGCGTTCCAGCATCGGGGCGAACTCGGCCGGCTCGATGGACTCGGACGGAATCGTCGCCCGGTCGAGGTTGGACATGATCACGTCGAAATGGTCCTGCAGAAGATCGCGATTGGCCTCCGCCGCTTCCACATTCTTCGAGGAGGGAAAGGGTTTGCGGTCATTGAGCTGACCGAGGCGGGTACGCGCCTGCTTGAGATCGCGGGTGACCTCGCGGTACTGACCCTGGTAGCGGAACAGGAAAAACAGGGCCACAAGCAGCAGGACGGCGCAGATGCCGGCGCCTACCACCAATACCAAGTTCTTACGTACATTCATTATAACTTCAACGGCTCCTCAAGCTGGATCGCGAGGGTGAACTCGCGAATGAAGGCATCCGGGGCCGGAGCGGGCAGAGACGTGAATTCGGTGGCATCCGAGAAAAGCGGCGCAGCGCGAAGGCGATCACGAAATTCCCGCACCGGGGCGACCGATGTAATCTTGTCGATGTATCCCATGCCGCGGATTTCGATGCCGGTGATTACCCCTTCTTCCAGGTCGGGGTTTTCCTCGGCCATCTCCGCCGTGACCCGGATGGGGCGGACCGACATCAGCCAAAGGTCCTTCGGCATTTCGGACTGGATGGCGCCGACCAGCCTCATCCACACCGGCCGGTTATCGATGACCCGGTGAAGTGTATCAATCTGCTGGTCAAGATTCCTGATGTCGTTCTCGACCGCCTTGAGCGGGTTCTCCACCTGCTCCAGACTCCGGACCTTGCCTTGAACCTGTTTCAGCTCCTCACCGGCGAGCGAACTCATCTTGAGGAAGTAGCCGCACCATACGGCGACGACCAGCACGATGCCGATCATGGAGGCAATGAGGACCGGATGCTTTTTCCGGAAGGCCTTTTCCTGCACGACGCGCGGAGGAAGGAGGTTGACCTCGATCGGGCAGGTCAGCACCTTGCGGAGCGCGAGACCGACCACCTGGGAAAGTTCGTGGGCGTGATCGCCGATCCGCTCATTGTCGATCTCCTGACTGACCGGGACATTGACGAACGGATTCAGGTAATCGACATCGACCTTGAGCTTTTCCTTCAGGAACGTGTCGGTGTGGGAAATGATCGAGGAACCGCCGGTGAGCAGAACGAGTGAGGGCTGAAGGCCGCCCTGCTGGGTGCGGTAGAACTTGATCGACCGATCAATCTCAGCATGCATCCGGGTCATGACATTACGGACGATCTTGGAGACTTTGCCTGCGACCTCGCTCTTCGGGTCCTCGTACGCCCCGCCGAACGACACAAAGGCGTGAGAGTTTTTCATCTCCTCGGCATCTTCGAACGACAGGTCGAATTCCCGCATGATCTGCTGGGTAATTGAATTCCCGGCCACCGGCACGCTGCGGATAAACACCCGGCTCTCTTCCATGAAGATCAGGTCGGTGGAACGCGCCCCGATATCGATAATGAGGGTACAGCCGGCGGTGTCGTTGTAGTTGTAGCGGACGGCGTTGTAGAGCGCCATCGGTGCGACATCCACCAGATCCGTTTGAAGCCCCGCCGCCTCCACCGCATCGGTCAACCCGATGATGATATCGGCCTTGATCGCGGCCAGCATAACGTCGAGTTCGCCCTCTCCGCGCCCGATAAGCTGGTAGTCCCAGACCACCTCGTTGATCGGAAACGGCACGTTCTGCTGCGCTTCGTACAGAATGATCTGATAGACCTTCTCCTTGTCGACCGGAGGGAGCTTGACGAAGCGGGAAAACACCGACTGGCCGGACACGGAAAGAACCACCGGACCGGGCTTGATCCCCTGCTCCTGCATCAGCTCGCGAATGGTCGCGGTAATGTGGGGAAGGCGTTCGGCGTCGTTGGTCTGGTCAATA
>JAUIHQ010000413.1 GCA_030432155.1 bacterium | reverse complement strand
ATCATCTTCATAGATACCCCGCTCCTGGGCATCAATCTCCTCTTCCACCCAGGTCCAGCCCATTTCCCGCGCAATGAGTTTCTCGCAATCCGGGTGGCCGTGATACTTCTCGAGAACCTCTCCGAGCCGTTCGGTTTTCTTGTCCGACTCCTTCATCAGCTTTTCCCACTCGAACTCGTCAAGAGGGTGGTCGTAATCCCGTTCCTCGTCCTCCTCGGAATCGTCCTCGATTTCGCTCAGGTGCTCAAGCCACGCACGGAAGGCATCCCGGTTGGCTTCGCTCTGCTGCACCTCCTCCTCGGGGCCCATGACCCAGGCCGGTTCACTGACCGAGATTTGAAAATCAACCGACTCGATGACAATCCGGCCGTTATGGTCGCTGAACCATTCCAGATACAGTGAGTTCGCCTTGCGTTTGGGCACTTCCCTTCCGTCGCGGCTGATGTCCATGACCTGGTCCATGGGGACATCGAAAACGAATACCTTGCGGGACGCGGTCATGTCGCCGGCAACCCCGGACTGGTTGCGCTCAAAGTGCTCGTAGTCGCCTTTTCGGGGGTTGGGATTGGTGAACGTGATTTCGCAACCGGCGAGGTCGCGAAGAAAGTTGCCCTCGAGATCGAGTGTGTAGGGTTCGTCTTCGCCCAGCAGCCACAGGAAGCCGGAGACCCGGTCCTTTTCCCGGTTGCTGAGCGTTCCCTTGATTACACTGTCGGCAATCCGCCATGCCATGGTCGTTTCGCTCCTGTCTTCAAATTACACGGTACGGCGCGCGATGTTCGCGCGGCGGCAGCCCTTGCGCCTGACCCTGACCTATCCTTAATGCGTACCGTCGCGCTCAAGCAACTGTAAAAATTCCGTGCGGGTCGAGAGCTGGTCGCGGAAGGAACCCAGCATGGCGGACGTGATCATGAACGAGTTCTGTTTTTCCACGCCCCGCATCATCATACAGAGGTGTTTGGCCTCAATCACCACGCCGACCCCGTCGGGTTGAAGCTCTTCCATCAAGGCCCCGGCGATTTCGTTGGTCAGGCGCTCCTGGAGCTGAAGCCGGCGGGCGAAAACATCGGCGATCCGGGCCAGTTTGCTGACGCCGATCACTTTCCCGTTCGGGATGTAGCCGATGTGGCAGCGGCCGAAAAAGGGGAGCAGATGATGCTCGCACATACTGTAGATTTCGATGTCCTTCACGATCACCATGTGATGGACATCGGCATCGAACACCGCGCCGTTGATGACATCCTTGACCT
Organism: bacterium; assembly: GCA_030432155.1. GTDB lineage: Bacteria > Verrucomicrobiota > Kiritimatiellia > CAIVKH01 > CAIVKH01 > JAUIHQ01. Next base: position 1,269 of record JAUIHQ010000413.1, on the reverse strand, counting down.
TCTGGCCGTAGCCGCGGGTCAGAAATTGCCAGGCTTCGGATACCCGTTTCGGGGTGTCAACAAGACCCTGGCGGTCCGGATTCTCCCCGATATGGGACAACAATTCACGTACGTTTTCCTGCATGGATTTCACGCCACCAAGCTACCTGACGCGGGAAAAAGGTCAAACCGCGTTTTAACCTGATGGTAACAAAAACCCGGAGGCCAGATCCGGTTTGATTGGACGAAATCAGCGTATTCAGGCATAAGCACCGGGCATGAGCCGTTCATCCATGGTAATCCTTCTCCTCGCCGCCGCCGTTGTCGCGGCAACCTCCCTGGCGGTTGTTTCCTACCAGCGCGCGGAACGGCTATCCGGGCAAATGGAAACCATCCGGGCGGCCGGCCGGACACCGTCTGCACAGCCGGCGGGACGGATCACACCGGAACCTCCGGCGGAAACGGAGCCGGACGGGGAATCCGGCCTCCCGACATCCGGTGACATATCGACGGCTGCATGGGCAGATCTCGAAGCCCGCATTCGTGAGAAGGATGCCATCATCGCCCAGCTTCGACAGGCCGCAACGAATGAACCGTCGGAGCGAAGGCGGGATCGGCCCTGGGAAGACCGTACGGAATGGCTGGAGCGGTTGAAAACTGAAGAACCGGAACGGTACGCGGAGCTGATGGAGCGGCGCGAAAAGGCCCGCCGCGATGTCCAGAACGCGTTTGCCCGCAAGGCGGCTTTTTTTCTCGGGCGGAATACGGAGGGCATGACCGATGACCAGAATGCCGAATACAACCGGATGCTGACCCTGCTGGAGGATACGTGGACGTTGTCCGAGCGGATCCAGAATGACGAGCTGCCCCGTGAGGAGCGGCGAGAGGTCATGCATGCGCTTCGGGACAACACCCGTGAGCTGGCGCCTCTGCTTGAAAATGAGCGCACCGTGGAGTTCATGGCTCTCGGCTACGAGATGGGATACGGCGATGCCGAGGCCGCGGATTTTGCCGCCTATGTGAATGAAATCATCGATATCACGAGCATGCGGTCGGTTTTCCAGGGCATGTGGGCCGGCCGCGGATTCGGTACATCTCCGGGAAACCGGTCGGACGAGAACAGGACACCGCGGGATGACAATGGAAAGGGTGAGGAATGAGAATTGAACATGATAGCACACTGGTATTCACGGGGGACTCCATTACCGACTGTGGCCGGGTGCGTCCGGTAGGGGAAAAAGCGGGATTGGGAGATGGGTATGTTTCATTGGTCGAGGCGCTGCTGGGATC
>JAUIHQ010000072.1 GCA_030432155.1 bacterium | reverse complement strand
GTAGTGCGAAAAAGCTGTTGGAGGTGTATGGCGGGTTAAAGGGTGCAGGGGCATAGGGGGGCGGCAATGTTGACAAGTTGTCACGTTGTGATATCGTAACATTATGAAGACAATGACAGTGGGAAAATTGAAGGCGAACTTCTCCGAGGTGTTGCAGGAGGTGGAAAAAGGCGGTCGGGTGGCTATCGCATACGGCCGAAAGCATATCCCGGTGGCAGTCATTGTCCCTTTCCATGAACAGGCAAAAGAGCGGTCACTGGGTGTATGTGAAGGCCGGGCCTCATACCGTTGGGCGCAGGGTGATGGAAAAATGGATGATAACGAGTTGCTTCGGTCATGAGGTTGCTACTCGATACCCACACGCTCATCTGGGCTGCATGTGACACAAAGAAGATACCATCCAGGGTTCGAATGATTATCCGGGATCCGAACAATCGGCCTTTTGTCAGCGCTGTAAGTTACTGGGAGGTCTCCATCAAGCTGGCCCTGGGAAAGCTTGTTTTGAAGAGCCTGTCCCCGGATGAATTGCGAATCGCATCGCTGGAGATGGGGTTTGAGTTGTTGTCCCTGGATTCGGAAGATGCCGCCACCTTTCATCAACTACCACGTAAAGCTCATAAGGATCCCTTCGACCGGATGCTTGCATGGCAAGCCATTCGGGGAAAGTATCACCTGGTATCCTGTGATGCGGGATTGAGGGCATACGAGCCGGACGGGTTGATGCTTCTCTGGGGCTAGATCATTTGTTCACGTGCATCCACGTTTATCCAGATTTCTTTCCCGGCACCTGATTGATCGCCGCAACGGTCATCGTCGTGCTGTGCTGTCGGCATTCGAGGAGAAGCTCCGTCTCGGGGCCGCGTCGCCAAGCGATCAATTTGCCAATCGAAACCAACAGCTTTCCGACCTTCTCAATCATGCTCGAAGTCATGTTCCGTTCTGGCGGGATCGCATCAGGCATCCCGTCACACCGGACGATGCCCGGGATGTCATGGCCGGCCTTCCGATCATGGAAAGGGCCAACATTCAGTCGGACCGGTCCGACTTTCTGTCCGACGTGTCCGACAATGCCATCGATGACGCAACCGGAGGTTCGTCCGGTACCCCGATGCGGTTCAAGGTGGACCGGGCCACCCAGATCGCCCGCGAGTCATCGCTATACTGGTCCGACAGCCTGGCCGGCTGGCGGTATGGGGAACGTATCGCCATGCTCTGGGGATCCGACAAGGATGTCAAAACTGCGGGCCAGGCATTTCGGTCCAAGCTCCGCTGGTGGATGGATAACCGGCACTGGTACAATGCCTTCCATATGGGCGAAGACCGTATGGCTCAGTTTCACGCTTCGATGTCACGCTTCCGCCCCCACATCATCGTCGCCTACGCCGGCTCTCTCGAAATTTTCGCCCGCTACCTTGAATCCCAATCAACCCATCCACCTAATTATCCAGTCAACTCTCTCATCAGCTCCGCGGAGGTCCTGACCCCGAAGGCGCGCGAGACGATTGAGCGCGTATTCGGGAAACCTGTCTTCAACCGCTATGGCAACCGTGAATTCGGCGCCCTCGCCGCAGAGGATGGTAACGGTGATTCTTTGTTCATCAATCCGACCGACTGCATCCTCGAAGTGGATTCGGAGGATCCGGAGAACATCGCCGGACCACTGTTGGTAACCTACCTTGTGAATCGCGCCATGCCGTTTATCCGATACAATACCGGAGACCTTGCACGGATGTCTGTCGACGGGACAAGGCTGCTTTCTCTGGCCGGTCGGGAGTCAGACACCATTCGGACCAAGCGTGGATCACTGATTCACGGCGAATTCTTTACCCATCTGATGTACCGAGCATCCAATGTCCGGGAATTTCAGTTTGTTCAGGAAGAACCCAACCGCTATCGCCTGCTGCTGGTCGCGGAGAAGGAGGAATCCCCGGACATCATCGAGTCCATCCGTAAGGATATCCTGGAGGAAGTGGGGAATGATGCTGTTGTAGCGTATGAATATGTGAAAGACATTCCGGTTCTGGCGTCCGGGAAACGAAAGTTTACTCTCAGCTTCGCTCATAACCCCAAACCAGACCCAACCCCATGACAATACGTTTACTGGCCAGCTACCTGTTTTTCTATCTGCGCGTATGCATCGTTGCGATGATTGCATTTTCATCCAGGCTGATCATACGTCTGTTTCCTGCTACACGCCGTGTGGCGGCCGAGGCCTGCCTGATCAAATGTTGTAACCACCTCTTTCGTCAGGCCGTTCCGGTTCCGCCCTTCCTTGATCGAGATCAGTATTACGAATTTCTCGACATCGCCGATTTTCGGACCCTGAACCGGCGGCTCGGGCTTCCGGATGACTGGTATCACGGCCTGACGGTTCTGGATGTGGGTTGCGGACATGGGAAACTTTCTCGTCTGATCGCCGTCAACGGAGCGGCATTTGTCGAGGGCATCGACATTGCCGATAGCTCGATTGCCTATGCCGACAGGGTTCAAGAGAACGATCCGCGTCCGAATATCCGTCTGCGTGTCCGGTCAGTTTATGAACTCGACTTTCCCGACGACCACTTCGATGCGGTGATCTCACAGGTGGTGTTTGAGCATATCGATGATATTCCGAGAGCCCTGGCCGAGATCCACCGGGTGCTCAAACCGGGCGGCCGGTTCTATTTCACCATCGATGCATTCCGCAGTCGGTATGGAGCGCATATGGCGCACTTCGTTCATGTTCCATGGCCGCTGGTATTCTTCAGTGAGGAGGCTTGTCGCCGGGTGTGGTGTGAAGGTCTGGACGAAGCCAGAATGCAGTGCCCCGGCGGGGAGGCCCCGGATTTTTTTCAATGGTGCATGAGCCTGCCGAGTTTGAACCGTGTTACGCTGTCGGAGCTCGACCGGCTCATCGAAGCAGCCGGTTTTGCCGTCGAGGGGGTTACCCATTTTGCCGACGAAAGGCCGCTCCTGGCGGTATTTCCCTGGCGGCGTTTGTTGCCCGGTGTGTATGAATATTTGCGCGGTTCTTCCGCGTATCTTCTGCAAAAGAAAGGTGCCCAGCAATCATGAATGCGCTGAAAAAACTATTGCGAAAGCTTGCCGCGTTTATGCTTAAGGGCGTTGAGCAGCACTACGATCATCATGCCGCCGATCCCGTAGCTCAGAAAGCACTGCTTCTCCAGTATCGTCAGGCTCCATTGTCATTCAAACTGGCTGATGCTGGCTTCAAGGTATTCTCACAGTCGGATGAAGACGGGTTGCTGCTCTATATCTTTTCAAAGATCGGCATCGTGAATCGCAAATGTGTCGAGATCGCTTGCGGTAATGGCAAGGAGTGCATCTCCGCCAATTTCATCATTCATCACGGGTGGGAGGGATTGTTGATCGATGGGGATGCGAATAACATTGCTGAAGCTTCGGAGTTTTATGGGACGTGCAAGGCAACATATGTATGGCCGCCGGTTGTAAAGCAGGCTTTTGTGACGGCTGAGAACGTCAATGCAATTATTCGTGAGAATGGCTTTGAGGGTGATGTTGATCTATTCACGATCGATATCGACGGTATGGATTATTGGGTCTGGAAGGCTGTGAGTGTAATACAGCCCCGCGTGGTCGTAGCTGAGTATATGCCCTGGCTGGGACCGGAAAGGTCATGTGTTGTTCCATACCGCCCGGATTTCAATGCATTCGATTACCCGACGACGTACGGTGCATCTGACTATGCAGGGGCCTCGCTGGCGGCTATGATGAAACTCGCGGAAAAGAAAGGCTTTCGTTTGGTTGGTTTCAATCGGCATGGATTCAATGCCATATTTGTCCGAAATGACATCCAGCACGAATCGCTCCCCTCCATCGATCCCCGGAGTGGCTTTGTTCACCCATGGGTTACCCGCCAAGCAGATCGCCGCTATGCCGCAGTAAAAGACTTGCCATGGGAAGAGGTCTGAGCACGGCCATCCATCATGGACCATGTATTCCTTTATGAAAGCTTTCGGCACTGCCCAGTGGCAGACATGAACGGTGGATCAATAGCGTGAGGATCCTGTTTGTCAGCGACACACCGAACCCGCACATGGTTGGCGGGGGAGAGTATGCGATTTATAAATACGCCGAGGGATTGGCGTTACGTGGACATGAGGTGGTGGTGTATGGCCAGTTTCGCAGGCCGTTTATGGACGAACTGCGTGCGGATACATCATTGTCGATACGCTTGCGCGGGGGGGTGGAATGCGGATTCCGCGGCGCCGGACAGCTGAATCGATTGTGGGACCGCATACATACCGCCTGTGTGGCGTTGCCAGGTATGCGTCGGATGGGGGATGTTGATGTCATCATGGGGTACCAGCGCCGATCCTCGATCAAAGCGCAATGGATTGGGGCAAAAATGAATGTTCCGGTTGTTCATGTCGCGTTTGAACCGCCCACCGCTATGGCGGCGGTTCTTGGTGAACAGTATTTACAGAATATGGCCGGGCGATTGGCCGATGAGTGGGCAAGGGTCAAGGAGGCATACAGGTCAAGTGATGGATTGCTACCTTTGAGTAAGGTGGTCGCTGCTGCAGTGGAAGCGTGGTGTGGAAAACCTTGTGAAAGGCCGGTATATGCCGGAGTAGATGCCCCGCCTGGAGTAATGGATGTCAGTGCCCGGGAAGATTTTATACTTTACCTCGGCCGCCTTGACTCCACAAAGAATGTACAGGATCTCATTGACGCGGTTGCATTGATAGACAATCCACTTCCGTTGGTCATTGTCGGTCGTGGCTATGACGAAAATGAATTGAAGGATCGTGCTTCGGCAGCCGGCATTACCTGCCGGTTCATGGGGGTTATTTCGGATACGGAAAAATGGCGCCTCGTCCGACAATGTGCGTTTCTGGTCTTCCCAACATCACTGGAGGGATTCGGCATGCCGCCGGGTGAAGCATTATCCTGCGGCAAACCTGCGATATGTTCAGATATCCCTATCCTGCGCGAGGTGTATGGCGACTCGGTCGAGTATTTCCCTTTGCATGATGTTAAAGCCCTCGCCGAATTGATGCAACAAATGCTGAGGGACTCAGCTTATTGCCGCAAACGGGGTCGTGACGGCCGCGACTACGTGTTGTCACGTTATACTTGGAACCATTGTGCGGAGCGGATTGAGAAGAGCCTGAATCGTAGTCTGTAGGCGGGATGCGAGTTCAGAAGTCAGAAGTCTGACCTCTGACATCCGACCTCTGTCCTCCGTCCTCTGACCTCTGAATTATGCAGCATGCCAAGGGACATCCGGGGCTTCGCCCCTCAGAATACATGATGCAGCTCGATGGGCTGCGTGCCTGCGCAGTGCTGGCTGTCATGTACTGGCACTGGCTGTCGAATGATCAGATGAACTTCCCGTTCGGGGGCGGGGTTCAAATGTTTTTTGTTCTCAGCGGGTTCCTGATCACCGGGATCCTGATTCGCTGCCGGGATGGATCCAAGACAAACGGTGATCGTCTGGCTGCCCTGAAGATCTTTGTGATCCGCCGGGTTGTCCGCATCTTTCCGCTTTACTATGTGGTGCTGCTGGCCGCCGCGGCGTGGGGGATGTGGCCGGTCCGGGAATCTTTGTGGTGGCACCTGGCCTATCTGACAAACTTTTATTTTTTCCATGTCGAGGAATACCGCGGCGTCCTGACCCATTTCTGGTCGCTGGCCATTGAAGAGCAGTTCTATCTGTTCTGGCCCTGGCTGGTGCTGTTTCTGAAACCGCGGCATCTGAGGCGGGTTATTCCCTCTCTGATCGGCCTGTCGATTGTGTGGCGCTTCTTCGGGGCAGCCACCGGAATGATTCCGCTGTATGAAGTGGTGACCTGGGCGAACTTTGATGCGCTGGGTCTCGGCGCCTGGCTGGCCGTCGTTCGCGGAAGTCGGGAGGAAACCGCGACCATACGGCGGATCAGCCTGGTTGCGATGATTCCCTTTGTGATCAGCCAGGTCATCGTGTATGCGGGGGTTGATCATCCCCTCAATATGGCGGTCCGGCATGAGGCGATGGTATTCTCCTGTGTCTGGTTTGTTTCCGCAGCCGCCGAGGGATTGCCGGGGTGGGGCGGGCGGATCCTTGCCTGGCGGCCGATGGTGTATCTGGGAAAGATCAGCTACGGCTTGTATGTGTTTCACTACTTCGCGGGGCCGGTGATCCACGGCGCCAGCCGCCGTTTCGCCCCCGTTGTCTATGACAACATCATGCTCCGCATTCTTACCATGTTTGTCTTTACCCTGGCGATTTCCGCCATCTCCTGGAAGTTCATGGAGAAGCCCCTGAACGATCAAAAATCACGATTCCCGTATCCGAAGCCGGGATCGTGGAGGAAGGACGACTGAAACCACGGATGGGGCAGAGGTCGGAGGGCAGAGGTCAGAGGTCGGCGATCTGACGTCTGACATCGGACGTCTGACCTCTGAACCCCGGCACCAGAGACTCCCACTGGTTGTCACGGTGTGGGGCAGGCCTGCATCCCCGCAGCAGAGACAGCCTGCGGCTGTCACGCTGCAGGGCAGGCCCGAATCACTCTTCAGTCCACGATAAAACGTCTACCATGCAACTTCTCTGGATAACGCCCGGCTTTGTTTACCCGCTGGTCGGGGGGCAATCCATCCGCACCTATCACATGCTCAAGGAGCTCCATGCCCTGGGTGTGGAGATCACGGCGGTTACGATTCGAGAGCCGGGTAGTGACGGGGCATTTCTCGAAGAGATGGGGAAATTCTGCCGGGAGGTGATTCCGGTTCCGGTGGATCCGGACCGTTCGCGGTCGATGCTCAATAAGGTGTTGCTGCGATTCCGGTCGATGCCCGCAACCATGATCCGGTACCGAGATGCGGAACTGGCCAGGACGGTGAACGATCTTCTTGAAAGCAGGTCTTTCGATGCCCTGATGTGCGACCAGCTTCACATGGCCTCGTATTGTCATCATGCCGCAGTCCACAAGATTCTGAACACGGATGACCCCTTGTATATTCAGTTGTCCCGCGAGGCGGCGGTTTGCCCTGATCGCGGCCGGGCGTTGCGCATGAAGGTGGAGGCGTGGAAGTACCGGCGCTATGAGAGGCGCATGTTCAGAGCATTTGATCATGTGCTGTTCGTGTCGGCGGTGGATCGAGACCGGGTGCAGGATGATTTCGGTTGCCGAAATATCGCCATCATTCCCCAGGGCGTGGATATGGATTTTTTTCGACCCGGAGGTCCGGGCCTGGAACCGGCCCCGAAGGCGCCCTACATCCTGATCACCGGCATGATGAATTACACACCGAACGCAGCGGCAGCAGTCTACTTCGTGGAAAAGGTCCTGCCGTTGGTTCGGGAAAAGCATCCTGACATCGGCTGCATGATTGTCGGAGCGTATCCCACGTATGACGTCCAGCGGCTATCCCGTATCCCTGGGGTCACGGTCACCGGATTTGTCGATGATGTTCGTCCGTACATTCGTTCGGCAGCCGTTTACGCCGCACCGGCGATCAGCGGCACCGGCATCAAAAACAAGGTGCTGCAGGCCATGGCGATGGAGAAGGGCATTGTTGCCACCCCCCTGAGCATGGACGGCATTCCCCAGGCGGTTGATGAGGAGCATGTTCTGATTGCTGAAGGACCGGAAGCGTTGGCCGAACGGACGTGCCGGTTGCTGGACAATCCCGAAGAGGCCGCGGCACTGGGCCGCCGTGCCGGCGAATGCATCCGTCAGCACTACACCTGGCCGGCCATTGTGCGGGAGCTTTATGAGCTACTGAAAAGGCCGGTCTAAACGCAGCCCCGTTCACCTCCGGGGGAGGGGAGCTGGTTATGAGAACAATCGCGCATTGAAGAGACAATCGGTCCCCTCCTGCGGAGGGGTGCCCGGAGGGCGGGGTGGGTCGGGGGGTTGGTGGTAAGGTGCCCGTTATGCGGAACAAACGACCCACCCCGTCTCCGCTGTCGCGGATCCACCCCTCCGGAGGAGGGGATCTGGTGGTTGCGCGGTTGACCGTGTAGGCTCATCTGCTTCCTCGTCCTTTTCATCCTCGTACTCATAATCGCGTTCCCCTCCTGCAGAGGGGTGCCCGGAGGACGGGGTGGGTTGGGGTAAGTAGGAAGGATGAAGTAGGAAGTATGAAAGGCTGGTGCGCTTCGCGCGTTGGTTATGAGAGGACGGGATCGAAGAGGTCGATCGAGTACGTGTATCCGGGAAAGGGTGTCGGTCAGGTGTGAGCGTTGCGCCTTCTATGCATGAACCCGGCCTCCTGATCGCACTCTTCGTCGTCACACTTGACCGGATACACTTCACCGACTCGCTTACACGGCTGGCTGCACGGTTGACCGTGGTGGTTTGAGGCATGAAGAGCATTTTGAAAGAAGTCCTGACCCGCTGCGTTTCGGCCACCGGGTTGTTTCATGTCGCCAGGGGCGCAACCGGAGACCAGCTTCGGATTTTCACCTGGCACGGGGTGGAGCACTGTGATGATCCGTATCTCAACTTCGATCAGTTGCAGGTGGATCCGGTCCGGTTTGAGCGGCAGGTCAAGTGGGTTGTCTCGCGTTACCGGATTCTGTCGGGATCTGCATTTCTGGAGGTTCTCGAATCGGGCAAGCCCTGGCCGGATCGATCCGCCTTGATCACGTTCGACGATGGCTATGCGAACAATCTCGCCATCGCCGGCCCCATTCTCCAGGCCCTCGGCGTGCCTGCCATTGCTTTTCTCACCACCGGCTTTCTGGGACGTGACCTGTATCCATGGTGGTATGTCCTTCGTTCAGAATGGCCATCTGTTTTCCCCGGTAAGGGGGTGCCTGCATTGATGGAAGAGGAGCGGCGGCTGGCTTCTATGACATGCTCGGAGCGTTCCGCACTCATGCAGGAGCGCGGATTCCGCCTGGATCATCCCGAACCGTTTCCGTTTCTTGAGCCGTCGCAACTCCCGGGACTGGAAGCCGCCGGTATCGAGGTCGGGCTACACGGACATGCACATCTGGCGTGCGGCGTGGAGGACCGCGCGCGACTGACGGCGGACCTGGAAATATGCCGGACCAAACTGCTGGCGTGGGGGGTAAAGCCTCTTCCCTTGTTTGCCTATCCCTATGGAAGCGTTCCCGAGGTCTGGACGGATGGCGGGAATGCATGTTCACGGATGTCCGGCCTTGCTGATCTGGGAATAATCGCTGCGTTCACCACCCGCATGGGACTCAACCCGCGGGATACGGACCCATACCTGCTCCGCCGATACGATGTGACCGGTAGAAGGACGCCGGCCAATCTCGCGATGATGACATCGGGTCTGGTCTTCTAGGTAAATGTCATGGTTTGTCGTGATTATTTCCAACCGATGAGAACCGTATGAACAGGCGTCATCACCGCTTACCGATATCCATCACCAACAATGCTGGAAGATTGTTCCGGGTTGAGCTTCCGTGGTTGAACCATTCACCATCCAAACGGTCGATGAGCCTGGATGTACTTAGAGGTGTTGCTATTCTGCTTGTTTTTGGGAATCATGCGCCTTATCTGCCGCCTGAACCCGGCTTCCTTTCAATACTGGCTTCCTTATGGGTTCGAATCGGCTGGACGGGCGTCGATCTGTTTTTTGTCTTAAGCGGCTTTCTGGTGGGAGGGTTGTTGTTTGTTGAAATACAAAAAAACAATCGACTGCGGGTCGGTCGCTTCTTTGTGCGTAGAGCCTTTAAGATCTGGCCGGCCTACATGGTCTTCCTCGCCTATATCACCCTCGGTCACCTTATCAAGTACCGGCAGGAAGGGTTGTCGTATTCCGTCAAGGCATTGTGGCCGAATTATCTCCACCTTCAGAACTATTTCGGGTCCATACGGATTCATACCTGGAGCCTTTCGGTGGAGGAACATTTCTATCTTGTTCTACCCGTTGTGCTCCTCCTGTCCATTCATTATGCGCGCTCAAGCCGTGTCGGCTTGAAAATGGTGCCGGTGATATCTCTCCTGTTGATAGTGCTATGCATGTATCTTCGTTGGCGGGTCTCCTCGGTGGAGGACTTCTCGTACCTGTCCATTCAATATCCAACGCACTTGCGAATCGACGGTCTATTTTTCGGGGTGTTTCTGGGTTATATATATCATTATCAACCCGGCGTCATGGCATGGATATCGCGTGTGCGCTACGGACTGCTTGCTCTCGGCATCTTGTTGATTTCACCCTTCATGCTGCATGAGATGGAAAAAAGCATCTTTCTTCAAACGGTCGGCTTCACATTGCTGTATGTTGGGTATGGTTGCATGTTGCTCTGGGCGGTGAGCGGTCCTGAAAAGCCGTGCCGCAGACATGACGATTCGTCGTTGATCCGGTGGGTGGGCTGTCTGCTTGCTTTTATCGGCTACTATAGTTACTCGATTTACCTGTGGCACGTCGATTTGGGCGGCAAGCCGGTTCACATCTTGTTGCGTATGGGCGGATTCGCCGATACCAGCCCCACGTTGCTATGGGTATCTTCCATGAGTCTATTTATCGGGCTGGGTTGCCTGGGCGGAATCATCCTTTCCAAGGTTATCGAAATGCCCGCCATCATCGTTCGGGACCGTCTTTTCCCTGCTCATGGGACAAAGCCAATGCAACATGCTCCGCGGTAACGTGAAATACACATGATACGATTCAAGCAATTCACGCGAATGCGTTTTGTTCGCTTTCTATTTACCATCCTTGTCGTCGGGATCATTCTGTGGGGGGGGAGCTGTTTCAGACCTGAGCTCAGGATCGGATGGGCGGAGGCTGTTCCATCTTCGATCGTTCCGGATGAACCAGCGGAGATTCGATTCGGTATCACCGCCTACGGTCGCTGCGGGGCGACCGTAAAGCAGGTGTCGGTTGATCTATCCGGTATTCCCGGCATGTCTGATGATCCCATTCCTCTTTCAAGGGAAGGCCGCAAGTGGACTGCCCAGCGTGAGCTTCAAAGTGCCGTTGAAGGTGTTTTTACCGGTCGGGTAACCGTGTTCAGTCGAAAAGGCAATGTCGCGGGGGAACGTCCGGTGCTGTTGCGGGTTGCCAAAGAGTCCGGCAGCGGCTTTGTGGCATCAACCAATCCCGCATTCCGTTACCAAGGCCGGCTTCTGGAAGGGGAGGGCATATCCGTTCCCCCGAACATGACCTGGCCCGGTCAGTCGGCGGACGTTCGTTTTCGTGGTCCGGATGCGGCGGTCCGGTTCCGGTGTACCGACACCAATGCCGTTTTCTATGCCATTGTCGATGGAAACGACCGCGACCCGGTGCGGCTCGAGCTTCAACCGGGGGAGCATGACTACCCGGTCGCCAGGGACCTGGATCCCGGATGGCATGAACTCAAGCTTCACCGGCTGACCGAGATCTGGGAAGAAAGCGAAGCAAGATTTCTCGGAATACAGCTTGCGGAAGGTTGCGGCGTTCTTCCTCCACAATCCCTGTCGGGAAGAACGATTGAATTCTACGGCGATTCCATTACCGCGGGAAATCACGCCGAAAAGGGGCGAAAAGAGGATGACAGCAAGGCCCGGCCGAACAACTATCTCGCCTACAGCGCCCTCACTGCCCGGGCGTTGGACGCCGAGTTTGCCTGCATCGCCTATTCCGGCATTGCTCTGACCGCGAAGTTTTCGCCAGGCAATCCTCAGATGGACACATTCTACAGGCGAACAGTTCCGTTCGCGCAGGAACCGGAATGGGATTTTCACCGCTGGCAACCGGATGTAGTGGTGGTACACCTTCTCACAAACGACGGCTGGTATTGGTATGAACACTATTGGGCCAACACAAATCGACCATCCGATGAGTGGATCAAGACTCAATACAAGATATTCCTGTTGGAATTGCGGAAACAATATCCTGATGCATACATTCTTGGAGTGCTGGGAACCATGACGCCAACCAAGAAGCCGGGTCCGGAAAGTCCTTATACGGCGGGTATCATTAAGTCGGCCATTGAGGAGTTGAACCGCGCGGGTGACGGCAGGTATGGGTGGTTGCTGTTTGACCGCCAACGTGACCCTGGACATCCCGGGAAATGGCATCATGAGCATTTGATGGCGGACGAGCTCATTCCGCATTTGCGCGCTGAGCTTGGCTGGTACTAGTGATGGATATCCGGAGCTGATCGTGAATATCGCCTATATCATTTCCGCCTACAAGCTGCCTGAGCAGTTGATTCGACTGGTTCATCGGCTTCAAGGAGACGGGGCATCCTTCTTTATACACGTTGATAAGAAAACACCCGACGAACTGTACCGTCCCGCATACCGGGAGCTCAGCCGATTCGATAATGTATTCTTTCTCCGCAGCCATGTATGTCATTGGGGTGATTTCGGTCATGTAGAGGCCACGTTGAAGGGCATCGACAGGCTGTTTGCAACACACAGACTATTTGATTATGTCATTCTGCTTACAGGCCAGGACTACCCGATCAAGTCGAATGACGATATTGCCCGGTACCTGAGTGACCACAATGAGGCCATTTTCATGGGATACTTTGCTCTGCCCTACAGCGGGTGGCCGAATGGCGGTCTTGACCGGTTGCAGCGGCGGCACTTCCACATTGCCGGCAAAACGATTGCACTTCCGATAAAGAGGCAGTTTGCGAATGGGCCCATACGAATGGGAGTAAAATGTCTGAACGCTGTGCTTCCGGAACGTTCCATTCCCGGCGGACTGAAGCCCTTCTGCGGTTTGTCATACTGGATGCTCCCCCGATCGTGTATTGTCTATGTTCGTGACTTCATAAAACGCAATCCCGGATACGTACGTTTCTTTCGGCGCGTTCTTATTCCGGATGAACTGTTTTTTCATACAATCGTGTTGAATTCGGAGTTTAAGCATCAGGTTACGGGAGAAAGTATGCGATTGACCGAATGGGCAAGCCCCGATGCAGGCGGTCCCCGAGTTCTCCGGAAGCATGACTATGACATGCTCCGGCGTTCACCATGTCTGTTTGCTCGAAAGTTTGACCCAACCATTGATCCGGACATCCTTGACATGCTTGACCAGGAGATTGCTGAGTCCGGTTCGAGGGGCGATCACACATAATCGATGGGGCGTTCACAGGATCCATGGATGGTGATCCATCGAGAGCGTGCGAGGCATGGGTTGATCAGGAAATGGTGTTGAAGTTTCATTTTGCTTTGTCATGATCGGCCCATTCGGTTTGATAAACACAGAGAGGCAATCGGTATGCGTAACCTAGTTTTCGGCAAGCGATTTTTGCTGCCCAACCGACTCGCCAAAGGAACGGACGTCTCGCGCTTCGTCAATGAGGTCGCCACTGTGCTTCCGCAGCGGGCTTCCTACCTGGAGGTGGGTGTTGCCGAGGGCACGACCATCGAGGACGTCACCATCCGATCAAGGGTTGCCGTAGACCCCTTTCCAAGGTACTGGGTTGTCCCGATATCCGGGGTAAGGACGTTCGCAGTGGGATCCGACGCCTTTTTCGCCACATATTCCGGGGAGCCATTCGATGTTCAGTTCATCGATGGTCTGCACGAATTCCGGCAAACGTGGCGGGATATCAGAAATGCTGCGCGGCATGCAAAGCCGTGGACCATTCAGTTGATCGATGATGTCATCAGGAAGTTGCTCACTTGGGCGCCGGCCGCGCCATGCGGTCATGCGCGCCGCCTCGCCGACGAGTTTGGCTTCGAACTTTTCGCGATACTTCGCAGGCGGATCGTACGGATCGTGAGCGTCGTAGTAGTGGAGGAACAGAAAAAACG
>JAUIHQ010000412.1 GCA_030432155.1 bacterium | reverse complement strand
CCTCCTTTTCCCATGGAGCCAAAGATGAGATCGAGCTGGTGGGATCGTTTATCCGGGAGCGCCGGGTGGACGGGCTGATTATCATGAATATCCGGCCCGAGCTGGACGCCTACCTGCAGAAGGAAGCTGAACCGGACATGCCCCTGGTTCTGCTCAATCATCCCATTGAAGGCACGCCGTTCTGCTCGGTGCAGGTCGATAACCGGAGCGGGGCACGCACGGCGGTCGCGCATTTACTCGAACGGGGCCGGCGCAAACTGGCTCTGGTGGGCGGTCCGCTCGACAGTTTTGATTCCCACCAGCGGATTGAAGCGGCGCAACAGGCGGCTGCGGATGCCGGCTGTCCGGTTCCCGAGCCCTGGATCTTTCACGGTAACTTTGAGGAATACACCGGCCGCGAGATCGGTCTGGATCTGCTAAAAGACCGCAACAACATGCCCGATGCCCTGTTTGTCGGGAATGATGAGATGGCAATCGGTGTCCTCAGCGTGTTGATGGAAAACGGGGTAAGGATTCCCGAGGATGTCGCGGTGGTCGGCTTTGACGACATCGTCACCTCCCGCCACATCGGGCTTTCCACAGTGCATGTACCGCTCCGGGATGTCGGCCGCAGTGCGATGAATCTGATGATGATGGTGCAGGATGCCGACAACGACAATGAAGGCCCGGTCCGCAAGACCCTGCCGGTTCAGCTCGTGATACGGCGCTCCTCCGGTACCGGGCCGGCCGGCCCTTGATAATATCCTGTTCTTCCCGGCTTGCTTTCCGGTGGCGAGTATGTAAATGATAGCGCTTACATTAACGTGAAGTCGCGATTCTTACATGTTGGTATGTCCTGTCTGGCCCTCGGTCTCCTCGTATGGACCGGCTGTTCCGGCCGCGAGGATGCCTATACCGATGACGGCCGGCTGATCCTTCAGTATTGGGAAAAATGGACAGGTTTTGAAGGCGAGGCGATGCAGGCGGTGGTCGATGACTTCAATGCCTCGCAGGACCGGATCTTCGTGGAGATGTTGTCGGTCAGCCAGATCGACCGGAAGATGATGCTGGCCACCGCCGGCGGAAATCCCCCGGACCTCGCCGGGTTGTGGTCCCACACCGTGAACACCTACGCCGAGAAAGGTGCGTTAACCCCGCTGGATCCGTGGATCGCGGATGCCGGGATCACCGCCGATGATTACATCCCGGTCATGTGGGACCTCTGCCGGCATCGCGGTTTCTCGTGGGCGCTTCCCACGACACCGGCCACCATTGCCCTTCACTGGAATAAGAAGTTGTTCCGGGAGGCAGGGCTCAACCCTGAACGTCCGCCCCGCACCCTGGCTGAACTCGAAGAGATGGCAAAGCAGCTTACAATTGTCCTGGTGGAGCGGAACGGCGAGCCGGTGAAGGTTCGCTTCTCCGATCTCACCCCGGATGAAAGGGCATCAGGAGCTTTTCAGCTCGTTCAGCTTGGTTTCTCCCCGTCGGAACCCGGATGGTGGAACGAAATGTGGGGCTACTGGTTCGGCAGCCGTCTGTGGAATGGCGAGGATGCGATTACGGCTGATTCACCCGAGAACCTGGCCGCAGTCCGCTGGTTTGCATCGTTTCCGTCGGTCTACGGGCTGAAGAACCTGCAGACCTTCGGATCCAGTTTCGGCAACTTTGCATCCCCCCAGAATCCGTTTCTGGCCGGGAAGGTGGCCATGGTCATGCAGGGCGTCTGGATGTACAACTTCATCGACAAGTACGCCCCCCAGATCGAGTGGGGGGCCGCGCCGTTTCCCTCCGCCGATCCGGACACCATGCCCATGGTGACCATCGCGGAATGTGATGTGCTGGTGATCCCCAAGGGCGCACGGCATCCCGATGCGGCGTTCGAATTCATTGCCTTTGTGAACCAACAGAAAAACATGGAGAAACTGTGTCTCGGCCATCGCAAGTTTTCCCCGCTGGCGGAGGTGAGCGATTCTTTCATTTCCGATCATCCCAATCCCTATATTCGCGTGTTCATGGATCTCGCCCGGGGACCGAATGCCCGGTATGTGCCGCGCATCCCCATCTGGAATGAGTATGCGGAGGAAATGCGTATCGCGTATGACCGGTCATTCACCGGTATTGCCGAACCGGAAGCCGCGTTGGATGTTGTTCAGAGCCGGGTGCAGTGGAAGCTGGACCGGGTGCTGCGGCGCTGGAAGCTCGTGGGTGAAAAACGGATGGAGGAGTGGGAGGCTATGCGATGACCCGCGGTGAACGGCAATGGATGCGGACGGGATTGATGTTCATCAGCCCCTGGCTCATCGGCTTTGTGTTTCTCGCCCTCTATCCCCTCGGGGCCGCGGTTTATTTTTCCTTTTCCGACTACGATGTGCTCTCGAGTCCGGTATGGATCGGCCTTCTGAACTACAAGGATATGTTCACCGACGCGGTCTTCTGGAAGTCGATGTTCAATACCTTGTATTTTGCCGTGTTCTCGCTTCCCCTCGGGATCATCTTTTCGCTGTTTGTTGCGGTTCTGCTGAACAACCAGGTGTATGGCCGATCCGCG
>JAUIHQ010000071.1 GCA_030432155.1 bacterium | reverse complement strand
ATGGTCAAGCTGTGTACTAACGTCATCGACGAGAAAGCGGAGCACGAGATAACCTCGCTCCTGCAGCATCAAGTCTTTTCGGCGATCTCGACGATAAGCTTTCGGATCCGACAAGTGGTGCGGGCCGTCGAGTTCAACGGCAATTTTGTATTCGAAACAAAGCAGATCGACCTCCATGCTGCCCGCCCCATCAAAAGGAATGGGCAACACAGCGTTCAGAATAAACCTGCCGGAGGTGCTTGCGCCGGCCAGTCGGCTTTGTCGAAATCGATGGCCAGAAAGAAGCAGGATTCGTCACGCAGCATGGGGTAAACACCCATGACAAAATCCGCGCCCGACGGGTCTCGGCCTCTGAGGTGCCAATTCACGACATCGTCCGTGATGGCGAGGAAGCGCTGATTGGGACAATCCGAACATTTGATCGCTGGCTTTCTACAAATTCCATGAACCCACTCATTCCCGCAGGCGGGTTGGTAACCGGATCTCCCGGTCTTGCGGCTTACAAATCGGCGTGGATAGATATCGTCCCGGCCGCGAAAGAGTGACCTGAAGAGTCCGATTTTCTCCTCTGGCCTTGAATCATTCGTTACAGAAACGGACAAGGTTGTCTCGGTTCGCGGACTCACGGAAACACTGCGATTTTCGATATCTTCTTTTCGTTACCGCAATACCCTTTCAAGACTTGAGGCGCTTGCGCACCGGCCAAATTGGAAAGCAGTCCATTCATACGTCATTCCTCGCACAGATGTTCGCGGAGGAGGCGGTCGAGTTGTCCGGCCAGATATAGGGGAAGGGACAAGAGCGTATAGGTCAGGTCGAGGCTCCCATGTTTTCCGCCGATCGACGTCGTGAAGGTGCCGATGGCCGGTTTATCCATGTTCAACCTCGCGGCGAACCCTCGCTTCTTCTCCGCGAGGAACACCTGAAGTGATTTCAGGCTTCCCGAAGATCCTGCACGCACCTCAACCGGGACAATCTGATCTTCGTATGCCCGAAGGTAATCAACTTCGGCATTCGCGTTCTTCTGTTCGCGGTGCCAGTAGAACAACGGGTGCTCCTGAAACGAGGGGGCGGCCGCACACAACTCCTGCCCCACAAACTGCTCCGCGAGTCCGCCCTCTTGAACCGTAAGCAATTCTGACGCGTCCGGCAGGCTCAGACCGCACAGGTTGTTGCACAGGCCGATGTCCATCAGCAGCGGTTTGAAATGGCTTTCCGATGCCTCCGCACCCAATGGTATCCCATTCGCGGATGAGTGCCGGACTACGGTCACGACGCGACTGAGTTCAAGGAGTTCGAGGGCGGTTCGCAGCTCCGCGGAACGGACCTCCCGGCTGATATTCACGTAGCGCAGCTTCCGTCCGATATTCCTCGGCACATAGCGCAGTACATCTCGCATGTTTCGCTGCTGGGCGCGCGTGCCGTACTTCGCGAAATCGTCTTGCAGCGTTGTCCCAATGGAAGCCAGTGTTCGCTGCACTTCCAAGAGATCGCGACGCTCCGCGTATGCCGCTACCGCCGATGGCATCCCGCCGACGAAGTAGTATGTCCGCAGAAGATCACGCAGTTTGCGATGCACGGCGTCTCCGATCTCGTCGCCGATACGATAGGCATTCAGGTGCTTCGCGATCGCCTCTTCCCCCATGGCTATGAGGAATTCCAGAAAGCTCATCGGGTAGAGGTGCAGGTACTCGATGCGCCCTACGGGCATGGAGTGCTGGAACTCGCGCAGGACGAAGTCCAGCAGAGAGCCGGCGGCGATAACGTGCAGATCCGGCATCTCTTCATGAAAGTACCGGAGACAGGCGATGGCCTTCGGGCAGGTCTGGATCTCGTCCAGAAACAACAGCGTGCGCCCCGGCTCGATGGGCTGGTTAAAGTAGAGGCTCAGTTCCTGCACGATCTGTGATGTTTCCATGCGATCGAACAGGGAGTGCAGGTCTTCCTTCTGCTCCAGGTTCACCGTCAAGAGGGATGGAAAATGTTCCTTCCCGAACGCCTCCACCAGATAGGTCTTCCCCACCTGCCGGGCTCCGCGCACGATCAGCGGCTTTCTGCCCGCCCGGTCCTTCCACGCCACAAGCTCCTTTTCAGCCGTACGCCTCACACTAACACCATTGGATTATTACAGCCAAGAAGAGAAAACATGACTGTATAATAGCATCAAACTCGTCCTGTGCAAGGCTCAGATACCTCTCACATGCAAGAATCCTCCAGTCGAGACACTATGCTGAACGATACTTGTTCCATAAGGTTCCATTTGGACTCAGGGAGGTATTCCGCCTATGGATGATAATCACATTTTCTCAAATAGACGGATTGGATTGCGCTATGTCCACCAGGAGGCGTTCGAAGCGGGGCATCCCGCAGGCACTCGCCCCCCAGCCACTAAACTGAGCAGCTTTGACTATTTTTTACACATTGTGTATTTTTATACACATGAGAACAAATGTCGTGCTGGATGATGAGTTGGTTCGGGAAGCGTTCGCGGTCACCGGCCTGCGGTCCAAAAAGGAACTGATTCACCGGGCGCTCCAGGCTCTCGTTCAATCGGAACATCAAAAGCGTCAACGCGCCCGGTACGATATCCGTGCATCCGAACTCCAACAGCGTACCGCAGGCCTGGCCCTGCGCGAGCGGCCGCATGAGATCGTCCGGGCGGATCGGGACCGGCAATGATGAAACGCGTGCTCGATACCAGTGTGGCATGTGCATGGTACCTGCCCGAAGCGTTCTCGGAGGCGGCCCGGATCTGGCACCGAAAAATGGTGGATGGCGAAGTCCAACTGCTGGTTCCCTCCCTGCATGCCCTGGAATTCGGAAATGTTCTGAGAACCTATGTCCGACGCGGAGAGATTGCCGCGGATCTGGCCAAGGATATTTTTGCCACCCATCTCGAGGCTCCGCTTCAATGGGAGGAACCCGCACGCCACTCCCTGCTGGAGCTGGCCATGTCCTACGAAACCACCACCTACGACGCTGCCTATATTTCGTTGGCCCTGCAATACTCCGCGCCGATCCTGACCGCGGAAAAGACCACGACGCCATGGGTGGTGAAACTGGGCAAACTCGTCGAAGCAATCCGGCCGTAATATCACGAACCCTTGATCGTTGCAGACGGACAGGGGGCTGGAGCAGGTTGATTAAAACGTTTTACTTTGTACGCGCATTGCCGTACAGTTTCGAACATCATGGATCGAAACCTTTATCGGCGAATGGATAGCGCGAACAGCCGGCTGGGGGCCTGGTCGGCCTGGCGGGAGCGCTGTTCTCTGGCCCTCTGCGGCGGAAGCGACCGGACAAAACTGCTCGATTATGCGGGCTATCATGGCAACCGGTATCTCCGCCGCTATGCCCACCGGGCGGGCGACGGGCAACGGCTGGACCCCCTTCCCGCCGAGGAGATTTTCCACCTGCTTGAAGTCCACTTCACGGTGCAGCAAACCCGCCGGGGCAAGTGCTACAAGAGCTGGCTGTTTGCCCGGGCCTCCGGGTCGGCGAGTGAAACCGCCAATGCGGTGGAGGGCGGAGCGGCCTTGCTGATCCGGGACGTTATCCGTGACTACATCCGACGGGAGTGCCCGTGCCGGCGGTCGGTGGCCATGGACCAGGTCGTCCGCCGGGACCATCGGGAGGTCATCACGTTGGGCGACCTTCTTCCCGCACCCCGGACGGAACCGGAACCGGCACAACATGAACTGAACCGTCAGGCCGAACGGTGCGCCGATCGATTTCTCCCCACGATGACAGACCGGGAAACCATTATTCTCCGGGCACGGCTGCGGAAAATTCCCCTCTCCCACCCCGACGTCCTCCGCACCGCGGGCGTGGGGAAAAGCCGGGTGCACGAAATCTACCGGCACATGTTCACGCGGCTCGCGGATTGCGTCCGGGAGCTGACTCCCGAAGAAATGCCCGCCTTCCAGCGCCGCATCGCCCTCGCCGCCTATGACCACATCGCCGAACGGATGGAGCCGGTCCGGACCCAGCCGGACTGCACCTTTGCGGAAACCGTAACATGACCGCGACGCCTTCCCCTCACGTCGCCCGGTTGTCGGCATGGCTCCATGAATGGTCAATCCATGAAACCCTGAGTCACGAAGCTACCGATGACTTCCCGGCATTCAATTCCGGCCTGGCGGATGCGGATGACACCCTCCCCTGTCCTGGTCACATCCGCTTGATGCATCCGGCCACGGCAGGACTTGCACACCCCCGACCTATCTATTTCACCATCCTGTCCATCCATCCCGATTCGGCCACCATTGTCCCCTTCGGCCCGTTGGCCACACCGGCGGTTCCCGGGGAATGGTCCACCGGGCTTGAACCGCCCTGCCTTCGTGTCCTCAGCCTCTGGAACCATGCCCGGGTTCATCCCCGGGCACTCCGGCATAGCTGGCCGGCCAGGGAGCTGGATGAGCAGACCCTTGCCGTCGCGGCAACACTCCTGGACTGTGTTCTAACCGACAGCCCGCCGCCTCCCCAGCACGAGCCGACATGCGGCCCGCCGCTGATCCATCCCCTCGACCCCCGCCACGAATACCTCGACCGGGAACGGATGCTCATGGAAACCGTTTGCCGGGAATCCGCTCTTCCATCCGGATTCTATCAACGGGATACACAAAATCTGCGGCTGGCCGCGGAGGACCGGGAAACCTACGGGAATCCCCCGGAAACGCCCGATGACCCGAACCGCACCTGACCCCGCCGCGAAACTTTTTTCATCTTTTTTGCCCGGATGACCGGAAATCGGCCGGTCTGTTTTCTTCCTGTGTATGTAAGCACGCGAACTCGTCGCGGCTCGAACAACACAGAAAGGAACGAAAACATGGCATCCATGAACAATGTTACCCTCATGGGAAATCTCACCCGGGATCCGAGCATCCGGTCACTGAACAGCGGCACCCAGGTCAGTGACTTCGGCCTGGCGATCAACGAAACCTACAAGAACCGGGACGGGGAGTCGGAAACCAAAACGTGTTTCATCGATACCGTTGCCTGGGGTGCCCAGGCCAAAGCCTGCCACGAACATCTCGCCAAGGGTTCGCTGGTTGTCGTGGAGGGCAGCCTCCAGCTCGATCAGTGGGAAACCGACAAGGGGGAGAAGCGGTCAAAGCACAAGATCAAGGCCAACCGGGTTCATTTCATTCAGAGCCGGGCCAACGGCGCATCATCGGCCAAAGCCGATGACCAGCAAGACGACAATCCACCGTTCTAAAGGAAAGGAACTCCCATGGCGCAATCACCCAACGGAACCACCCGGCCTCGAAACGGGCGAATCTGCTTCTTTCATCCCAACGGACGCGGCAATGGCTGTGCGGTGCGGTTTGAATTGAGACTGAATCGCGGAAACGAACAGGGTTACGACTGCATCTTCCTCGAAATGGCGGAGCAGAAGAGCCCCGGATCACGCGAAGCACCGGCAACATTCGACTGGTCGAAGAAGGCAGCGGTGAAACTCGACTTCCACGACATTTGCCGCCTGCTGGCGGTGCTGGAAGGCAAGCAGAATGCCGCCGGCGAAAACGGCCGGGGCATCTATCATCAGACCGGGGCCAACAACACGATCCTCGGGTTGAAGCGGAAACAGGATGACAACGGATTCCTGATCTCCGTATCGCGAAAATCATCGGGCGGGGAGCAGATCTTCAAGGCTTTTACGAGCCTCAGCGAAGCTGAGGGTATCGGGTTGCGAAGCATCTTCCAAAGCTCTCTGTTCTACCTCGCGTTTCTCCCGAGCCTGAAAGGATAAGGATCAGACCTGCATGTTGCATGAGTGCCCGGAGCACTCATGCAACATGTGGTCGATCCGGACCGGCACGAGGTCGGGCCGTTGGATCTGTCCGTTGCATCAAAGCGGATGGCAGCGTATGCTTTGGTTATGAATACGAGAACAATCGCTTGTTCGTTCTGGATCGGCCTCGCCGCATCCTTTGGCTCGGTGCATGCGGAAGAATCCTCCGTGGTATCCGTTGAAGAAGAGGCCGCGGTCAGCAACCTTGTGTCGAACGGGGACTTTTCCGAGGGGCTGGCGGCATGGACAACTTCAAAGGCCACGATCCGCGGGGAAGCGGCCGTCATGTCCCATGACGACCGGAACCCGCCGGTGTTGTTGCATCCGGTCGACCTACCCGCCGACACGGTTCTTTCGTTCCGGGCGTACGTCACCAACAGCGGAAATTATCTTTTCATCACCGACGTCGAGATCACCCCCCCGGAGACATGGGTCGAGCTTCAGGAAGGATGGAACGATCTCCAGTGGACCAACCGTACCGGAAACGGAATCCGCATCGCCCGCGAT
This sequence comes from bacterium, assembly GCA_030432155.1. Taxonomy (GTDB): domain Bacteria; phylum Verrucomicrobiota; class Kiritimatiellia; order CAIVKH01; family CAIVKH01; genus JAUIHQ01. Next base: position 7,441 of record JAUIHQ010000071.1, on the reverse strand, counting down.
ACAGGCACCGCGGACGAAGTGGTCATTGATGATGTCGCCGCGTATTCCGAGGAAGCCACCGGGAAGTAAGTACCGAGACCCGGGATGTATTGCGGGATGCGCGATACGGGATGCGGGGTACGGGGGATTGGATACGATTCTGTCCCACCTGTGCAACGAACCGTGACCGGGAGGGCGAGCGGCTCGCGAGCCGAAATGAGTTTCTTCCATTGATGTCCCGATCACAGACCCTCGGCGGCGAAGGGACTCGCCGCCCTACCTCACCTGTTTGTTCAAGACTTTCTCGACGATATGGAACGGATGGGTGATGTGGGTGGCGGCGAGAGCGAACCCTTTGCGCCGGGGATAGTACTGCGCCAGCTCCCGATGGGTGGGGAACAGCACCGGCAGGATTTCCTGCAGACGACCGGGACGGAATCCCCATGCGCGGTTGACGGCAGAGAACGCAGGTGACGGAAGCGTGGCAACGCCGCTCCGGGATTCAAGGGGCGCAGGCGAAAGCTGCTCCGGCCATTCTACCATCGGGTACAAAGCATGAACGATACGGCATATATCCTGAACGGCATCCGTAAGATTCATATCCTGCATGGAAGCAACAACCTGATCCCATCGTACGCCGTGGCCCCACAGTGCCATGAAGAGGGCGATATCGAGAAACCACAACATGCAGTTGCCGGTCCGGGGCAGAAGATACCATTCCGCGGGGACGCCGGCACGCAGGGCCCGGCGGTTGTGAAGTCCATGCTTGGCCGCATGAAGGCATAGATACAGAAAGCAGTCCTCGAGCCCGGGCACAAAAATCGATGACGGCATCTGCATGGTCATCCACAACCGGGCGGACCGGAAAAGAAAGTCGGGCGCCAACCGGTACAGGTTCATCCCATCCACCGGGCGCCAGTGCAGCTCCACCGGGGGATACCAGGACTCCGGAGGCCGGAACCCGAGATGAAAGTGAATCCGCCGGGTCCAGCCGGCCTGTTCCTGCTGATACCCATGCCGGACCAGAATGCCGGACGCCTTCTCGACATCACCCGGCGCCACCAGAATATCGAGGTCGGCATACGGCCGGTACATGGGATCGCCATACAATGTATGGGCGAGGTACGGCCCCTTGAGGAGGAGAAGACGTATGCCCTCCTCCCGGAATGATTCAGCCAGCCGGACAACTGCCACCGATGCGTGAAGATCGAGATCCGATGCGGCATGGGCGAGGGAGACCAGGGAATCTTGCCGGTACGACGAAAGCGTGGCCAGGCACTCCGGCGCTTCCTCCAAACGAATCATCGCCCCGCAGGCGGCTCCGAGCCGGTGATGAAGGATCAGGCGAAAAAGGACCTCCTCATCGCCTGCGCCGGGCATGGAGGCAAGCCGGTCAAGGCTGTGCAGGGTCAAGCTATGGGTTTCCCGGCTGGTCATCGTTTGTATCCTAGAGCCTAGCGCCAATTCTCGACAGGGCGAGTTTTTCCGTTGGTCTTGCGCCTTTCCTTCCCCATGATGGCGGGCTCACCATGAATGTCCGGCAACGAGATGAAGGTCATGAAGCCATCCGCCACGCGGGATGGATCGTATTTCAGCGGGTGCTGACCATCGGCACCGGCCTCGCGTTTGCCATCATCGTGCCCCGCCTGATGGGACCCGACCTCTATGGCCGGTACGCCCTGTTGATCTCCATCGCCATCTGGTCGACCCTGACCAGCGAGCTGGGATTCAACATCGTCATGAGCCGCTACATCCCGGAATCCACCGCGGTCCGGGACGAGGACCGCATACGCCTGATTGTCGGGAATCTCCTGGTCATGCGGGTCGGGGCGGCGCTGGTGCTGGCCATGCTGTACCTCGCGGTATCGTTTCGCATGGTGCCGGATGTGGCCTGGTCGGTACACCTTACCCTTGCTTCGACCATCCTTCTTTCCGCGGCGGCGGACAGTATGTTTTCGGTTTTCCTCGGCCTGAACATGGCGTCGAGATGGGGCCTGCACTTTCTGCTGCGACGCACCGCCATCCTGATCCTGATTCCGGCCGGGTTTCATCTCGGCGGGCTGGGAGGCGCCGCATGGGCGCATTTCGGTATCGAGGGCAGTCTCGCCGTTCTCGCATTCATCTGGGCTCGCCGATATATACGGCCATCGTGCCTTCGACCTCGGCCGGTGCTGCTCCGGCCTTTGCTGATGTTCGGCTTTCTGTTCTTTCTCGCCGCGCTTCTCCAGAACACCTTCCGGTTCAGCGGGGAGGCGCTGGTACGGATTCTTTCAGCCTCGTATGAGCAGGTCGGTCTGTTCGGGGTTGCTGCCGCGTTGTACGCAGCGGCCGAGGCCTCCATCCATCAGTTCTTTTTCATCTTCACCCCGTACCTGAGCATGTTGTACCAGCAAGCCGGCCGGGATGAACTGCTTCGGTGGGTGGACCGACTGCTCGCCGGCATGACCCTGCTCATGGTGCCGCCGGTGATGGCGGGTCTTGTGCTTGCCGACCGGGTGATCCCCCTGGCCCTGGGGCCGGAATTCGCAACCGTGGCAGCCAACATCAAACCTCTCTGCCTGTGCCTGCTGGTGGTGATCCCGGCCTGCGCGGCCAACATGATGGCGATGGTGATCAAGCGACCCTCGCTGGCCATCACCGCGGCGGCATTGAGACTGGGCGGGTTCTGGCTGCTGGGGTGGCTCCTGGTTCCACGCTTCGGCAGCCTCGGCGCCTGTATAGCCATTCTCGCCGGCACCGCGGTCTACAGCCTGTTTTTTGCCGCCCAGGTACGGGCGGCATTCGGCATGGTTCTGAGGAAATGGATTCTCGCCTCCGGCCTCGCCCTTCCCTTCTGCGCCCCCGCGTTCTTTCTTCCCCAGACCGGTATCCGATGGGTCTATGTGCTTGTGGGAACCGGCCTCTATTTCACGGCGGTACTGGCATCCGGCATCGTTACCAGGAGCGACCTCCGGGCGTTGTGGTCGATCCTACAGAAGCGGAGCCACCCCGCCTGACTCACCCGTTGCAGCAACCGGACCGGATTCGAACAGACCGTTGCAGATCCTTACGGTCAGCTCTGTGACATCCCCGGTCTTCCGGTTGAAGTACCGCTCCACAAGGCCGAGGTGCCGGGCAAAGAACCGGGCAACCGCCACTTCGGGATATGCATATACATCCACGTCATACCGGCAGGCGCCCGGCTGATCCGGGTCCGGTCGTATCCGGACGTCGGTCAAAGCACGGAACCATCCGAAAAAGCGCTCTCCCCGGGTGTAATAGATCAGGCGGGAGGCGTCCGGCTGCAGGTCGCGAAAGATCTCCCGGATTTCCGAAACCTGCCCCTTGCGGTTCTCGTAACTCCATGAACCCGGGCCGTCGGATTGGACCACAAATTCCGGCTCCTCCTCCCCCTCCAACTGGCGGGCATACTCTTCCTGAACAAGGGCCAGGATATCCGGTTGCTCGAAAAGCTGGAGCGCACGCTCGTAGGCCACGCCGATACCATCATCCAGCGTGACATGGATGTACCTGCTTGTCATGACCGACTGCACATCCTCGTTGCCCTTCAAGGCTTCCGGCAGTGCATGCAGATCCGCTTCGGGTCCGGCAAAAACCGGCCCCGCCCCCAGCAACAACAAGAGAATCCAGCGCAGCATGGTGCTCAGATAACGCAACCGGGTTAGCACTGTGCGAGCGATGCGCAAAATTACGATGAGCCCAATGCCGTGGCCCCCCGGATGGATAAACCGCTACAGGATGCGGAACCCCGGAATCAGATGTGTGTATGACCTTTTCCGGAGGGCTATTTTGTTCTATGAATCGTCGTTGCACAGAACCGGAGAGACAAGATGTTCAAGGATGTTTATAACGATGTATGGGCGTTCGACCTGGAGTGGGTGCCCGACCCGAAAGCCGGGCGACTGTTGTATGGCCTGCCCGACGACATGCCGGACCTCGAGGTCGTGGGCGAAATGTGGGCCCGTAACGGCGCCACGGAAGAAAATCCAATGCCCTACCTGAAAACCGTGATGTGCCGGGTCGTCTCAATCGCCGCGGTACAGCGGAGGGTGCGCAACGGCGAGATCGATCTCAAACTTCTCTGGCTTCCCCGTTCCACCGATCCGGAGGAACAACAGACCGAAACCTCCATCATCGGCCGCTTTCTCCAGGCGGCGGGCAAGTACCGTCCCCAGCTCGTCGGCTTCAACTCGGCCAATGCCGACCTGAAGATCCTCATCCAGCGGGCGGTGGTGCTTGGCGTGGAAGCGGCGTCGTTCTGTGCCCGGCCGGACAAGCCGTGGGAAGGACCGGACTACTTCGCCCGCAGCAGTGATGCCCATGTCGATATGATGGACATCCTCGGCGGATGGTCGCGCAACAATTCCGTTTCCCTCAACGATATCGCCACCCTCTCCGGCATCCCCGGTAAGATGGACACCAGCGGACAGGATGTGGCCTCGATGTGGCTGGCCGGGAAACAGCAGGACATCGTCCAATACAATTGTTACGATGCCCTGACCACCTACCTCGTATGGCTCCGCATGGCTCATTTCGGCGGCCACTTCTCGCACGATCAATATCATGAGGAGCAGGAACGCGTCCGCGAATTGATCATGACCCTGGGCGAGTCGGAGGAGAATGCCTACCTCGAAGCGTATTTCGAGGAGTGGGAGCGGCTACTTCACGCGACCGGCCAGTATGCCTGATACCAACTGCAAATACTTGTCGGTATACATGCGCCAGACGATTTGGTTTCAGGTTTCAGCGTTCAGGTGTCAGGAGGGCCAGAAACCTGACACCCGAAACCGATTGAGGAAGACTGAAATAATGCCGATACGTTCTTCCGACCGGCATGAGCCGCGTCAGGCTTGCAATGCGTTGATCTTGGCCGCACAGATGAAGTCGTTTTCCGACAGTCCGCCGATGGAATGGGTGCTGTAGCGGATTGTGCAGGACTTGTATCCGAACGATATATCCGGGTGATGGTCCTCCCGGTTGGCGATCCAGGCCACGGCGTTAATGAACGAAACGGTCTGGTAGTAGTTCTTGAACGAGAAGGTCGCCACGATCTCCTTATCCTCATGCTTCCACCCAGGGACGTTGGTGAGCATGGACTCCACCTCTTCGTCGGTCATGGGGACGATTCCGCCTTCACAGGGTTTGCAGCGTTTCGATTGCAGGGCGGTTGTTGATTCAGCCACGATGTTGCCTTCCTTTCTTCATTCTTCTAAAAGGTCGGGCATAAGTCGGCGTATTTCAACCGCCTTTCCGTCATCAATTTCCAGCGCATTGCCGGCATAGGTGCGGGCGACATCAAAATATCCGTTCATATAGCAGAAAACCGCAAGCCCAATAAACGCCTCGGCCCGCCGCTCATCATCAAACCGGCGGCTGGACGCGTAGTGGGCGGCAAGCAGGGCGAGAGATCGAACCGACACCGCGCTCCATGCACGTGTGGTTGAGGCTTTCCCATCCACCGACACCCTGAGACCGATTTGTGTCGCCAGTACTACGTCGCCGCCGAAATCGCTGCCCTCGGCCCGCGTGTAGGGAACCAACCCCACGGCCTCGATGATGAACGCCTTGAGATCAGCAAGACGCTCAATCTTTTCCTTTTCCACCGCAAGGGTCTGCTCGCCTTCCGCGGTTTGAAGGTCAAGCTCACCGGCAGCGAGATCGAATCGAAGCGCCGCTTTCCGGTACTCGCGATCCCGGATCACAATGGATGTAATCTCCGACATTGCGGCGATGATCGCATCGAGATCCTGCTGCACCAGCTCCCGGCGGGCCCGGGCTTCCTGCTCTTCCCGCTCGCGGGCCTGGGCCGCGGCTTCGGTTCGCGCAGCCTCCAGCACGTTGCGGATCGAAGCGTGAAAAAGCGCCGGCAGCTCCTGCATCGCCTCTTCCGCCGCCTGCACACCCTGCTCAGCCTTTCCGTCACTCACCAGGGTTTGGATGTCTTCAGCCTGTTGATTCCACTGCCGCCCGAGTGAAAGCCACTCCCCGGCGGCGGTACGGTAGGCAAACACCCATGAGGGCTGTTCCAGGGCTGTCGCATGATAGGCCTCAACCCGTGCCGCCCCCTGATCCAACCGGCCGCTCCGCATGTCCTTCAAGCCTTCAAGGAGCTGGCCGAGAATCTTGAACCAGTCTGGCCAGGTTGTTTGGAGCCTCTCGAGCGTATCCGGATCGATGGTTCCGAGCAGACGCTTGGCCATCACCTCCGGCATGTGAACCGGATGTTCTTCCTCCTTCTTTACCGTCTTGGATGCAACATCCCGAAGCAGGTCATCCGCATCCGAAGAGTCGCCATACACCACTTCAGGAATGAAGGCCAGAATCGGGATCCAGAGTCGTCTTGCACTTTGGGGCGGCAAAAGATCTTCGATAGCCGATAACTGCTCGCGGTATGCTTCGGTGTCGCCGCGGACCAGATTTTCCGCCGCCTGCACAATCAACGCTTCCGTGTCCTCCTGGAAATACGTCACCTGCATCCGAAGCTTGACCGTACCATCGGGCATTTGGACTTCTTCATACCGGATGAAGCTGTCTTCATCGCCCTTGATCACATCACCTTCATCTTCAGGAGCCGCCTCCTCCGGCTGATCCTCGACGATCTGGCCGGGAGGCGGAGCGACAGAGACAGGTTTGAGAGCGGGCTTGTTCGCCTCCATGAACCAGCGGATGAACAAAACCGCCATGACGAGGAATACCAGGGTCGTGACAACACCGATCACGACCGATGTACGGTTCAGGGAGCTCTTCTTCTTGCGCCGCTTCCCCGCCCCTCGGGCAGCCCTGGCCGCAGCCAGAGCTGCCTGCATGTCCGCCATCAACGAGGCCGACGTGGGATAGCGCAGAAACGGATCTCCAGCCATCATCCGACCGATCAGGCGTACGGTTTCCGGCTGCAGCTCGGGCCGGAGGCTATCGAGATCCGGCGGCGGGGATTTCAACCGGGCGAGCACGACATCTTTTGCGGTTTTCCCGTCAAACGGCGGCGCCCCGGCAAACGCATGAAACAGGGTCGCGCCGAGACTGTAGATATCGGACCGGTGATCAGCCCGGCCACCCCTGGCACGCTCGGGGGAGATGTAATACGGCGTCCCCCAGATTTCGCCCTTGTCCTGCTGCGCGTTTACAAACTGCGCGAGACCGAAGTCGACGATTTTTGCCGTACCCGCGGTATCAATCAGGATGTTTTCCGGCTTGATGTCGCCATGGACCAGACCGACACCGTTGGCGGCGCTCAACCCCTTGGCCACATCGAGACCGACTTCAAGAACCCGCTCCTCGTTGATCGGCCCCGGATCTTTGATCATCTTGTCGAGCCGGCCGCCGGGGACAAGCTCCATGACGATGTAGGGTTGCCGCCTCTCTTCGCCGCATGAATAGATCTGAACGATATTCGGATGATTGAGGGCCGCAGCCGCCTGGGCCTCGCGGATGAAGCTGCGGATCAATTCCCGATCCTCGCCCA
>JAUIHQ010000070.1 GCA_030432155.1 bacterium | reverse complement strand
CAACGTACGTGCCCGCGCGGCGCCCTCCGTTGAGATCGAGGGCCCTACGATAGTCCGCCTCGACCTTCGCGAGGTCCCCCCCGGGGGAGGCCGCCTCGACGGAGGCGCGCAGCTCGTACAGCGTGCCGTCGTTGTCGCCCACCAGTTCCAGTCCGGGCGCGCGCATGCCACTGCCGCAGTCGGTCAGCGCGACCCAGAGGTTGACGGTGCGAATATCGGGGTCGCCAAGAAAGCGACCATCCTGATGCCAGCCCGCCTGGCCGCCGTTGTTGGGTGTAATGCAACGCAATACCCATTTGCGCACAGATAACACGGGGGCCTCGCCAAAATATTCGGCGAGTATCCCGGGCAGCCCGATACTGCGGTAGAAACGGGTCAGCGCAAAGGCCATGTAGGGCGAGTCCACACTCCATAACGAACCACTATCAGAATAGCGATTGCTGTCGTCTTTATCGAGCTGCACCGGCCCGCCGCGCACCAGCGGCGACCGGTTAAACCACGTTCCGGCCAGGGAACAGGTTTCCCGGTCCGGTCCGGAAAGCGCTCCGGAACGATAGACGACATCCGCCCCATCCCCCTCCCCGAACGTAAGCAGATTCCAACCGCCGTTTGCCGGCAGACGTTCCCGGACGCGATCAACCCACGCCGGGGGAACCACGGCGGTATCACCGGCGCCGAGATGGGCAAACAGGTTGAGCTTGGCCGCCGCATAGGCATCCATATCGGGATGCCGGTCGAGGTGATTCGGAACCAGGTTGAGCAATATGGCAATATCCGGACGGAAGGCTGCCGCGGTTTCGAGTTGAAAGGAACTGAGCTCCAGCACGAGGACTCCCTTATGACCGTCCTCGACCACCCGGCTCACCGGCAGACCGATATTTCCACAGGCTGCGGCCGGGCGACCCGCACGTTGGAGAACATGTTCAAGAAACGCCACCATGGTACTCTTGCCGTTGGATCCGGTCACTGCGACAAGCAGGTTGGATACACCGTCCAGCGCTGCTTCGAATTCAGGCCGAACCGGAATGCCCCGCTGCTGCAGGGTCTGCATCCAGGGGCTGTCCGCCGGTATGCCGGGACTCACGATGGCTTCATCATAGGCATCGTTCGGGAGTGACGCCGTTCCCGTCCGCACATCCACACCCCGTTGCACAAGCCGGCGGATATCATCGCGGTGTGCATCCGCTCCGGCGCGGTCAACCGCAGTTACACGGTGACCCCGTGCCGCCATCAGGGATGCCGCGGCGCAACCGCTCACGCCGAGTCCCAGCACCAGGATGGATCGGGCGGCTTTCATTACCGGATCTTCAATGTTGCAATACCCAGCAGGGCAAAAATGATGGCGAGAATCCAGAAGCGGGTCGTGATCATGGTTTCCACAACTTCCAGGTCCCGGCCCTCTCGTTCGGCGCGATCCTTCTCCCGGAATTCAAAATGATGGTGCAAGGGGGCACAACGGAAAATGCGGCGGCCGGTCAGCTTGAACGACAGAACCTGGAGAATCACACTGACCGCCTCCATGACGAACACTCCGCCGACAATCACCAGCAGCAGCTCCTGCTTGATGCAGACCGCGACCATGGCGATGGCCCCGCCCAGGGCGAGGCTGCCCGTATCCCCCATGAAGACTTTCGCGGGATGGCAGTTGAACCACAGGAATCCAAGACCCGCGCCGAACAGGCATCCGCAGAACACCGCCAGCTCACCGCTGCCGGCGACATAGGGAACCTGGAGATACCCGGAGAAGATCACGTTGCCCGCGACATAGGCGAGCGCGAGGTAGGCGACCGCGGCGGCGTTGGAGCACCCCACGGCAAGACCGTCCAGACCATCCGTCAGATTCACAGCATTGGTCGCCCCGGTTAAAACCACGGTGACAAACACAAGGGCCCCGAGAAATCCAAGATCGCGAATGACCGGCTCCTTGTAAAAGGGAACCATGAGTTTGGCGACATGCTCATGGCTCTCCGGCCATGCATACAGACATGCCACCACCAGCAGAGCCCACCCGAGCTGCATCAGAAACTTGCCCCGGGCGCTCAGCCCCTTGGAATGCTTTTTGGATATTTTCAGGAAATCGTCCACAAAGCCGATCCCGCCCATAACCAGGGTCGTAGCCAGGGTCAACAGCACATAGCCGTTCAACGGGTCGGCCCACAACAGGACGGACATGGTGAGTGCCACCAGGATCAGGACCCCGCCCATGGTCGGCGTTCCCGCTTTTTTACCGTGCATGCTGTACAGGTCGGCGGAGTCCTCGATGCGCACCTGCTGGCCGATTTTCAACCGCTGCAGCCAGCGTATCATCGCCGGACCGGAAAACAGCACGATCAGAAAGGCTGTTCCCGCTCCGCCGAGAGTCCGGAACGAGATGTACCGGAAGATTCGCAGCGGCGAAAACACATCCATCCATTCATGAAGATAATACAACATGTTCAGTCATCCATTCATACAGCGCGGTCCGGATGCGTCATCTTCCGCACCGGACGCCACATCTATACGGAACCTGTCCGGTCAATGCCAGAATGCTTCGCGGCAATGCACACACATGCAGCGCCGGGAAACGTATCCCCGTCCGCCCAGTCGGTACATGTGCAATGCGGAGGCGCACGCAAGTTCCCGGTCATGCTCTTTCCGCGCTTCCGGATCCATTCCCGAACGCGTTTGCCGGTTTTGTTCCGATTTCAGCGTTTCTTTTTTCATGGTCGCGGCTTCCTGCACCGAGTGCGTCGGCGATGCGCTCGAAACGCTCGCCTCTCGATGCTTTAAGTAGAATTTCATCCCCGTCACCGGTCTGTTCACCCAGCCACTCGGCGGCGGTTCCCGCGTCCTCAAATGCGTGAACCCTGTCCGGTTCGCCCCCCACAGACAGGAATCCCTCACGGATCCAGGACGACCTCGAGCCGACCGCAACCGTGTGCAATTCCGATCGTGATCCGGCATACCGGCCCAGCTCAACGTGGGCATCCCGGTCCATGGCTCCCAGTTCCCGCATGCCGCCGAGGACCGCCCACCGCCGGCCCCGGCAGGGCATCTGCATCAACGCGTCTATGGCGGCCCGCATGCTGACCGGGTTGGCGTTGTAGGCATCGTTGATCACCCCGGCGCCGCGGCGGTTCACGTTGCGGTTCCAGCGCATGGCGAGGGGCCGGTAGGATTCAATGGCGGCCCGAATGGCTTCCCATCCTGCTCCCTCTCTCCGGGCAACGGCCGCGGCAAGGACGGCATTGCGGACCATGTAGTCGCCGGGAAGGGACGGCGTGAACCGGATGGATGCGCCGCTGTCCACATCCATGAACTCCCACTCGGAACCTTGCCGGGTAAAAACGTAATCCGCGGCGGTCATCGTGGGTGCGACGGTTATCGCCGCCCCTCCGCACTGATTCCGGAGGATATCAAACCAGGATCCATCCGCCGCGAGAACCGTATACCCGCCGGGTGGAATGGCCCGGCAAACCGCGGCTTTTTCCATCGCAATGGCCTCCACGCTGTCAAAGAACTCGATGTGAACCGGACCGATCGCGGTCACCACCGAGGCATGAGGCTTGAGAATCCGGCACAACGGATCCAGCTCGCCGGGGTGATTCATCCCGAGTTCAAATACACCGACGGCGGCATCGTCCGGCATGTGAAGCATGCTGATCGGAAGTCCGATATCGTTGTTCCAATTCGCGTGGGACCGATAGGTCGGTTTTTCCGCGGACAGCATGGCCGCGATCAGCTCCTTGACCGATGTTTTGCCGACGCTTCCGGTAACGGCAATGAACCGGGCCGGATGCTCCGACCGATACCCGTGGGCAAGTTGCCCGAGCGCTTCGCGAGTATGCTCGACCAGCAGGCACGGCCCTTCCAGGGATGTCGCGGTTTCGGGCCGATCAACCAGGCAGGCGGCGGCTCCCTTTCGGAATGCATCGTGACAGTAGGCATGACCGTCAGCGGTATCGCTGGTGAGAGCCAGAAACATCGCTCCGGGTTCGAGGGACCGTGTATCAAATGAAAATCCGGACACGACGCCCGGGTTCCCGTTCAACCACCTGCCCCCGCACCAGTCAGCTAGTTTTCCCGCTGGAATCACCGGCTTCATGACAACAGCCGGCCGGTGGTCCTTCCGACGTTACTCCGCATACCGGCGAGCGACCTCGCTGTCGTCGAAAGGGATCACTGTGTCGGCAAATTCCTGGTAATTTTCATGGCCCTTGCCCGCAATGAGGACCGTATCGCCTTCCCGTGCTTCGGCGATCGCGGCGGCAATGGCTTTCTCACGGTCGGCAATGATCCGACAATCCGTTCCCTGGCGGATGCCCGACTCGATATCACGAAGAATCGCCGACGGGTCCTCCTTGCGGGGATTGTCGTTGGTCAGGATCACGAGATCGGAATACCCGGATGCGACGGCCCCCATGACGGGACGCTTGGTGGCGTCACGGTTGCCGCCGCATCCGAAAACCGTGATCAGCCGGCGACGGCTGATCTCTCTCAGTGTCTGCAATACATTCGAAAGAGCGTCATCGGTATGGGCATAATCGATATACACCATCGCGCCGGACCGGGTGCGTATCTGTTCGAGACGGCCCGGCACCGGGGTCATGCCATGGAGCGCTTCGGCCATGACCGCCGGCGGGATACCACGTGCCCCGCATGCGGCAAATGCGGCAAGGGCATTGCTGACGTTGTAACGGCCCGGCATCTGAAGGTATACATCCGCCCGACCCCACGGGGATTCGACCGTGAATTCGGAACCGAGCGCCTGAAGTTCAACATTCTCAGCCCGTACCATGGCACCGGGGTGGAAGCCATAGGTAACCAGCTCGGCGGAAAGCCCCCCCACACTGGCCAGGGTCATACCCCACGGATCGTCGATGTTGATGACCGCGGCCGCTTTTTTGCTCATCTGACCCAGGCCGCGGAACAACAGACTTTTGGCCCGGAAATATTCGTCCATGCTCCGGTGGTAATCGAGATGATCCCGGGTGAGGTTGGTGAACACGCCTACATCAAAATCGATCCCGTACACCCGCTTCTGGTGAAGGGCATGGGAGGAAACCTCCATGACCGCCGAAACGCAGTTGCTGCGGATCATCTGATCGAGCATGAAATGAATGTCGGGGGCCTCGGGCGTGGTGCGGTTGGCGGGAATGATCCGGTCGCCGATTTCATAGCGGACCGTGGAGATCATGCCGGCATGACGGCCGGCTTTTTCGAGAATCGCACGGGTCATGAAACTGGTCGTTGTCTTGCCGTTGGTCCCGGTGATGCCGATCATTTCGATCCGCTCGGAAGGATGACTGTAGAACGCCGATGAAATTTCGGCCAGGGCCAGCCGCGAATCCTCGACCAGGATATGGGCCACGTCGCGGCGGGGCATGCATTCATGCTCCGACACAATGGCCACCGCACCGCGACGAATGGCATCCTCGATATAATCCTCACCGTTGTATGTCCCTCCGCGAAGAGCGACAAAGAGGTATCCCTTGCGAACCTGCCGGGAATCGTACGCGATCCCTTCCACATCAAACGAGTGCCCCCCTTTGACGAGGATCGGCTGCACAATCTTGGTTATATCTTCAAGGCGCATAGCTTCCAGGCAGAGTCGACCCAGAATCATGATCCATCTCCTTCATGTTAAAACTCCGGTACTTCATCACCAAAATGATAGGCGAGCTCCGCCGGAACCGGCGGAATGTCAAGATAACGCAGGCTCTGCTCGGCAATGTCGCGAAATGCCGGAGCGGCCACGGCGCCGCCGGTATGCAGAGGCTGGGGTTCATCTACAACGACAATCACCGCAATTTGCGGATCCTCCGCCGGCACCAGCCCCATGAACGAGGCAATGTTGGCGGAGTCGGAATAGCTTCCATCCTTCGGCTTCTGCGCCGTGCCGGTCTTCCCGCCCACGGTATAGCCATCGATCTTCGCCTTGCGACCGGTGCCGCCCTCCTCGGTGACCCGGGTCAGCATCTTGCACATCAACCTTGCTGTTTCGCCGCGAATGGGACGGGACAACGCCTCTGCTTCGGACCGGTAGATTTCCTCACCCTCGGCGTTGACGATGCGGTCGATGATTCGCGGCTTCATCAGGAATCCGTTGTTCCCGATGGCGCTCAGCATATTCACCATCTGCAGGGCGGTCACCGCGACCTCATGACCCATGGCGATCCGGGACAGGCTGATGGCACTCCAGTTTCGCGTGGGATGAAGAATGCCCGCTTCTTCGCCCGGCAGCTCCAGATCGGCGGCGGTCCCGAACCCGAAGTTTCTGAGGTATTCGTATACGCGTTCCTCGCCCAGCATCATCGCCAACTTGGCCGTCCCGATGTTGCTGGATTTTTTCAGCACATCAGCTACCGTGAGCTTTCCGTAGGCGTGATAATCCCGAAGCGGGCGCCGATTATACAACCACATGCCGTTTTCACAGTCGATCAGATCCCCAGGATTCACGAGGTGCTCATTCAGGACCGCGGCGATGATGGCGACCTTGAACGTCGATCCCGGCTCGTAGGTATAGGCAATGGTCCGGTTTCTACGTTCTTCCGGTTGGGAGTACCGGAATTCATTCGGGTCGAAGGCGGGCCGGGAAGCCATGGCGAGAATACGGCCGGTTTTGATTTCCTGAACAATCGCCCATGCGCCGAGGGCGTTGTGTTCTTCCATCGTCTTATCGAGGGTTCGTTCGGTAAAATACTGAATGTGCTGGTCGAGGGTCAGATGAACATCCGCGCCCTCCTGGGGCCGGATATCCACCCCTCGCCGCAGATACACTTCGCGACGGTGGCCGTCCACTTCGGTAATGCGCAGCCCGGGTACTCCCCGCAGGTAGCGATCATATCGCAACTCCACCCCGGCGCTACCTACGCCTTCAAGGTTGGAGAATCCCAGGACGTGACTCATTAACGACCCACGGGGATAGTACCGGGCTGACACATCTTCAAAATGAACGCCGTTGAAACCAAGCTGATCGATTTCACGCGCTTTATCTTCAGGTATGTATTTGGCGACGTATTCATGCCGCCGCCCCGTCCGCTCGATTTTGGATGCGATGGTGGCGGGGCTGAGGTTGAGGAGGCGGCCAAGCTGGTTCGCAATAAATCCGCCATACCCGTTTTCCTGAATGCGGACCGGATCCACGAACACATGTTTGACCGAGAGATCCATGGCCATCAGATTCTCGTTACGGTCGAAAATGCGGCCCCGGCCGACGAGAATTTCTTTCTCGATGCGACGGATATTCTCCACCCGGTCCCGCAAATGCGTGTTCTCGCCCAGATGCAGATAGGCCAGGCGCACGCCCAGCCCCGCCCACGCGGCAAGCGTTACCGCAGCAACCAGTGCGATCCGCACCATCTGACGGCCCTCAGTCATGCATCCGGTTCCCGCTGTTGAACGCGTACTGACGATGGGTTTCGCCCCGGCGCAACCGGACTACCATATCCTCGGTCGGCTGAATCATCTGCAGGTTGTGACGGGCCAGCAGTCGTTCGATGTTCTCCGGCGCCGTCATGTTGGACCACTTGAATTGTTCGTTCACCACGTCCCGCTTTACCGCATCCCGCTTCTTTTCGAGGGAATTGATGTTCTTCCCGAGGGCGTCACACCGTCCACAGACGTAGAGGTAGCCGAGCGAGGCCCCGGTCGCGAGGAAGAGGATCAGCGCCAGAAATCCGGGAAACACCTTCCGCTGAGAGGTTTTGCGTGTACGGGTGTTTTTACGGTTCCGGTTCCGGTTCCGGTTTCGTTTACGGGCTGCCATCGCTCAATCGTCCTTTCGCTCCACCACCCGGAGTTTGGCCGAACGGGCCCTCGGGTTGTTCTTTACTTCTTTTTCACCGGCCACAACCGGCTTCTTTGTCACGCGCCGGACCCGGGGCAAGGCCCCTTCCCAGCGGCTGCCGCCGGCCTCCAGCGAGACATCACGGCCTTCATGCTCTCGAAAACATTGCTTCACATCCCGGTCTTCCAGGCTGTGAAATGAAATCACGGCCAACCGCCCGCCGGGACGCAGAAGCGACAAAGCCCCTTCAAGACCCCGAGCGAGCGATCCCGGCTCATCGTTCACCGCCATTCGCAGCGCCTGGAATGTCCGGGTCGCCGGGTGGGTTGGTCCTCGCCGTCCGCCTGCGGCCCGCTCAACGATTCCAGCCAGCCGGCCGGTTGTCGTGATCGGTTCGCGTTCCCGTTCCCTGACGATGGCCCGCGAGATCCGCCCCGCCGCCTTTTCTTCACCATATCGGCGAATCAGGTCGGCAAGCCCCTGCTCGCTTTCGCTGTTCACCAGATCGGCTGCGGTCAGCCCCTGTGTCGTATCCATCCGCATGTCCAGGGGGCCGTCCGCCTGGAAACTGAACCCGCGATTCCCGTCATCCAGCTGATCGGATGACATCCCCAGGTCCAGCAGGATCCCGTCAACCGGCACAAAATCCGCTTTCAACGCGAGTGCCGCCATATCGGCAAAATTCCCGTGAACCGGATTCCATCGATTGCCGGATGACGAAAGATGCGGGCGAACCCTATGGAAGGCCGACGGATCGCGATCGATACTCATCACCCGCCCGTCCGGCGCAGACCGCTCGAGCAGCGCGCCGGTATGACCGCCGCCGCCGAGTGTACCGTCGATGTATCGACCGCCTTGTTCGACCCGCAACAACTCCATCACTTCCTCCAGCAGAACGGCAACATGTTGAGTTCCGCTCATGATCTCGACCTCATAAAAGGGCCGGGCTTCGGAATCGGACCGGTTATTGCGTCACAGGGTATTGGCCCGATTCCGAAGTACCCTTCCACAGCCTGAGGACCGGTGCGAAGGCGCGGGACGGGAGCGAAAACCGCTCCGGCTCCATCCGGCCTCCATCCAATACACCGTTCGCGTCCATAAATTTTGCCACCGTGGCCATCTTCTCCGCCGCCGTGCGGTGAGAACGAACCGCGGTCGGCGCTACCGGCACATGCCACCGGCGGGCGGCCGGAGCGCGGCGGCGCACGGGAACCACAGGCGCCGGATCGGGATCCGGCACCGGCACAGCCTTTACCGCCAGCCGATCAACCGGGAGGTCATCCACAAAACATTCGCAAACGGATCCCCGGTCAGCATGAGCTGTCCCGGATGAAGAGGATGGTTCGCCGAACAACTCGCCCTGCTCCATCCACCGGTCGAAGCGCGCTTTTCGGGCGGCCGCCGGCGACGGATCTGTCGTGTGCCGTTTCATAACCGAACCTCCTCCGGAGCTGCGGCCGGGGGCCGCCTGCTTTCCGATCGTTCCGACCTGTTCTACAAACCAACGGACCGCGCGGCTTCGCCGAGCAGTTGCTGCGATAATCCCGGTTGTTTTTCCTGCCATCGTTCCGGACTCCATAATTCAAACCTTGTGAAAACACCTACGAGAATGACCTCGCCATCCAAACCTGCATACTCAAGCAAACTGTCCTTCACCCGGATCCGGCCCTGGGCATCCCACGGAACCAGGTTCGCGTTCGCGGCCAGCGTCCGCATATTGTTCTGCGCATCAACATCCACGATCGAAAGCTCCTGAAGCTTCTGGAGCCGCCGGGCCATATCGCGCGGCGGATAGGCGCAAAGACAGGGATCATTGGTGCTTGGAAGAATGAACAACCTTTCCGGCTTCCCCACCAGGGCCCTCCACTCTGACGGAATGGTGAGCCGCTTCTTGTTGTCCAGGTTGTGCCGGAACGTATCGACGAATCCGTTCAGGATCCCGAGCTCTTCCAACACTTCCTGTTCTTTTGGCTCCATTTCGTTCCCCGCTGCCCCACTTTTAACCACCTTCCCCCACATCGGTCAATCAGGAAAGAAGAAAAGTTTTGGGGAAACGATGGATATTCAATCCGGACAGGCAAAAGATGAATTCACAGCCTGTTGATAACCTGTTGATACTACCAAAAAAGTCCTGTCATTGCATCGGGGAATCCCGTAGACAAGGGAACGGACTGTTGAGAGGGAGTCATTCGATATGGATTCAGCCTATTTACATGCTTTTGCGAAACTTCTGACCCGATATTCGATATATGCGAAGAAGGGAGAGCAGATTTCAGTGGACGGAACCAGCGCGGCCGAACCCCTGATTGAAACGGTTTACGATGAACTGTTGAAAGTCGGTGCGCATCCGGTGGTGCGAATGTCGCCTCCCACCCTCACCGAACGGTTCTTCACCCACGCCGGCGATCACCACCTTGCAGATGTCGCCCCGTGGGAAAAGCAGTTCGTCAAAGCAATGGACGGTACGTTGCGCATCATGTCGAGTACCAACACCCGGGCGCTGTCTTCCCTTTCCCCGGAAAAGCAGGTTCGTTTCGCAAAATCCCGCCGGTCAATCCGGCGCATTCTCCTCGCGAAGAAGTGGGCACTCACCCTGTTTCCCACGCAGGCCTACGCACAGGATGCGGATATGAGCCTGAAGGATTTTGAAGATTTCGTGATCGCGGCCAATTTTCTCGACCACAAGGACCCGGTGGCGTCCTGGAACAAACTGGAAAAGCAGCACCGGAAATGGATCGCCGCCCTGAAGGGCTCGGACCAGGTACGAATTGTCGGGGAAGACACGGATCTGACCATGTCGATCAAGGACCGGACCTTCATCAGCTCCGTCGCCACCCACAATGTTCCAAGCGGGGAGATCTTCACCGGACCGGTTGAGGCATCGGTGGACGGATACATCCGGTATGACTATCCGGTCTGCGAAGGCGGCCGGGAGATCGACGGCATCCGACTCGTATTCCGCAAGGGCCGGGTGGTCGAAGCCTCGGCAACAAAGAACGAGGATTACCTCTTGTCGATGTTGGACATGGATCCCGGCGCCCGGCGGCTTGGTGAACTCGGCATCGGCACGAATTTCGGCATACAGCGCTTCATCAAGAATATCCTGTTCGATGAAAAAATCGGCGGCACGATTCATCTCGCCCTCGGTGAATCGTATCCCGAAACCGGCGGGGTAAACAAATCGGCCCTGCATTGGGATATGATCAAGGATCTCCGCCGCGGCGGAAAACTGATTGTGGACGGCAAGGTGATCCAGAAGAACGGCACGTTCACGATCTGAACAAAGGTTGAATATGTCCGGGATTGCCCCGGGGCCCCGGCCAGCCCATGGTTTTGCGTGAAGGAGACATCGGATGACAAAAGATCGTAGACGGACCAAGATTATCGCCACCATCGGCCCCTCCACCTGGGACCCCCAGGTGCTGGAATCACTGCTGGCGGCCGGCGTGGACATTGCCCGCATCAACATGAGCCACGCGAAACCGGACCAGGTGCGCGAGACGGTGAAGCATATCCGCGCGATCTCCGACAAACTGAATCGGCGCATCGGCATCCTTATGGATCTGCAGGGACCTGCCATCCGCACCGGCGAAGTATCCACCGAGCTGGATTTGAAGCCGGGTGAGAAGATCGCCCTGACGGTACGCGGAGAGGTTTCGGAAGAACTGCATTCGGTGGATGTGAACTACGACCAGCTCGTGGACGATATCAAGGTCGGCGACACGGTGATCGTGGACAACGGCAACATCCACCTGAAAGTTCTCGCAAAGAAGCATAACCAGCTCCAATGCGAAGTCCTCACCCAGGGAACGCTCGGCAGCCGGCGCCATATCAATCTTCCCGGCGTGCGTGTGAACCTTCCCGCCCTGACCGACAAGGATATCCAGGATGTCGATCTCGGCATCGAGGTCGGCGTAGACTTCATCGCCATGTCGTTCTGCCGGGAGGCCGATGACGTCCTGAGGCTTAAAGGCATCCTCGACTACCGGCGGGCCAGCCAGAAGATCATCGCCAAGCTGGAAGACCAGGAAGCGATCCGCAATCTCCATGAGATCGTGGAAGAAGCCGACGGGATCATGGTCGCCCGCGGGGATCTCGGTATTGAATGCCCCTACGAGGAGCTTCCGATCATCCAGCGGCGCATCGTCAAGGCCTGCATCACCAAGGGAAAACCGGTCATCGTGGCGACCCACATGCTGGAGTCGATGATCGAGAACCCGTCCCCCACCCGGGCCGAGATTACCGACGTGGCCAACGCGGTGTTTGAGCAGGCCGATGCCATCATGCTGTCCGGAGAGACGTCGGTGGGACAGTACCCGGTGAAATGCATAGAAATGATGAATCGCATCGCGTGCCGCATCGAGCGAAGCGGCGGGGCGGATTATGCCCAACTCGCCAAAATGGATACGGTCGGCGCGAGGTTGGTGAAGTCGGCAAACGTGCTGACCCGGGAAGTCAAAGCTGAGGCACTGATTGTATTTACCCGCAGCGGCGGCATGGCCCGGAACGCAGCCTGGATGCGCCCCCTTCATTCTCCTATCTATGCATTTACCGACAATCAAATCCTGATCAACCAGCTTCCTCTTTACTGGGGGATCAAACCCTACCTCATGCCGTTTGAGTCGGACCCCGCCGACAACTTCAGCAAGGCGGTGGAGATTCTCAAGGGGGAAGGGCTGCTGCGGAGCGGCAGCAACGTGGTGGCGGTCACCGAGGTAAACATCAACGGGGTGTTGATCGATACGATTCTGATGGAGACGGTGGAGTAACAAATGACGCCGCGTCGGCCGGTGATCGGTGTGGATACCGGAGGCACGTTCACCGATCTCGTGCTGTATGACGGCTCCACGGTCCTGACCCACAAGGTCCCGTCCACCCCGCCTCGGTTTGAAGACGGCGTGCTGGAGGGGATCCGTGAGCTGCTTGGGATGTACGGATCATCGGCATCGTTCGACCTTGCCCACTCCACCACGGTCGCCACCAACGCCCTGCTCGAACGCCGGGGGGCGAAGGTCACGCTGATCACGACGCGGGGGTTTCGCGATGTCCTTGAAATCGGTCGGCAGAACCGGCCGTCCCTGTATGACCTGTGTACCCAACGGCCGCCGGCGATGACGCCCCGAAACCGACGGCTGGAGCTCGACGAACGCGTGGCCGCAGATGGAACGGTGCTGAAATCACCGGGCCGGAAAGAGATACAATCAATTGCAGAGCGGACCGGGCGAACCCGGCCCGAAGCGGTTGCGGTATGCCTCTTGTTCTCGTTCCATCATCCGGAACATGAGCGGGAGATCGCGGCCGCCGTGCAAAAGAAATGTCCCGGGGTGTTCGTCACGTTGTCCTCGGACGTCATGCCGGAATTCCGTGAATATGAGCGGACGGCTACTACGGTGCTGAATGCCTACGTCGGACCGGTCATGCAACGATATCTCGGGGAACTCGGAGCACAAGCCTGCTCCCTGGGCGCAACCGCCCTGCGCGTTGTGCGGTCGGACGGCGGCGTGATGTCGGCTGAAGCCGCCGGACGCATGCCGGTCCACACCGTGCTGTCCGGCCCTGCGGCCGGCGTTGCCGGGGCCGCGGCCATCGCCCGGCAATCCCGGACAACCAACCGGCGGAAGGAACCGCTGAATCTCGTGACATTCGATATGGGAGGCACCTCCACCGATGTCGCCCTGATCGAGTTGACACCGCAGATCACGACGGAGTATGAGCTGAACGGGCACCCGGTCCGGGTACCGGTCCTCGACATCCACACCGTGGGCGCGGGCGGCGGATCGATTGCGTTTCTCGATGAAGGCGGCATGCTGAGGGTGGGTCCGGAAAGCGCCGGCGCCGATCCGGGACCCGCTTGCTGCGGAAAAGGCAAACGGCCCACCGTGACCGATGCAAACCTGGTTCTCGGCCGGATCGTTCCCCGGCATTACCTCGGCGGGCGCATGAAGGTGTCGCCGGAGCTTGCCGCGGAAGCCATAAAACCACTGGCCCGGCGCATAGGGCGATCGGTGGAAAAAGCGGCGGAAGCGATTATCGAGATCGTCAACGCAAACATGGAACGGGCGATCCG
>JAUIHQ010000411.1 GCA_030432155.1 bacterium | reverse complement strand
TCCACCAACGCCATCGTGACCATTCTTATTGTCATGGCCACGGTGCTGATCTCCGCGATTTACCCGGCGGTCAAGGCCTCGAAGAGCGCAAACCCCGGTCTGCTCCGGTCATGGAAACCGCCTGCGCCCAAGGGCGACGTATACGACCTGGTCTTCCCCTTCACCGTCTCCGAGTACGACCTGACCGGCGTGGTGAGCTTCCTCCGGGAGCATTTCGACAACTTTAGCGACACCGGCCTGGGGGCCTTCATGGCGAAAAACGCCGATCTCATCACGACCGGGGATTCGCTCGGCCTGAAAGCGGATCTCGCCCTCGCCCCGTTTGACCTGGGGGTGACCCAGCAATTTGAATTGAAGAGCGCCCCGAGCGAAATCAAGGGGATCGACGAGGTGAACATCCGGCTGATCCGAAAGTCGGGTCAACCGGACGACTGGGTTCGGCTGAACAAGAACCTGTTCGACGACCTTCGTACCCAGTTCCTCCTCTGGCGGTCGCTGCCCAAGGAGACCATGGAGCATTACCGGCAGGAAACCCTGGTGCGGATACGGCAGGATGCCGTGGCTGAAACGTAATGGCCGGCGAATTGAGATAACAGGACATGGCTGACGATCAACATATCGACAAGGAGCTGGAAGAGTTCCGGCAGGTCATGGAGGTCCCGTCGACCTTCGAGGAAGGATTCAACTGGACGTCCCTGCTCGGCGCGATATTCATCGCCCTGCTCATGGTTCCCGGCGCGATTTACATGGGTCTGCTGGCCGGTGTGGAAAACATTGGCCAGGCATCCCAATGGGTGACGGTGATTCTGTTCATCGAGGTCGCGAAGCGGGCGCAGAAAAGCCTCAAGCGTTCAGAGATCTTCGTCCTGTTTTTCATGGCGGGGGCGGCCATGGGGTTGCCGTTCAATGGTCTGTTGTGGAACCAGTTCTTTGCCCGCAGCGATGCCGCGATTGCCAACGGAATAACATCCGCGGTCGATGGGCTTCCGGTGTGGTTTGCCCCGCCCCCGGATTCCGAGTCCTATTTGAAGCGGACCTTCTTCCATGTGGATTGGCTTCCCGCGATCGGGCTCGTGATCTTCGGCACATTCTTCGGCCAATTGTCCAACATGGTCCTCGGGTACGGTCTGTTCCGGGTCGCGAGCGACATCGAGAAATTGCCTTTTCCCATGGCGCCCATCGGCGCCCAGGGCATCATGGCCCTTGCCGAGGATGCCGACGAGAAGACCATCAAGGATGGTGAAGACCGATGGCGATGGCGGGTCTTTTCCATTGGAGGCGCCCTCGGACTGGCGTTCGGCGTGGTGTACCTGCTGCTGCCGACCCTGACCGGCGCCCTTACCGGGGAGCCGATCCAGATTCTACCCATTCCGTTTTCCGACTTCACTCCCCAGACCGGCGACTACTTCAAGGCCGTGGCTACCGGCATGTCGTGGGATCTCGGCAACATCATCTTTGGCATGGTCCTGCCCTACTTCGCCATGCTCGGCAGCTTCATCGGTCTGCTCGTAACCTTTGTACTGAATCCTGTTCTTTATCAGTTCGGCATCCTGCATACCTGGGTTCCCGGCGACAGCACGGTCAGTACCCTGTATGTAAACAACGTCGACTTCTATTTCAGCTTCCAGATCGGCATCGCCCTTGCCGTCGCCGCGGCCGGCATCATCCAGGTCGTGAATAGTTTCCGCCGGGCCAAAAAGAAAGCAGCCCGGGGAATGCCGGCGATGAGTGTGGCGACCGCCGCCGCGGTTCCCGAAGGCCGCGGTGATATCAAGCCGTGGGCGATCATTGTCGTGTACCTGTTTGTGACGCTCAGCTATATCGGCGTATCCGGCTACCTCATCGACTGGCACAAGGGGATCATGGCCGTCCTGTTTTTCCTCGGCTTTGTCTATACGCCGCTCATCAGTTATGTGACCGCCCGACTCGAGGGTATGGTGGGCCAGGTGGTGGAGATTCCGTTTATTCGCGAAGCGGCGATTATTCTCAGCGGCTACTCCGGCGTAAAGTGCTGGTTCCTTCCCATTCCCATCGCCAACTACGGGCAGATGTGCGTGTTTTACAAGCAATGCGAATTGACCGGCACCAAGTTCACCAGCATCTGGAAAACCCAGGTCGTGCTGTTCCCCATCATCCTGATCAGTTCGATCTTTTTCATGAACTTCATCTGGGGGCTGAACGAGGTCCCATCCGCGGTCTATCCCTTCGCCGATGAGATCTGGAAGCTCCACGCCGAGAATGCGTGCATCATGTTCTCTGCGACCCTCGGCGACTACTCGGTGTTCGAGCAGGCGTTCAACGCCTGGTTCATCGGGGTTGGCACGGCGTTTGGCATTGTTCTGTTCTGGGGCATGTCCATTCTCGGCGCCCCGGTCATGCTGACCTATGGGGTGGTCCGCGGTCTCGGCCAAACCATGCCGCACGCGGTCATTCCCCAGTTCATCGGCGCCCTGATCGGACGGTATTATTTCCAGAAACGCCTCGGACTGAAATGGAGACAGTACATTCCGGTGGTGAGCGCAGGATTCGCCTGCGGCATGGGATTGATCACGACCGTC
>JAUIHQ010000069.1 GCA_030432155.1 bacterium | reverse complement strand
TTCATCCCCTTGACGTAATTCTCGTTGTACCACGGGCATTGCTGATTTTCCGTCCCGTCGCGGAGATTCTGGGTGACGGCATTGTCCTCGATGTTGCGCCGCCGGCCTTCGCGGAAGAAGAGTTCGCCGACGGTCAGTTCGTCGAGATTCATACCGGCTTCGAGCAGGCTGGGGAACGGGGTCCAGTTGTGGGGATTGGATCGCAGATACACAACCCCGGGCAGGACGAAATCATGGATGTATTTTCGCATGATCCTCGCGAAGGACGCCGGCGGAATCAACTCGGGCCCTGGTTCCGAGGAACCGTTGGCCAGCACGGCCAGCAGATCAAAAAATCGGTTGAGGGTATGCACGGTTTTCGGATTCATGCTGCTGGGCAGAAAGCAGGGATGCACCGAGCCCGGATAGCTGGAGTTGCGGGCCCAGTCATCCATGTAGGCCACCCACCGGTCCAGGTACGCCCGTCGGCCGGTGTGAAGGTAGGCATGAATCAGGGGGTTGAATTGAGAACCGGTGAAGATCCGTTCGAGGGGCATCTCGCCCATGGGAATTGTTTGCCCCGGCTGAAACGGGAAGTTCCAGTTGACCGAGCCCGGTTCGCCGATGCGATGCTCTTCCTTTTTGTATTCGATCAAACCCTTCATCAAAAGATCGGCGTTCCGCACCACGTCCTCACGCCGCCCGGGGATGCCCGGCGGCGGATTGACGATCATGCCGTGCAAGCCCGGTCGCCGTAGCTGTTCGAAGAAATAGGCTTCGTACCGCTCCAGTGCCGCGTCCCGCTGCCCTTTTTTGGCCAGGCCAATGATGTCGCGCATCACCGGCCGGCCCCACAGACCGTTGACCCGGGCTTCCTTCTCATTGAGTTGAAGCATGTCGATGAAGGAATCAACCAGGGGATCACGGGTTTCTGTATCGGCAAAGGCGGTTCCGGCCATGACCGCAAGGAGGATCAGGGGGAGAAGCTTCCGTCGGGATGTGCGGTCAGCGCGGGTCGTAAACATCATGGTCCTGGTCCAGGGTGTGAAAGTAAAGGTTGCGGGTTTCGGGTGAGAGAGGCTCGACCGGTGATCGCGGATGCTGAATCACGACCGCCGTCGCCTGGCGGGCGGCCAGCCATGCCTCGGCATCACCGACATGGTAACTGAAAAGGATCACCGGTTGTCCGGGAATCCTTGCATCGGCCGACGGCGGGCCGGCGAGGGAGATCACCGCGGCCGCCCCGTCGGCGGACGAGAATACATCGGCCGACAGGCCCGGCAGTTGGTCCGGGAGCGGGGAAGGCGATGGTTGGATGAACTCGACGAGGCGCAGGTTGTAGTCGGCGGATGTGGAGAGCCGGTCCCGGACACCCGCGAGTATCGGGTTGGCGGGATTCTCTTCTTCCGGGATGGTATCATCTTCCGTGCGGGCGATGAACACGGCGATGTCGCCGGGGCCTTTCGCCCGCGCGATCGCCTCTTCAACGAGGAGGACCCCCCAGGTGTGGGCGATGGTCCCGTATCGTTCCGCGACTGCCGCCGGTTGGTCGCGCCGAAAAAGAATCCATGCCGCGACGAGCATCAGCATGCAAAGGACGACCGGCAAGCCCCGCTTAATCATTCGGATTCCTCGACCACATGTAGGTGTACCAGGCCCGCCCCGGAGCCAGTGTATCTTCCGGGCGGAGGGTTCGTGCGCTGCCGTCACAGAAGAGGTAGTTCCAGGAGGGGTCGTGCAGGGCCTTCATGCCTGCAAACGCGATATGAATCTGGGACGACCCGGAGCCGTAGGCGAACGGCCGGTCTACAACGATGCCGTTGATCGATCCCAGCCGGGTCTGATTGCCGCGGACCTCGGCCAGCATGATCGTCTCCGCCGGGTTCGGCACCTGGGAAAGCCGGGCGGACCAACCGTTTACTGGATTGAATATGCCCGCCCCGAGGTCGTCGCCTCCCGCCCCTCGGTTCCAGAGGGCGTTTCCGAGCCGGGGCATGGTATAGGAGCGCATCAGGATATCGCCCGTGACGACGTGAGAATCAAACCGGGTTTCGGCCGGACACTTGTAGATGCTCGCGGCCACGGCATCCTTGGTTGTGGACGCACGAAGAAACGGCGCTTCTTTCAGCGCCTGGGTAAGGTGATCCCGCCCGTCATATTCCGATAGCTGGTCATCCCAACTGATGTACTTTTGATTGGAAGCCGCCGATCCGACGAATTCCGCCCACGGCAATCGTCCTTCATGATCGCCGGGGAACATCAGCATGGCCGCTCCGACGCTCCGTTGATTGGAAAGGCAAACCCCGGTCTGGGCCGAGGCCCGTCCTGTTTGAAGTGCGGGGAAAAGAAGACCGGCGAGAATCGCGATGATCGATACCACCACCAGCAGCTCGATGAGCGAGAATCCTGC
Organism: bacterium; assembly: GCA_030432155.1. GTDB lineage: Bacteria > Verrucomicrobiota > Kiritimatiellia > CAIVKH01 > CAIVKH01 > JAUIHQ01. The sequence goes on along the minus strand of JAUIHQ010000069.1, from coordinate 11,583 downwards.
AGCAGCCTTCCGGGTTTGCATGTGAAGTTGAAGAGTCATCGCGCCTGGATCATTCCCAACCCCTATCGTACGGATGAACGATGGAATGCGTAAAAGGCAAACCATCCGCAATGTTTAAAGAATCATGTATCCGGACTAGGATATTTCGTGTTGATTCGAAGCCGGGGCGGATGACAGGGCGGATGTGCGGTGTGTTACCCGGTAGCGGGAAGGGGATACACCGATGTGCTGCTTGAAGATGCGCGAGAAGTAGGCGGGGTCGTCGAAACCGCGCAACGCGCCGACCTGACCCACCGGCAGGTCGCCTTCGGCCAGCATGCGGCAGCAGTCCGAAATTCGTCGGCTGAGGAGGAATTGCCCCGGCGGTTCGCTATACAGGTCGCGCCATCGTCGCTGGAAGGTGGAGTAGGACATCCCGTGGAACCGGGCCAGCTCGTGAAAGTCGTAGGTTTCCCCGGGCGCCTCGGCGATCTCGCGGGCGATCGCCGATACCGCGGCCGTTCCCGGATCATCCGCGTCCCGGCTCGGTAGGAGAGTCTCCATGATCACCCGCTCCGCCATATGATCCAACCGGTCGGATGCGCCGGGGCGATGGTCCGGTGTTTCGACCAGGGCCAGTACCGCCGTGACCGCACGGAGAACGCGGGGGAGGTGGCGAATCGGCCAGTGATGAAGGGTGGGCCCGATCAAGCCGCGGGCAGCAAGCTCCGGATGTTTGCGGCCGGGAAGAATGAAAAACAATTCCTCCCAGGTCTCCCCCGCCGGGGGGCCGTAGATCGTGAGCTCTCCCGGCGCCTGGGTGATGACACAGGGTGCATGAATCGCGAACGGGTCGCCGTCGCAGGCATACGATCCTCTCCCGGAGAGAATCAGGGAATAGTTGAAGGTATCAAAACGCCGCTCCACCCGATCCGGTTTGTGCGGTATGTACCCCACCGCGTCGACGCGAAAACCGTCGAATTGCCGCGGCAGAGTCTGCAAATCTCGAAACAGCGGGCGGTGGCGAAGCATCTGACCAAATCATCCAAGTCAAGTTGAACAAGTCATCCATTTACGTGGATATTCACTATCGTAGAATGAACAAATTGTTGAAGTCAAGGGACCGGAAAGGAGCGCGAAGTATGGCGGAGCGAGTACAGGCAGGGGTTATCGGATGTGGGAATATCAGCCAGGCCTATTTCCATGCCGCAAAAACATTCGACATGCTGGCCATCACCCATTGTGCGGATATCGACCGCAAGGCGGCCGAAGCCAAGGCGAAGGAGAACGGCCTGACCGCGGTGTCGATGGAGGAGCTGCTGGACAATCCCGCGATCGAAATTGTGATCAACCTGACCACCCCTCAGGCCCATGCCGAGGTGAATCTTCGTGCGCTGGCCGCCGGGAAACATGTGCATGGGGAAAAGCCGTTCGCGGTGACGCGCGAGGATGGCCGGCGGGTGCTTGAAGAGGCGTCGCGCAGGGGGTTGATGACCGGATGTGCGCCGGACACGTTCCTCGGCGGCGGATTGCAGACCTGCCGCAAGCTGGTCGACGACGGGGCGATCGGCCGCCCGGTATCCGGCACCGCGTTCATGTGCAATCACGGCCACGAAAGCTGGCATCCGAATCCCGGCTTCTACTATCTGAGGGGAGGGGGACCGCTGTTCGACATGGGTCCGTACTACCTGACCGCGCTGATTCATTTGCTGGGGCCGGTCAAACGGGTGGCGGCGATCGGCGGCCGGGCCCTTGACGAGCGGGTGGCCACCAGTGAGGGCGCCCGGGGCCGGACCTTGCCGGTGGAGGTGAATACGCATACCGCCGGCGTGCTTGAATTTCACAACGGTGCGATCATCACCATGATCATGAGTTTCGATATCTGGAAGCACAGCCATCAGCCGATCGAGCTTCACGGTACCGCCGGAAGCCTCGGCGTCCCGGACCCCAATACATTCGGCGGTCCGGTTCGGCTGTGCGGGGAGGGGGAAACGGAATGGCGCGATGTGCCGTTGACCCATGGCTATACCGAAAATATGCGCAGCATCGGCGCGGCCGACATGGCCTGTGCCATCCGCTCCGGTCGCGCCAACCGGTGCAGCGGAAACATGGCGTACCATGTTCTCGACATCATGCACGCCTTTGACGAGTCGTCATCGAGCGGCCGGCACATTACCATCGAGAGCACATGCGAACAACCGGCTCCGTTGCCGGCGGGGCTTGAAGAAGGGCAATTGGACGAGGAAGGAAAAAAGGTGGCAGGATGAAGAAGGCATTGATTGTCTGGGGCGGATGGGACGGCCATGAACCGGAGCAGGTTTCTCACCTGTTTCACGATATGCTGACGGCGGAAGGATTTGAAGCGGATGTATCCGATACCATGGAGTCATTCGATGATGCAGACCGGCTCAAGGCGCTGGATCTGATCATCCCCGTCATCACCATGAGCACCATCACGCCGGAACGTGCGAAGAATGTGTATGAAGCGGTGGCGAACGGAACCGGTCTCGCGGGGTGCCACGGGGGAATGTGCGATGCGTTCCGCGAAAACGTCGAGTGGGCTTTTCTCACCGGCGGTACCTGGGTCTCCCATCCGGGGGGCGATGGCGTCGGCTATACCGTCCACATCCGGAACAGCTCGAGCCCGATTGTTGACGGGCTGGAGGATTTTGAGGTTTCGAGCGAGCAATACTACCTTCACGTCGACCCCGCGGTCGAAGTGCTGGCCACCACGCCCTTCCCCGTCTCGCGGTGGTATCATTCCGCCAACGGACATGTGGATATGCCGGTGGTCTGGACCAAGCGTTGGGGTGTCGGCCGGGTGTTTTACAATGCGCTCGGACATCATCGCGATGTCATCGAATCCGGAACGCCGCGCGAGCTGATGCGCCGGGGATTCCTGTGGGCGGCGGAGGGCAAAGCCCGGGCCATCGCCGAGGGCCATGACGCGTCACGATTCGCAAGCAAAGAGAAAAACTTCTGACACCAGCCGGAAGAACGTATCGGTATGATTTCAGTCTTCCTGACACCTGAACACTGAAACCTGAAACCAAATCGTCTGGCGCATGTATACCGATTCGTATTTACCATGGGTATGACCCTCCCGGCCGGCGTACCCGGCGAGATGGATTTTCCAATCTCTGGAAATCGAAACGCCATCCTTTTCCAATCCCTGGAAAGGGAGGTGCGATGAGTTGGTCATCGGCTGAAACGCGGGCCGGAGCCCCCTGCTTTCGTCAGTCTTCTCCGGCGTTGTTACGCTCCAGCATCCGGCTTCGCTCCCGGGCGTGGGCCGCGGTTTGGGGATCGCCTTTGGCGTCCAGCACTTCGGCCAGGGTGTGCCATTGGGCGGAGCCGAAGGGGTCGAGCTCGATGGCGCGCCGTGCGTAGAGTTCGGCGTCGAATAGCTGGTTGTTGTTGAGCAGGATCCACGCGAGGTTGTTGTAGGCGATGGGAAGGGGCATGCGGCCCACCGACCGCAACAGGGCGGACTCGGCGGCGTCGAGTCGGCCGGCGGTGAACTCGCGAACCCCCAGCGCGTAGTTCGCCCAGGCGTTGCCGGGATCCAGGCTCAGCAGTTTGGCGAGGTGGCTGTTCAGCCGATCCGTCCGTTCGAGGTGAAGGTCGAGCTGGATCTGCAGCTCGAGGATCACGGCATGGAGCGGCCAGCGCTGTTCCGCCCGGTCCAGGTATTGTTCGGCCTCGCGGGGCCGCTCTTCCTCGATCGCCCGCTGGGCCAGCAGGGCGAGGATCGGCGGCCACTGCTTTCGCTCCGTCAGCATGCGGTCCACGCATTGACGAAACAGCAGGGTGTCATCCGCGCGGTGGGCCAGCACCCCGAGCAGCATCCATGCCCGGTCGTCATCCGGCTGATCCTGAACGCGCGTCTGCAGGTGCGCAAGGGCCTCCGCCGGGTTGTCAGTCAGCAGGTTTCCGATGGCGGTTGACCAGAAAGGATCCGGCTCTTCCGGCATCACCGCGCACAGCTCCTGCAACTTGTGGAGGGTGCGGGTATTGCGAATCAGACCGAAGCCGGAGGTGATGGTGAAGGCGAAGTCCGGCTCGCACGGCGTCAGCCACCGTTCGCGGAATCGGTCGATGTACGCGCCGGCCTCTTTCCGGAACCCCAGGTCCTCGTGCATGGAAATGAGGTTGAGCAACGCGGCTGGATGGTCCGGTTCGAGCTGCAGGGCCAGCACGTAAGCCCGCGCGGCTTCCCCCGGCGCCCCGGCATGATCCAGCGCGACCCCGAGGTCGTTCGCGGTCCGCGCGCACTGTTTGCGGAAAAACGCCTCGTGTGCCCCGGCGATCAGCAGGCGGTAGGGATTGAATGTGATGGGCCGACCGATCATCGGCTCGAGCCGCGTCCGCAGCTCCCGCAAATCCGACGTCAGCACGTCCGCATCCGGCTCGCGATATCCCCGGTACATCAGAAGTCGGGGGGCCGGTTGCAGTCCCGCCATCAGCCACAGCCCCGGATGCCCGTCCACCCCGGTTACGTCCACATACCCTCCGGCCGGATCGACGAGGGCCCGGGCCGCCGCCACCGGGCTGACCCCGGCCAGGGCACGGATATCCGGATCGGCAATCGTCTCCTGAAGCAGTTTCCGAATCTGCTCCGGCGTGTAGAGGAATGACTGTAGCAGGACAGTCCTGCGTTCCATATCGAATATGGCTATTCGATACAGGGCTGCCCAGGGGCTTCCTACCACCAGGTATTCTGTGTCGCCGTTGCGCCGGACCGTTTCCCGGATCATGCCCCACAGATCCCGGTGGACTCTGGATGTCATGTGGGGAAAGGCGAGGGCGGTGGCGGCAACCATGGTTGCGGCGGTTGTGCCGAACACGATGCGCCGGAGACGGCGGGGGCCGTGGGGCGGCGAGTGACGGAACAGAAGGACCAGGGTAAGGCCGAAGGCGAGGGCGGAGCAGAGGCCGGCCGATGCCATGACCCCGGGGTCGCGGCTGAACCGGTACGGGGCATAGGGAACGGGAAACAGGATGCTCAAAAGGACGGCGAGGAGGGCCAGCAGGATGATTTTCCGAACATTTTTCTGGCGTTTGCGTCGTCGCAGGATGATCGCGCCGAGGAGCATGAGGGGGAGGGCGGTGACGCCGAGAACCGCAACCCAACCGAAGCGGGGAAGGTTGCCTGCGGCCCGGTCGAGAATGTGGCGGCCGGCGGCCCTTAGTCCCTCGAGCCAGGCCGCGAGTGGACTGCCTCCTGTCAACTCGGCATACGCAGCGAGCTGGGGGGCCAGGGGCGCGACGGCGACGATACCCCCGACAAGAAACAGACCGGCGCCGAGGCCCGAGGGTAGGCGGATGCAGATGGCGGCCATGACGAGGAGGAACGGGATCACGAACAGGGGAAAGCCTGGCACGGCCTCGACCACACAGAGTCCGGTGGCGAACCCGGCAAGGAGGGTGCGCCAGCCGCCGGGTCGATCGAGCCATGTCGCGTAACTGGCTAAAGCAAAGATGGTTATCGCCATGCCTAGGGCGTCGGGTCCGGCCCGGGTCCCGGCCCACCAGACGGATGGGAGGATGGCCAGGTAGGCTCCGGCCGCCCAGGTAGGACCGGCTGTCCCGGCACCGGGGTAGAGCCATCCGGCCAGGCGCCGGAACAGGAGCAGGAACCCCCCGACGGCGGCGGAGGTCAGGCATGCGTTGAGCAGGTTCAGTTTCCAGGTCACGGATGCTGTCGGCACGGCCGCGGTGAGTCTCGCGAGCAGTCCGTACCAGGGATGGGAAAGGACCGGTTGATCCTGGATGGCATAGGATGCGATGGCGATGGACGACGTGCCCGGTTCCGGTATCGATGATACAGAAACCAGGTACAAACCAAGCGCAAACATGGCCACAATCCACGGCATCTGCCCGTTTTTTCTCATGCTATCGGCTTGCCCTTATCAGGGATTCCACTATGATTCTCTGCATACGGGCTCATGTCGATTTCACTGTCAAGGAGGTTGGGGTACCCTTCCGTGGCCGTCTGGTGCATTGTCGCGGCCAGTATGGTGGGAGGGACGCTCCCGGTCCATGCTTTCTTCGTCAAGGATCCGGTGGCGTACCAGTTGCAGCGCGAGCGAGCCTTCGATTCATACCGGGCCGCAACAAAACAGGCCGGGTCGGGAAACGCCATCAACAACGGTATGTTTGACAGCGGGCTCACGTCGTGGACCGGGACCGGGTCTGTGTCGGTGGTGAGCGCGGAAGCGATTCTCGGAGACGCCGGCGCGTCGGATCCCGTGTTGTTCCAGCTCGTACCTCTGGCCTCGGGCACCTACACGATTGAATTCGACTTTCAATCCGGACTTTCCTCGAACGTAAACATCGGAACATTTCCCGATACGTTTTTCGCCTCGCTGTATTTTACCGACACCCCGGGTTCATTCGATATCGGATCCGGGGCGTTTGATGCATCGCTGGGCCTGCTTGACCTCGATTACAACGGCAGCTTCAACAGCGCCGGCACGATATCCCCGAGCGGCAAGGGCGGGAGCTGGCAGCATTTCTCCGCCACCTTCGTGAACGCGAACGGCTTTGTCGCCGCCACCTTCGAGTTGGCGGACTTGAACGGAACCGATGATGATTCACAGACCCTGATTGATAACGTTTCGATCGCGGTGATCCCCGAGCCGTCGACCCTGCTGCTGGCGGTTTCGGGTGTGCTCCTGGTTCTTTGCCGCTCGCGGAGGGTTCGGACATGAGCCGTTTCATCCGTACCTTGTTCCTGGTTGCCGCCGGCATCTCGATCTTCCTCATGCCGGCTCACGGCCAGGGTCTGGCCAAGGCGTCGGATCACTTCTTCGTTGCCGTCACCAATCAGCGCACAACCCTCGATCGCGATACCCGGGAGCTGGTGTCGACCGTGGATATCCGCCTGCACAATCTCGGCAAGCGCACGGTGCTGAGCCCGATTCATCTTGTCGTGTATCCCACCGGCGACAATGTGCGGGTGACCGGCGCCCTCGGCGGCACCAACGATCCGATGTACCTTGCGTATTATGTCGATCTGTCCACCCAGGTGTCCGCAGGCAAGCTGCTGGACGGGGAAACGCTCGATGCGACCCTGACCTTCCGTTACCCCCGTGATACGCCGATGACCTACGGCCTTGAACCCCGGGCCGCGGTCGAACCGATATCCGTGCCGGTGATCACCGTGGCTCCCTTTTCGTCGCCGGTGCAGGAAAAGGAGACCCTGGTCATCCAGGTGTCCGCATCCGACCCTGACGGTGATATCGTCACCCTGTCGGCTGAGCCGTCCATCAGCAATTCGGTCTTCCTTGCCTCTTCCGGGACAAACGCGACCGGGGTCTTCACCTTCCTGCCGGAGTACGACCAGGAAGGCATCTACAGTCTTACCTTCAGGGCACGCGATCCGCTTGGATTCGAGAGCGTCACCCAGATTCAGTTCGTTGTCAGCAATCAGAACCGCGCCCCGTCGATCAAGGCCCCGCCGGAACAAACGGTGCAGGAGGGCGGCAGTCTCCTCGTCAACCTGTCGGTGGGGGATCCGGACGGGGATCCGCTGACCACCACTGCAACGCCCCTGCCCGCGAATGCGGTGTTTTCGTCGGAAACGAAAACTCTTCTTTTTGCTCCGGATTTCACCCAGGCCGGCGTGTACGACATCTATGTCTCCGCGGATGACGGATCGTTGACCAGCGCGACCCAGACGGTCCGGGTGATCGTGGAGGACGTTCCGCTGGGTACGCCCGGCGATACCAATGAACTCACCCTGGTGGTGAATCCGATTGAATCGCCGACGCTGCTTCCTGCCCAGCGGATCACGGGAACGGTGAACGCCTCGGGACTTGTCCAGCCTCCCACGCCTTCCTCCGCCGCTCTGATCACCGGGCTTTCCCCGGTCAATGCGTCACAGGGCGACAGTCTTGATGTGACCATCACCGGTCAATCCGGCGGTTTGTTTGCCACGCATTTCGGGGATGCCAGCAAGGCCTTTTTCGGCGAGGGTGTCCAAGTCAATGCGCTGAACGTCTTGAGCGAGACGGAAGCAGTTGCGAGCATTACGATCAACAGCGACGCCGCAACCGGAAACCGGAGCGTCTCCATTGTCACCAGCAACGAAACCGCGATTTCCCTGGTGGCGTTTTCCATCGATCCGGGCCTCGTATCCCTGTCCGGAGCCTTGATTGATTCGCTGTCCAGCAACGCGATTGCCGGGGCGATTCTCACCGTTCAGGGGACCGGGTTCTCTACGGTCAGCGGGCCGGATGGCTCGTTTTCATTCAATGGCCTGCCCCCGGGCGATCACACACTGATCATCAATCCTCCGGATCATGAAATCCAGGAGATCCCGTTCACGGCCGGGGCGGGCCAGACGGTCGAAGTAGGAAACATCCCCACGCCGCCCACGGTCTTTGATCCCAGCGCCCCGGCTTCGGTCAGTGTGATCAGCGTTCTCGGCCGCGGCATCGGAAAGGCAACCGGGGGCGGAGACCTGGACGATATCCGCGAGACCTTGCGGGACGCCATTCTTCTTGTCGGCGGCAGTGAAGTTGGTCTGTTTGACGCCTACACCAATCAGCTCAACCCATCGGTGACCGGCCCCGCCCTCCTCAACCTTAAAGATGCCGCCCTGGATTGGTATGCCGAGCGACTGCAGCGCGGCGGGGAGACCTTGTCTCTCGCGGAGCTTCTATTCGGGCTCTCGTTCGGTACGAAATGGTCGAATGGATCACCTCCGACCCTTCAGGAATGGCTGCAATTGCTCCAGGCCGGTGTCGATGCCGCATGGGCAGACCCAGGAAATCCCGACAGTTACCTTTTGCTTGTCGTGTTCAACAGTACGGATCGTCTGTTGCCCGAACCGCCCCGGCTTGCGCCGGAAACCCGTCTGAATCTCTTTCAGGCCGGCCTCTTGATGTTCAGTATCCATACCTATATCGCGGACCGGGAGCTCTCGACATTCCTCGAGCCCAAGGGGTTTTTCGAAACGCTGATGCATGCTCTCTCTTCACTGGGCGACCTCTTTGCCCCGCCGGCCTACGCCCAGACCAATGCCCCCCAGGATGATCGGCGATTCACCCGGTACTGGCGAAATACCTTTTCCGGTGATTTTTTTATCGAGGAGGACAACAAGGCGTTTACCGCTTACCTTGACTTTATCCTTGGGAATTGCACCCCGGACGGCGGCGCCATTCCCTTGGCCGTCAATCTCCTCTACAGCGGTCCCGCTCAGGATGCGCTTGCCGACGTACAACGGCTCGCCCGTGTTGCCGCCATGGTGCCCCTGACGCCGGCCAACCTTGAGGCCGAGGTCCTGGTCGATGGCGTCGGGCCGGCCCAGGTAGCGGTTTCATTCACGCACCGGCCGAAAATCCGTGAAGGGTATATCATCTATTCTCTCTACCGTTTCCGCACCAGCAAAGAGCCTCGCCAATTGGTGGCGACGAAGATTCTTTCCGGGCGCACGGTGGGCAACTTGCGCAGTCAGGATTTTGAACGGTTGTACGGCCGCCAGACCCTGGTGGATCTCCAGGCGCTCCCCATTGTCGAGGATTTTGCCGGCAATCCGGTGGAGGCGCCGTCCGCCACCTGGTTCTACTCGGTGACGGCCACCGAGGTGCGGAATTCCCAGGCGCTGGTGGACCAGGATGTATTGGAGCGTTCGCTGCCGTGGTGGTCGTTGGCCGCGTTCGGTCGTGCAGACGGCTTCCAGACATTCTCTGATACGTCGCACCGGGGCGTGACCAGTGACTTGTCGGATCCGGTGGTCATCACCGTCAACAAGTCCGGCATCGATGTCACCGTTCAGGACATCGAGGTTGCCGCGGACGGGAAGACCTACATGAGCGACAACACCGGCGACCCTCAGGATCCTGTCCCGAATCGCCGCCCGAAAATTCTCGTCTTTGAGCCGAACCAGGCCACCAACCGAAGCACCATTCTCGCGTATTCCAACTTCAAACAGCCGGGTCAGCGGGGACTTGCCATCGACAGTTCGGGCAATCTCTACACTGACAACACTTCCTCGGATGCCCTGTTCGGGGGGAGGGTCTTTCGCTTCGACGGGCAGACCGGCGCCCGCGCCTTTGTCGGTACCATCAACTACTACAGCCGGCTCTTGAATTTTGCCAATCCCGTGTCCGGCGGTCCCATGGATGTCGGGCCCGGCGGAACCCCGGCGGTGTCGGCGGAAGATGTGTATGTTGTTGACGCCCTTGCGCAGCAGGTGAAGCGCATACCTGTGCTGGCTTATGGCGAGGGCGGGGACCCGTACCGCCGGGTCGGACAACCCTGGGCCGACATTCTATATTCCGCCACGGCGGTGGATCTGGAGGTTGATGATCAGAGCGGCGAGGGCTACCTCCTCGTGGATCGACTCGCTTCCGCGGGTCTTGTCGCGGAGATCAGTGTGCGCCCGACGCTGGTTCTGCTCGGGCAGACGACAACGGTCAAGGTTGTCGTCAGCAACCCCAGTCTTCAACCGGTCAGCCAGGTATCCATCGATCTTCCCGCCGTCACGGGCGATGGTCAGCTATTTCTGATCGAAGATGGGCGTACAACATCTTCCGGCGTCGGCGGGGGTCAGAGCGTCACGAATGTCTTGAAGTATATCGGTGTTGAAGGAGGGTTTGTCCGTCTCACGACGACGGCGAGAGGTGAGGCGAACGGGATCAGCATTTCCTCACCGTCTGTTCAAAGCGTCCCGGTGGAAATTTCCTCTCCGCTTCGCATTGAGAAAGTCGAACCGGATCCGAATCCGGTCGCGCCCGATGACGACACAACGGTTACCATTCAGTTGAAAAATCTGAGTGATCTGGTCATTACCGGCATCGTGACGACCGTCACCGAGGTGGCGCCCCTGCTGGCAAGCGAAACCGGACGGGTATCCGAAGTGAGCAGCGCATCGCCGACCGGCTTCAGCATGGCCGCTGGCAGCACCGCTTCCGCCACCGCCGTATTCCGCGGCGAAGAACGAGGGTATGTCGGTCTGCGCGCGACCGCCCGGGGATTTGACAGTTCAACCGGCGATCCGGTTGTGGCCGCACCGAAGCAGAGCGAGAACCTGGAAATCTCCTTCCTTCGCCTCGAGGTGGAAGCCCCGGCCGGCGTGAAACTCGATGAGACATTCAGCGCGACCGTGACCGTCTACAACATTTCCTCGACCGAATCGGTGTTCAACATCGCGCCCGGATTTGCCCAGGTCGGAGGATCCGGGGTTGTTCAGCTCGTCAGCGGTCAGACCTTCCCGGCGGTGACCCTGAGCCCCGGACAACAGCATGTGTACGTTGTGCAATTCCAATCCGTCCAGACGCCCCTGGCCAACATGCAGGCCGGCGTCTCGGGCGTCGTCGCGGGCGGAGAGAAGCACACCACGTACGCCGAATTCGACATCGCCATCGGCCCGACAATCTTCGGAACGATCTATGATGTCGATCTCGATGTCCCCCTCCGTCCTGCCGATGGGAATCTCGCCTCCGAGCCGGATGAAGACACACCGATGGCCGAGCCGCTGGTCGTGATTGCGGAAGCACCGGATGGTACCGAGTTTGTAACAACAAACGGTCCGGACGGATCCTACACGATCAAGCTCGATCAGCCCGGCATCTATCAGGTCAAGACGGTTCACCC